>JACQTY010000257.1 GCA_016210545.1 Chloroflexota bacterium
AGACCTAATCGCGGGGGGAAGGGGGGAGCCCTGTGAGAAAGTGTGGCGATCTTCGACTCCTGATGCCGCAGCGGAGGCCGCGATTTGCGTTCTTCAGATTAGGGGGTTTTGGGGTGGCGAGGCATGGTATGAAGCCGTGTCGGGATACCTTCAGGAGTATTGGGGAGCCACAAACACTTCGGCCCGTTTTGCATTGACAACTGCCCCGAGTCAGCTTGATAGAATACTGAATACCGTACCGCAGATTAGTCTCTTTCCGCGCCAGCCTCTGCTCGACGACGTCATTGAAATACCTACAGCTCCGGGCAAACGTCATGAGCCAGTTATTAAAGGGAAGGGTATCCCTGTCTGGGTCCTTGTGTCTTATGTGACCAAGCGCCATATGAGTGCGGAAGAAGTCAGCAATCTCTGGAATGGGTACGTGACTCCTGCGGAAGTTCAGGCGGCAGTAGCTTTTTCGCGGCTGCACCCCGAAGAGGTGGAAGATAAACTCAGTGACGAGGGGTGAATAGGGTGCCCAACCCTGAAGTGTACTTGGACGAAGACGTGCCATTGCAACTGGGAGACCTATTAAGGTCAAGAGGATTGGTCGTACATCTGCCGCCCGAGGTTGGTGCGCAGTCTGCCGCCGACCCCGTTCAGCTTCAGAAGTGCACAGCAAAGGGATGGATATTGATAACTCAGAACCGAAGGCACTTCGGAAGACTACATTGGCTTTGGATGACGTTTCATTCTTGGGGCGTCCTCCCATCGCCGCACTGCGGCATTTTGACGGTATATGAGCAAGACCCACTGTTACCTGAACAGTTGGCTCCAGCGATCTCCATGTTGATCGAGAAACAAACCACCATGCGTGGCACGATGTGGATGTGGCAATCCTCACGAGGGCAGTGGAAGATCCAGCCAGTTGCTTTCGTATAAAACGTAGAACGTGTCATGCGACAAGGTCTTTGAGGCACTTCAAAGGCCCAGTTGCTTAGCACTCCAGACCGCAGGTAGTGCTCCGGTTCCCGGTGTGAAATGATACAAGCGCTTCCTCTTAATCCTCTTTCTTTGTATGCGCCAGGCGTAGCTCTTGTCCCCTTCCTGACCGCTTGGACCCTCCGCTGCCGCCCGATCTACCCACGAAAGAACACCGTTATCTCGGCCCAGTTATCCTGGCCGCAAGCCTCGTATGCCACACCTGAGATGAGGAATTCTGCATTCCTGCCTACGTGTCCACAACGTAACGATGAAGCCCGCCGCCCACCCAGACCTAGTACTCCACCGCGAACCTCCCGTTCTTATACAGTAGCTCGTCGTCCACCCATATCTCCCCGCCGTCCCGCAGGTCGCAGATCATGTCCCAGTGGATGGCCGATTCGTTCTTGCCGCCCGTCTCCGGGTAGCTCGCGCCCAGCGCCATGTGGAAGCTGCCCCCTATCTTCTCGTCAAAAAGTATTTCCCGGGTGAAGCGGCTGATACCCTCGCTGGTGCCGATGGCAAACTCGCCGACGTAGCGGGCGCCGGCATCGGTGTCAAGGGTCTTGTTGAGGAAGTCCTCGTTCTTGTCGGCGGTGGCTTTGACCACCTTGCCATGCTCGAACCACAGGCGCACCCCGGTGACCTCCCGCCCGGCGTAGATGGCCGGATAGGAGTAGTAGACGTGGCCCTCGACGCTGTCCTCCACCGGTCCGGTAAAGACCTCGCCGTCGGGCATGTTGTAGCGACCATCACAGTTAACAAAAGTGCGCCCGGCGATGCTGAGTCGCAGGTCGGTCTCCCTCCCTTTGAGGTGGACCTGACGCTTCCCTTTCAGCCAGTCCACCACCTTCTGCTGCCGGGCCGAGAAGCGTTGCCAGTAGCCCACCGGATCGTTCATATCCGGTAAGCACGAGCCGTAGACGAAGTCCTCGTACTCGCCGAGGCCCATCTCGGCGTCCTGGGCCAGGGCGTTGGTGGGGAAGGGCGCCAGAGTCCAGCGCAGCTCTTTGGCCGCCGACCGGCGCATGAAAGTCTGCATGATCCCTTTCCTCGCCTGCTGGAAGGCCACGGTCTTCGCTGGGTCCACGTTGCTCAGGCTCCGGGTATTGGTCTCGGCGAGGATGGTGATCTCTACGTCGTAGGTCTCCACTATGAGCTCCGAGGGCTTAGGCACGTGTCTCAACTGGTCCTCAGACGCGTAACGGTAGAAGACCTCTTCCGCGCCGGGCAGCAGGGGCCACAGGAGTGGATAGCCCCCCGCCTGCAGCACCCGGGCGTACACCTCTTTGAGAAGGGCCGCGGCCTCGGTGCTGCCACTGATCAGCACTCGGTCGCCGTCGCGGACGGCTACCGAGTAGTCCACGATTACCCGGGCCAGTTTCTCAACTCTCAGGTCTGCCATAATGACCTCCTTCACTAAGGCCGGTTGCCTCTATCTTAGCACGGCATGCGCCGTCAGCGTAGGGGCGAACTGACGGAGCGTCCGTGACGCTGCCGCCTCCTTCCAGTCAATAACGCTGACGCTAACGCCCTTGAACTCAAAACCTCCGCCAGATATTCTTTGGCCCGTCTCAACTCGGGAAATTATTCGAGCCTGCCTTTCCGTTCAAGACATCAGCTTGCACCCTTGATCCGCCACCAAAAAGAGGTATGGCCCCGATTTGTCGGGGCCATACGAACGGTGGGATCCCGACTTGTCGGGACCTGTCTGTAGAGCGCCCAGTGTTTCACCAGGTAAGTGAATAAACCTTACGTTTCCTGAGATTGAATAGGTGGTGGATTGGGCACGCGACCCCGTTGACGGCCCACGACCTGGCGTGCTATGATTGGCCAATTTCACAGTAGTGGCGACGGCCAGGGGCAGGCAAACAGGTGAGGAGGGTATTCGATGAAAGGGACCGTATTGACAATTGGGTTGGCACTGATAGCGTTGCTCCTGGTCTTGGGCGCCTGCGCTCCCGGGCCCACCGCCGCGCCCGTTCCTGTATCGGCGCCACCCAAATCAGCCCCGACGACGGCGCCCCGGGTGGCCTCCCCTGCGGATGCGCAATCAACGGAGTGGCAGAAGGTAGTCGACGCGGCCAAGAAAGAGGGTTCGGTCACTCTCTATAGCTATGCGTTTACCGGCGACCTGGGGCTGGCCCTGAGCGAGGCCTTCAAACAGCGCTATGGCATCAAAGTCGAGATCGTTACCGGCCGCGGGGCGGAAATGGTGGAACGTATCAAGACCGAGCAACGGATGAAGTCTGTCACTGCTGATATCCAGGAAGGCTCGTCAACGCACAACCTGAACTCCAAGATCGCCGGGTCGACTGTGGCTACCCTGGACATACCCGCCCTGAAAGAGGCAAAAGAGGTATGGTATGCAAGCCCTCTGACACCTGACCCCGATGGCCACGTGATCGCCTATAACGTCACCGTATACACTCCATACGTGAATACGCGGCTGGTCAAGGAATCCGATATGCCGCGCACGTTCAAGGACTTCCTGAATCCGAAGTGGAAAGGCCAGATAGTGGCCTCCGACCCGGACCTGAGCACCACTGAATATAACCACTTCCTGCCGCTGCTGGATGCCAGGATCGTCGATGAGGAGTTTCTCCGTGCAGTGGGCAGGCAGGGCTTGCAGTTCGTCACCGGCGAGGTCCAGAGGGGCGAGAAGTTGAGCCGCGGGGAATTGCCTCTTACCATGACCGCCAGCACCGCCAGCATGACCCGCTTCGTCGGGCAGGGGGCCCCCATAAAGGCGCAACGGATGAAAGAGGGCATCTCCGGTGATACTATCTCGATGGTGCGGATCAAGAACGGCCCGCACCCCAATGCAGCCCAGGTGTTCATGGACTGGCTGCTCTCCCAGGAAGGCCAGGACGTCCACGGTAAGGTGCGTTTCATGGCCTCGTTGCGGCGCGACGTCACCGACTATACCCCGGAGCCCGCGCGGTCGGACCTCAACGGCCTCGTGGTAGCCAACGCCGACCAGCAGACCCGCCAGGCAAACCTGTTCAAGGACAAATGGTTGTCCAAGATGTGGGGCAAATAGGGGCCGCGTGCGGCTCAAGATCTCGCGGGGCCTTCGCATACATTCCGTTATTGTCACAAATAGTTGATGGCCATTCATCGGGGCGCCCCCCGTTCAAATGAAATGTCCCGACCCTTCGGTCCGCTCAGGGCGGACCGAAGGGTCGGGATTCACTTCACCCACCCCACATTTCCGCAATCTTGGAAGCCGTCCCCCAATAACGCGAAGACCCTGAAATGCCGACCAACGCCTTCAGCTATGCGCCTTCAGCTATGCGCGCTTGACAAAGCTGTCAATAGTGCTACAATCATGGCCAACACGTACAGGGAGCACTGTTTGAAGGTAAGCGTCATCGTACCGGCCTTTAACGAGGAGCGTTATCTTCCATCCTGTCTGCGGTCCTTGCGGGCCCAGGACTACAAAGGGGAATGGGAGACCATTGTTGTCGATAACGCCTCCACCGACGCCACGGCTCAAGTGGCCCGTGATTTCGGCGTCAGAGTCATCTCTTGCCCCAGGAAAGGCGTAGTTTTCGCCCGCCAGGCCGGGGTGGAGGCCGCCGGAGGGGACATAATTATCCAGACCGACGCCGATGCTGTCCTGCCCCGCGACTGGCTTGCTCGGATAGTAAGACGCCTCATGGAGCGGCCTGACGCCGTTGCCGTCTCCGGGGATGTCCGTTACTTGAGTCCGCCCCTCTGGGTCCACGTGGTCTCCTTCTTGTGGCGGCTGACAAAGAAGGTCGGCTACTGGTTGACCGGCCAGCCGCCAACGATCCTGGCTTCTAACCTGAGCTACCGCAGAGAGGCTTTTGTCCGGGCCGGGGGCTACAACACTGACCTTCCCGGCATCGGAGACGAGTATGATTTCCTGGGGCGTCTCAAGAAGATTGGCAAGGTAGTGTATGACGGTGGGATAACTATTTCTGTGTCCTCACGCCGGCTTCACGGCCGCTTCCTGCAATACGTTTTTGTCGACGTGCTGTACTATTCGCTGGTTGCCAATCTGTTTTACGGGCTTAGCGGAAGGACCGTGGCCGGCGAGCGACTGGATATACGGATTGAGGACACCTTCCGGCTACAGCCCCGCTGGCTGTACGCCGCCGTGTTACCTGTGGTCATCGCTGCCATCGCCGTGTCCGTGTACGCCTACTTTTCGCCTGGTTCCCAGGTCTTCGGCCGGGTCTATTCGCGGGAGCCGGCGCCAACCAAGGGCGTTCCCGCCCCGGAGGCGCCCGCCAAGATCATCGCCTTGACCTTTGACGACGGCCCCAACGAGCCGTACACGTCCCAGGTGCTGGACATCCTGAAGCGCTACGATGTAAAGGCTACTTTTTTCGTGCTGGGCAAGAACGTAGAGTACTATCCCGAGGTAACCGGCCGCATTATCGCCGAAGGCCACGCGCTGGGGAACCATACCTATGACCACAAAAAGGCCACTGCCCTGGTAGAATGGGACCGCCAGATAGACCGCGCCCAGGACGTTATCGCCAGGACGGTGGGCGTGAAGCCGCGCCTGTTCCGTCCGCCCTTCGGACAGAAGACACCCTGGGAGTTGGACAGCATGCGAAAAAGGGGGTATGTCACCATCGCCTGGAGCATCTCGGCCAACGACCCGAACGTCCGCTCCTCTGACGTTATCGCCAGGCGTGTGATACGCAAGGCGCAACCGGGGGGCATAATCCTCCTCCACGACGGGTTCGAGACCCGCCACGGCTGGGACCGCAGTCCCACGGTGCAGGCCCTTCCTGCCATAGTCGAAAGCCTGAAGGCTCAGGGGTACACCTTCGTCACCATTCCTGAACTTCTGGACATCCCCGCCTATTTCGAGTAAGCTTTAGTTGACGGTTGAGTTGTTTATGATTGCTATCATCGATTACGGGGCGGGGAATCTCCGCAGCGTCGTCAAGGCCCTGACAAAACTGGGTTACCAGTCCAGGGTGACCGGTTCCCCGGCTGACCTCAAGAGGGCAAAGGCTGTTGTGCTGCCCGGGGTCGGGGCTGCCCCCGACGCTATGGCGCGCCTCCGCAACGCTGGCCTTATCGCTCCCCTCCTTCAATGGGTGGCCGACGGCCGCCCCTTCCTGGGCATCTGCTTGGGTTTTCAGCTCCTCTTTGCCTACTCCGAGGAGGGCGTCGATTGCCCGTGCCTGGGCCTGCTGCCCGGGACGGTGAAGAGACTGCCTTCCTCGCTGAAGGTGCCGCACATAGGCTGGAACCAGGTGGAGCAGCGGATATCGCACCCGCTGTTTGAAGGCATCCCCAACCGGGCCAATTTCTACTTCGTGCACAGCTACTATCCCGAGGTGGCGGACGCCTCGCTGGTGGCCGGACAAACAGAGTATGGCCTGACCTTTCCCAGCATGGTCATCCGCGGCAAGCTCGTCGCCACCCAGTTCCACCCCGAGAAGAGCGGAGAGCTCGGGCTGAGGCTCTACGGGAACTTCCTCAAATTCGCGGTGAGTTGAATATTGACAAAAGGTGGCATGCTTCCTAGAATGTGATAGAACGACAGTTCTGTCGCATTCACGACGTAAGGAGGCTACCATGCCAGCCTTGAGAAAAAGCTCCAATACCCTG
This sequence comes from Chloroflexota bacterium, assembly GCA_016210545.1. Taxonomy (GTDB): domain Bacteria; phylum Chloroflexota; class Dehalococcoidia; order JACVQG01; family JACVQG01; genus JACVQG01. The sequence continues at coordinate 6,562 of JACQTY010000257.1, forward strand.
AGCCCTAAGCAGCAGCAAATGCTGGAGTTCATCCGCGAGTTCTTCGACCGAAATGACCGCCCACCTACGATCCGCGATATCCTTTACGGCTGCAACATTAGCTCCACCTCCGTCGTGGACTACAATCTGAACATCCTGGAACGGCTTGGTCTTATCAACCGTTCCCCTGAGGTCTCCCGGGGAATAGAATTGGTGGAAAGGCGGCGTCGGGCGCCCGCGATTCCTCTGCTGGGCACAATAGCCGCCGGCCAACCGATCCCCGTCCCGGCCGCTGATGCCTGGAGCACCCCGGCCCAGGAACTCCTCGAGTTGCCCGCCGACCTGACCGGCGGCAGGGAGGGGGTCTACGCCTTACGTGTAAAGGGCCTGTCTATGATAGACGCCCTCATCGACGACGGGGATGTAGTGCTCATGGAGCCGGCGCAGTCAGTGGAGGACGGCCAGATGGCAGCCGTCTGGCTGAAGGACGAAAAGGAAGTGACCCTCAAGAGGGTGTACCGGGAAAAGGGCCGCCTGCGCCTGCAGCCGGCCAACAGCCAGATGAAGCCCATATACACCCGGCCGGACAACGCAGAGATCCAGGGGAAGGTAGTCGGGGTCATACGCAGGGTTAGCTGATTTAGAGGGACCGCTTGCCAGACCAACTTTCCATGGGTAACAATCGATCCACTCATGATCCGGAGACGCCAGGGCAGAATCGTGCCAACTAAGATCGTTGATCAGACGAAAACGTGGTGTATTACGAGCGCGTATTGCGCGAACTCCTTCACGCGAAAATGGCCATCACCATCCCCGTCTGGGTCATCGGCGTTTCTTAACTCCGGCCCTCGCCCCTGCCTTCCAGATTGATTTGCTTTTTGCCCTAACACAAGCTAAAGTATATGGGGTTAGCTACCAGAAGCCAACCGACGCGCTTATCACCCCGGAGATCTGGAAGGACTTACCGTCAAGGGACATAGTCTTCAGGGAGGACCGGCATGCTTCTAACGCAATTCCAAACCGTGGGACGAGACCTGTTTGCCCGCGAACTGATCTCGTCCCACAGCGGCAACATGAGCGTGCGCATGGGCGCCAAGCTCTTCATAACGCGGCGGGGTTGCATGCTTAACAACCTGTGTGACCCGGACCTGGTGGAGACGGGCATCGGCAAGAACGACCGGGCTACACCGCTGGCGCCTGAGGAGATCGCCGTGCATCGCGCCATCTACCGGCTGACGCCATCCCTCGCCGTCATCCATGCTCATCCACCCCATGCCATCGCCATCTCGCTCGCCGCCGAGCGGAAGATCGTCCCTAACGATGCGGAAGGTCATAGCCTGTTGCCCGATGTGCCGGTGATCCGGGCCAAAGGCGGGGCCAAAACTGCGGGACTGGCCGATGAGGTTGCGGCGGCGCTTAAGACCCACCGCATTGTTATGGTATCCGGTCATGGGTGCTTTGCGGCGGGCCAGTTGCTGGAAGAGGCTTTCCAGTGCACAATTTCTTTCGAGGAGAGCTGCCGGATTCTGTGCCTCCTCAAGTCCCTGGGGGTGAAGCCCTCACTACGGCCGCAGTTCGGGGCCTGAAAAAAGCACTAATAATACCTCCTCCCCGAGGTGTCGGGAAGGAGGTATTTTTTTGCCCAAAACACAGAATATGCCGGGCCAGTGTCAGTCGGAGGACGGGATGGGGCGGGGTTCCTGCACCACCATCGGTTTAGAGTGGCATTGGATGGCGCCCTCGCCAGCTTTGGTGCACAGCACTTCGGTCCCGCACTGTTCGCATTTATACCGTTTGCCTAGCTGATTGGCCAATTCTCTTTACCTCCCTTACTTCTTCTGGGCTTCTTTTAACTGCATGGGCTGATTGCAACAGTGTATGGCGCCGTCACCGCCGCGGGTGACAATGAACTCGGAGCCACACTTAGCGCAGACGTATCTCTTGCCTACCTGGTTGGCCATAAGAAGATTCCTCCCCTTCCGGTTTTTTTTGGCGCGACGACTTGCTGGGCAAGTCTTACCTTTGCGGCAGTATTATAAACGAGGGGAAATACCGTGTCAACACGTTTGTTGCGGAGCGACCTGCATCGGTCCGGAATTGATGGTCAGCTTTTGAGTCAGGTCTGGAAACCAGCATCACGTGAGGGGCAAGCTTGGAGCCTCCACCAGAGGTGCAAGTCGCTGTTTGGCATCCTGTCGGTCCCAGGTCACTAGGGACAATCACCCACCCGAGATCGGTGGGCCGACCAAGCGACCACAGCTCCGAATTACCAAGGAAAACCCATGCCCAAGGCTTGAGGGACGACCAAGAACACCGTGGCAGGGGGCACCTACCGTTTACCCTCCCGATCGAGACGGCGCCGTTCGGCCCTGTTTAGTAAAGGGGCAGAGCCGGGGATATCCGGAGGAGCTTGCGCAGGTGGAGCTTGAACGACCACTTGACGCACACTCCTGATCCATGCCCGGCCGTGGTGGTTCTCGATGATCTTGGTGGCAGGCGTACCGGCGAAGGTGTGCATAGCGGCATGATGAACTGAAAGCACGGCATCTTGTAGGCCGTGGTCGTCTTCCAGACGCGTTACTCTGACCCCCACTTCGGCAGCTTGTTCTGGTCCCACCCGCCTTCCGTGGGACTTGAAGTTGTCGTAATTGGCAAACCATGCTGCAACACTACCGGCCTTCCCTTCGGCTTCCGGAGAGCCGGCAAACATATAGCGCCTTAGCCAATTAGAAACCATGGTGCGGGCCAACGTCTGAGAATCTTGGCATTGTTTCAGCAACCCAGGAGCGTAACTTCTCAAGATTGGCATCCAGGCGGCCAGATTTGAGGGATCCTTGCACTGTTCTTTGGCCAACTCGAACTGGTCAAGGATTGCCTTGGCCGGCGCTGACCGAGGGCCTTCGGGAGTTGATATGATGAACTGTGGGTCTATAGGCCCCAGTTGAGAATGCTGCCCCATAACGATTTCGTCAGCCGCCAACGCGACCATCGTTGCAGCTGACATTGCCGCAACAGGGACAAATACTCTAATATGGTCGAATCGCTTGCGCAGATAAGCGACCATGGATTCCGCCGCTTCCGCAGAACCGCCTGGGCTATGCAAGATCAAATCAAGATCTCGTTCAGTAATGTTGGAGACAACCTCCATCAGACCTTGCATATCCACTAGGCCAATCTGAAGATCAGAAGGTAGAATAGGGCGAGATTCAAGAAAAGCAGTCGTATAAAGTATGACGGCGCGCCCTGTCAAATCATGCACTGCTCTGAGATATTTTCGTCGCACGCTGTCGAAGTCGGGACCGCCGGTCGGAGTCTTAGACTGTGCGACTTCCTTTAAGATCTCGCCCCATGTAGGCATAGCCCTCCGCTACTCCGGATTCGTTGAGTTTGAAGTTGACCCAGCATCCGGCATCACCGCTGCTTGGGAAGCTATGACATACGTGGCCTCCACACGGGCATAAAGCTCCACCAGTTCCGTTACCCCTGCTTCTCTGCTTTCAAACCCTTGTATCAGAGCATCGTTTTCAGCCTGTTTCGAGACCACAAGTCACCTCCCTTTAGCGTTGGGATTAGGTCAACATATTATAGGACAAGGCCACTACTAGGTCAATGATGATGAGCGGAGCGGCCAACCGGCGTGGCAAACCACACTACGTATACACCCCCACGACTACCGCATCCTGAGGGTTCGTCTCGTCGAAGAAGAGCACGGCGCAGCGCCGGCCGGTCACCATCTCGGCGGCAGGTATGTTTCGCGCCACCGGCACATCGCCCAGCCACACCGAAAGGCTCCCCCCGATCTGCACCGTAGCCTTGTAAGCGGCTGCATCAAATCCCTTCACGATGCCCCTCTTAACGTTCATATTCCCCCTCATGGCGCCTCCCAAAATCTCAAATCCCAAGCACCAAGCCTCAAATGTCTAAATCCAAATTCCCAAGGGCTGCCGAGCCGCGGCAACCCCCTCGCGAATTTGGGTAGTTCGTATTTGTTTGGGATTTGGATCTTGGGGCTTGGAATTTCCCCGTTTAGGCTCCTCCCAATGTCAGTCGGTGCTGGTAAACGGCTGCTCGCTTCTCGACCGAGTACACCAGGCTCAAGCCCAGCACCCGTCGCTTGGCCTGGCTCAGACCGGCCGGGGAATCCGTTACGTCGATGACATCGTAAAGCTCCTGGCCGCAGTTGGCCGGCACGGTTATCTCCCCTCCCAGGGTCTCCATCTCCCGGTGGCGCAACTCCCGTGCTACACGCGCCTGCACCCGGGCGGGGGTGTCAAGGTTCAAATCGTGCACCTGAAGCAGGCTATCGTATGCCAGAGATACACCGGCCCAGGAAAACCCCTCGCTCATTACTCCGTTGCCGTACACCTGTACGTGGTTTGCCCCGCTCGCCTGCACGTACCGACCCCCGAGGACAGCATGGCCTGTCCCGGCCGAGCCGTAGCTGTAGACGCTCGTGTCCGAAGCTTGGGGGTTAAGAGAGTAGGCCGTGTTGCCGCGAAAGAAGAGGACGTCCGGGACCATGGCCAGCAAACGGCGCACAGCGTCGGCGCCGCTTTCGGCAGGATGGATGGTGAATGCCGGGTACAGATTGCTGATGGTGCTGCTGCTGGACAGCGCCGAGAACTCCAGGCCAGCCCTGGCCAGGACGAATGAAATGAGTTGGAAGACGTTCTTGCTCCCGGTTGACCAGCTAAACTGACGGCGCGCCCGCCATTTCTCCAGCAGGCGCCAGCCGTCGCCGGCATAGAGGACAAGGACCGCCTGGCGGTCTCTTGAGAGGTGTTCCCACCCTTCCAGCCAGAAGGCGGGACCGGCGGAGAACTCCTGGCCTGCTGGTGTGACATAGCCCGGGCTTACCTGAAGCTGCGAGCCGGGCTGCAGGGCAGCGTACTGTCCAGCGCCGGGGTTGTTGAAGCGGCCGTCGTCGTTCCGCAACCGTACTGTGGCGCGGCCGGACAGCGGGCGAGATTCGGCTTCCAGGGCCAGCACGTCGAAGGTCAGTTCCAACGCCGCTGGCGACAGGGAAGCCCGCCAGACGCCAGAGGGAGAGGAGAGCCAGGCGTAGCTGTCGGCATAGGCGAGGGCCACACCGTAGGTAGACGACAGATCGAAGGGGACAGGCTCTCGCCACAGATTGGATATGAACTCGGCGGTGGGCAGGGAATGGGACCAGAAGGGGCGGCTGTAGGCATCGCTTCCTGAGTATTTCTCCACGAAGAACAACCGGAATACGTCGGGGTAAGCGAGGGATGGGCAATAGAATTCCAGGTTGGAGTTGGGGCTAGCCGCCGTCAGTTCCATGAGAGATGACCAGTCGCCGCTACCCCCGGAGTAGCCGTCGCCGTAGACACAGGTCCACAGCTTGCGGCTTCCAGCGGCGTCCTGCCCGCTGATGGCCACGTTCCAATCGGCGGCATAGGCGCAGGCCAGACCGTTGACGGCGGCAAGCGAGTTGGTCCAGGCAGTAGGCGCTCCCCAGCTCCCGCCGGTGCGCTTCACCACATAGACCATGCCGCCCACGGAGTAGAACAGGGCGGCCACTCCACTGCCGTTGAAGTCGGCGGCCAGCCAGCCCACGGCGCCGGCGGCGGTCAGTATGGCAGACGGGCTGCCGAAGCTTGCGCCGTAGTTATCGCTCTGGGCGCACTTGACAGTCAGGCCGTCGCTATCCACGAAGAAAAGCAGGACGGTCGCCCCCTGGCTGGCCACCGCTATCCCCGAGCTTCCCGATGTCTGTGCAAAGCTGGACCACGGGCTGAAATCGCTGCCGGGGCCGGGGTTGATCACTCGCTGCACGTAAACCCAGTAGGGGCTGGCGTTTCCCACCCGCGCCCGTACCAGCGAGCCATCTCCCGGCAGCGTAGCCGCGTGGTAGAAGTCCGGCTCGCTGCCGGAGTACAGGCGGCTCCAGCTCAGGCGGACCACGCCGCCCACCCGTTCTTCAACCGTTACCTTTACATATGGCTGGGCTGAGACGCCCCGTTGAGCGGCCAGCAATGTGCTGGAAAGGCTCCTCATCGTCAGGGTCCCCAATCGGTCGATTGCGATGGCCCCGGCTCATGCGGGCGGTATAGATGCCGCAACCGGATAGCGGCGTTCTTGCCTTGCGAGCCCAGTCTCTCCTGGAAAGCAGCCAGGCGTTCCTGGCCCCAGGCAAGATAGCTTTCAGCCACGCCGACCCCACCCACGTTGACCCGGTTGGAGGCGAAGCTGGCCCATTCAATGGCTGCGTAGGCTTCGGCGCCTATCGCGACCAGGTCCTCCAGGGCTGCCGGAAGGGTGGAAGTGGTAGCATCCAGGGTATGCAGTTTGCCGTAGTAAATGTTCACGCCTTCCGCGCCCGGCGGCGGACTATCTGTCAGCAAGCTCAGAGTGGCGCCCCACAAGCTGTAGGGGACATAGCTCGGTGGATAAAGGCCGGACGGGTACTCCACCGCTTCGATCGCCACCAAATTGGCCAGGGCGCCGATGGAGATGTCCCGGCTGCCGGCCGTTGTCGTTAGCGTGGCTTTGGCCGGTAAAGGGGCCACGCCGCTGAGATCGCGCAGGGCGTGGTCAATATGACGGTCGATTTCGCTATCGCTCCAGCGGTAGGCTGCGGCATCCTCGTCCTTCAGGTCGCGCCGCACTCGCGTTCTCATCTCAGACAAATTCATCAGTCACCTCCGCAAGCGGGAGTCCACCCCGATTTATCGGGGTCTGGCGGGGTTCTAGAGCCAGCCCTGAGTTTGTCGAAGGGAGTGTCTCCCCTGGATGATCTCCTTGATCCCCCTCTCCGATTCGGAGAGAGGGATCAAGGGGTGAGGTCCATAGAGGGAAACTAAATGGACTCGGAAGCCTTGATCAGGCCCACAATCGCGTCCCAGGCGCTTGCCAGGCCGTCAACGGTTGCCGGGGGCAAGGAATCGCTCACGTCGCGGGTCCCCGCCTTGTAGACCTCCGTGCCGGCCAGGATGGAGTAGTTGGCTTCCACGCGAAGCTTCCCTGCCTCCTTGAAAATGTTCAAGCCTTTGAGTTCCAGACTGTCCAGGGTAACCTGTTTGGGCATGTTGTCATCTCCTTGCGGGAGGCCGGCACACTGGTCGGCCTCTTGGATTCGGGCAGACACCCTTCGACAAGCTCAGGGTAAACTTGGGTCTGCCCCTACGGGTACCACCGAATCGCTACCGGATGAGGGCGACCACCGTCCCTTCGGCGCCGCCCGCTTTTGCCGTGAGGGCCACTCCCAGTATCTTTCGTATGTCGGCCATGGTGTTGTCCACGGTTGCCTTCATTGCCGTGGCGCTGCTGACCAGCAGGTCGCCGCGGCCTACGGCCACCGTATCGCAATTCACCACGCAGATACCACCAACCGCGACTGTGGCGTCGCCTCCGGCGACCGCCCCGTCGACCACGACGAAGGGGTTCAGCTCGGCGGCGCCCGCTGTATCGACGACCGACTGGTCATTGGTAGTGTCCAGCTTGACTACCTCCCCAGCTTGCATCGTTCGGGATGCGTTGCGGTTGGTAATGGGGCGCAATATGGCCGAATAATTGCCGGGCACGCCGCCGAGTTTCACGTTGCTCAGCACCGCCAGGGCATCGTCGACGAAGACTGCGCCGCCGTCCCCAGTGCCCGGGTTCTTGAGGCGGCGCACGTACAGGTAACGCCAGGCCTGGACCAGGCTGCCCAGGTCATGGTTGTCATTGGTCTCCGGGGCGATAGCGCCCCCCGAGGTGATGGAGTTTGTGCACTGTATGTCCCTCACCGACAGGATGTACCACCTTTGGCTGGCACTACCCAGCAACCGCACGGCATCGCCGTCCGGCAAGAGATCCCTGGCGCGGGCGAGCCAGCCCAGGTCATCCAGCCCCTGCACCACGGGGAATTCCTCGCCAGCAAGCCTTAAGGCCATAACTTACCTCCTCTGCCAAAACAGGGGTCCCGATTCGTCGGGACCGCCTCCTGTCTCTTGCCTCTCAACCGAGGCTGTAGTCTGCTGACAGATTGAATGATGTCCCGGAAAAGGCAGTCACCTTAAGAAAGACTGCCGTTCCTCGGGCTTCCACTACCAGGGCGTGCTGCCCGGTAGCGGTAAACTGCCGCGATGCTCCTCCGAACCATTTCGACTGCCGGGCGTTCCAGAACAGCGCCTGCACTGTCAGGCTGGCGAAGCCCACCCCAGTAATCGTAATATCGAAGCGGCACTGCTCGTAACCAGAGCAGTCCACAGCCCCGCTGGCATCGGCCGGGTCGGCTGCGTCTACGGCAGTTACACCGTTGCGGTGCAGCGCCGGCGCTGAAGACTCATACACCGGTCCCTTGGGGATACTGTTGTTGTCCAAGCGAACATTTGCCACAGGTGCCTCCTTCGGAGGCAAGATGCGAGAAGTTGGAGGCGGGAGGCGAGACCCCCCACCTCCCACATCTCACTTCTCGCCTCTCAGTTAGTCCCTCACTCCCGTCAGTTTGGCCAGCTTCAGGGAGTTGAAGGCGGCCAGCGACACGTACCACTTGACGCGCGTCCGTGTGGCATCCTTAGTCTCCAGGCTGCCCACCCGCTCCACCTGCAACCCGCCGGGGCTGCTCAATCCGGACACAGCGCCTTCGCCGAACTGGACGCCGTAGACAGTGGAGCAGTCGGTAGAGCCGCCCACCGTCTTGTTGTCCGGTATCCAGTCGTTCACGCCGATGGGTATGCCGCTGTAGAACTGCACCATCTGGCCGAACTGGTTGCGGTCGGTCTCCAGGATGCCGCTGCCGGTGGCCCGGCTGAGAGAAGTGAGTTTGCGGCGGCTGCGACGGCTCATCAGGAGCATGGATGGTTTGCCTGCCTTCACCTTGTCGATAAGCTCGTCGAGCTTGTCCAGCGTCAGCGTGCCGCCGCTGGCCCCCATGCTGACAGTCTGGCCGGCGACGCAGAGCTTATCTATGCCGTCGAAGGCTTTGGCATCCGACGCCGTGTCCCCCGAAATGAAAATGTCGTCGAACTTCTGCTGGACGGCCTTGGCCTTGAGCTGGACGATGGCCGCTTCCAGGTCCTGGATGTTGCTGCGCGTACGGGCCAGGAAATTGTCCACGTCGGCATCGCCGCCGAGGATCTTGAGGTTGGCGGTGAGCTGGGTGAACGTGGGTGTGGACTCGGCCCAGGTATCGCCGACGTCGTAGAAGGCAGCCGTGGCGGCGGCGTTTTCCTGGTTATAGGTCAACCCGTTGCCGACAATTTCGATGAAGGGCAACGCCTGCAATACCGGGCTTTCGTAGATAATGGTCTCGATCACCCCCTGCAGCAGGGTATCGTTGGATAGCTTGGCGGCTTCCGCCAGGGTTAGAGCCATGAAAGACCTCCTTTACTCATTGCATATATTGGCGAGGGTCTCACCGCAGAGAGCGCGGAGAGCATGGTGGAGAACGTAGCCTCCCTAACCTACGCCATAACATCTGATGGCTGGCAGCCTGTGCACTCTGATGCTCAAGAGTTGGGATAACTTCTTTTGTCCCAGGCCAAAGCCCGGGGCATCGGGAAACCGGCCGTCGGGCAGCGGATTGCCTTCGCCCTCGCGCCCTCTGGGTCTACAGACTCAAATGACTCAATAGACCCAACAAACTCATCAGACCCCTCGCCTCTCACCTCCCATCTCCCACATCTCTCCTCGCCAGCCCATAGGCGATCTTCTCCTGGGCC
>JACQTY010000025.1 GCA_016210545.1 Chloroflexota bacterium
ACGCTCCTCGCAATGACGGGGTAGGTTTTCAATTTCGATATGTCTGACCCCGAAGATGGGTAGCATTCAGTTATTGCAATAGTGTATCCCCCCTTCAAAACCCTTGTGTCCAGCGCAAGATGTGGGACATGTTCAGTTTGCCAAAGGGGGAGAAACATGCAAGACTCACCCCTTTTGGCGGGAGCATCGGCCTCCTTTGGTCCCACATTGGTGCCAAGGCTATTTGATGGCGGATTAAGGACGCCCCGACTCTTCAAATGCCTGACGCCAATCATATCATCGCTATTAACGCACCACCCACCGCGGACACAATCACAACCAGCCATGGAGGCCGCTTCCAAAAAGCCAGCAAAGCAAACGCAGCCATACCCAGCGCAATGTCTGCTGGCGCGAGGATCGCGCTCGTCCAAACAGGGTCATACAGGGCTGACAGCAGCAGGCCGACGACTGCCGCATTAATGCCTTGCAGCGCAGCCCGAAAACCACTCACATTTCTTAGACCGTCCCAGAATGGCAACGCACCTACAACCAGCAGGTAGGCGGGAAGAAAGATCGCCGCCAGGGTAAACATCCCCCCGAGCCAGGGTACCGGGAACTGACCAATGGTTGTACCCAGGTACGCGGCGAATGTTAAAAGCGGCCCCGGTACCGCCTGAGTTGCGCCATAGCCAGCGATGAATTGATCATTAGTCACCCAACCAGGTGGCACGACCTCTGCTTGAAGCAACGGCAATATCACGTGGCCTCCGCCGAAAACCAAAGAACCGGCGCGATAGAAGCTGTCAAAAACAGCCAGTGACCAGTTCCCTGTGGCCCGCGCCGCCAGCGGCAGCCCGATCAATAGAGCGCCGAATAGCGCCAGACAAACAGTCCCCACTCTGCGCCCAACGGGAAACCTGTGCGCCGGCGCCATGATACGCCCCTCTTGGCGCAGTAGGCGCCACCCTATGAAACCGGCAATGACAATGATAACTACTTGTCCCACAGCGCTTCGCCAGGCCAGCGCGGCAATGGCCGAAGCAATTGCCAGCGAAGCGCGTGCTCTGTCCGGGCAAAGACTCCTGGCCATTCCCCATACCGCCAGCGCAACAACTGCCACCGCCACCACTTTCAGGCCGTGCAACCAGCCAACATCGGCTATGTTGCCAAAAACCGTAACTCCGTAGGCGAACAGAATCAACGCCAACGCTGAAGGAAGAGTAAAGCCAATCCAGGCAGCTAACCCACCAATGAGGCCGGCCCGTTTGACACCCAGTGCTATACCGACCTGGCTGCTGGCAGGCCCGGGGAGGAACTGACAAAGGGCAACCAGGTCAACATAAGTCGCCTCATCCACCCACTTTCGCCGTACAACGTATTCCTCCCGGAAATAACCCAAATGGGCTACCGGCCCCCCGAACGAGGTTAGTCCCAGTTTACCGGCTACCAGCAGTACTTCGTACAGACGGGCAAGCAGTCCTCGCTGCGAAGGTTCCATCTCCATTTCGGCCCTCCTGTCTATGAATTGAAGTCAACTCAGGTCCGCGTTTCAGATATTGCCCCGGGGTGGGTTTCTGGTGTACTTGTCTCCATCGTGACGTAATGCTCGCCAGAACTAGCCGCGCGAGCATGGGCTTGGGTTTTGCGGACTTCTTCCTTTGACACAACCCGTTCCAGAATGGCATCAAATACGGGGTCCATGAACGTATTCAGGCGGCGAAAAGGCCCTGAGCGCTCCTTGAGGGCAGCCTTTTAACCGCGAATACACCGGCGACAACCGGGTGAGCGTACCTCATACTCCGTGGGGTCAATAGCGTAGAGCCGCGCCCACAGGCGCATGATCGCCTTCAACGGCTCGCGGACCACGCGGAACCAGGGTGCGCGCTGGTAAGCAATGTATATCAACCTGCGAGTGCAGGTATTGCATGCCCCATTCTGTTTCTCGGCTGTGGGACCGATTGGCATCCACCATATCGCTGCGCAAATTGCGTAAGTTTGCGTATGTTTGTTTTTGAGTTCTCCATATCTGGTGGCACTCCGACTTGTCGGAGCCTGTGCGGCCTGCACTAATAATTAGGCTGATTTGTGCAGCCAAGTACTAGTGGTCCACTTCTTCAAGTACTTCCTCCACCAGTTGCGCGATTCTCTTCTTCGCTTCCCCCAGCGCCTTCAGGCCTTCTTCGGTTATTGCATAGTACTTCCTGACTTTTCCCCCCACCGCCTGTGAGCTTCGCGTGAGGTAGCCAGCGTTTTCCAGACGGTGCAGAGTGGGGTAAAGAGTCCCCGGACCCAGGTTATAGCCGTGACGGCTAAGCTCCTCCACTATTTCCGCGCCGAATACAGGCCCCTTGGCGGCATGGTACAGGATATGGACCTTGATGAACCCCAGAAAGAATTCTCTATCCATGGCAGTCTCGTTATCGTCACGCAATATTGGTAAACTATATCATCGTAGGTGGTACTGCGTCAAACACACACGCACCCCAAAAGCCGCCACCAATTGAATCTCACCAAACGAACAGTTCTTTCACCTACGTGGTGCTCGATTACGACCGTCTTCCGCTTTCGAAGAGTACCCAAAAGCCGCTCGGCAACCCCCTAAATCCCCCAATCTTGTCCGCCTTGCGAGACTCTCGAAACGGAGCTTGCTTCGTTTCGGAGGGGGACTTTGGAATCTGTCCCGACAAGTCGGGAAGACCCCCGTCAGAAAGTTTCCTGAACCTCTTTCCCTTCACCTCATCCAGGGTCAAGGCGCGTTTTGATGGCGGATTCAGGTACCTCAACAACTCATCCGGCGATCGAGATTTCCGTTTTGCCTGGATCGGGCGACTATGCCAAAACCCACTAATGCCAGCCTCAATTCAGCGGCTGCCTCTCCTTTGCTGGACGGACTCCGTGTTGGCATTGGCTAAAGGCACGTTCGTGCCAGTATAATGGGGCTTGGGGTCCTCTTGGGGACGAGTTGGCCACCCTCTGGCGGCGGAAACCGCGACTGGCCTTTCGTCGGCCCACGCCCGTGGACGGTGGCAAGGAGAGCGGCTTGGAATTTGGAACTCGGGATTTGGGACTTATCCGCTCTGGGAGGTTTCTATGCCTGGTCCATTAGCTGGAATCAGAGTCCTTGATCTTACCCGCGTTCTGGCGGGACCCTATGCCAGCATGCTGCTGGGCGACCTGGGGGCCGAGGTGATCAAAGTTGAACAGCCCCGCGTAGGCGATATCGCCCGGGGGAACGGACCATTTATTGGCGCCGTGAGCTCCTACTTCCTCAGCCTCAACCGTGGCAAAGAAAGCATAACCCTGGACATATCCAGGCCCGAAGGCGCCGAGCTGGCCCTTAAATTGGCCGAGCGTTGCGACATACTCCTGGAGAACTTCGTCCCTGGCACCATGAAGAGATACGGTCTTCATTACGAGGTAGCCAGCGCCCGAAACCCCCGGCTCATCTATGCCTCAATATCCGGCTTCGGGCAAACGGGGCCGTACGCCACGCGCCCGGCGCTGGACGTGATCATCCAGGCGATAGGCGGCATCATGAGCATAACCGGCGAGGAAGGCGGCCCCCCGGTGAGGCCGGGAGCTTCGCTGGGAGACATAACTGCCGGCCTCTTTGCCTGCGTTTCCGTGCTGGCGGCCCTGCAGGAACGGGCTACAAGCGACCGCGGCCAGTACATAGACATATCTATGTTGGATTGCCAGGCCGCCCTGCTGGAGAACGCCTTCGCCCGGTATTTCGCCACCGGGGAGGTGCCCAAGCCTCTGGGGACCCGCCACCCCGTGTTTACGCCTTTCCAGGCCTACCACACCTCCGACGGCTACATAGCCATCGCCCTGGTAGGCACGCAGTGGCCCCTGTTCTGCGCCGCCATCGAAAGGCTGGACTTGATAGACGACCCGCGCTTCACAGACGGCTGGCAGAGGACCCGGCACTACAACGAGATAAACCCCATCATCAGCGACATGATAAGGACCCGGACCTCTGAGGAATGGCTGAAGCTGCTAGGGGACCTGGAGATACCCTGTGGCCCGGTGAACCGCATCGATCAACTGGCCCACGACCCCCACGTCAATGGCCGGGGGATGTTCGTGGAAGTCCCGGTGCCCGGCGGGGAAAAGGCGAGGGTGGTCAACTGTCCGGTGAAATTCTCCCGTACTGATACGAAGGTGGAAAAGGGCTGCCCTGAACTCGGCGAACACACGGGCAAGGTCCTCAAAGACCTCCTGGGACTGGCCGAGGGTGAGATTGAGTCCTTAGAGGAGCAACGAATCATATAGCCCTGCGGCCACTGGCGTTGTGGTTACGGGGCCGACCATCGGCCGCTTACACCGATCACTGCGTCAGTTGCACCTCGACCGGAGCGCGTTCAAAGTCCGCGGCGCCCATCAGGGTCTCGGGAAGTAGCCTCGCCAGGACCGCCACCAGCCGGTCCGGAATGATCGCCAGCCGGATGTTGTAGAAAGTAGCGATCTCGTTGAAATAGTCCCGCGCCACCCGCCTGGCGCCACTACGGGTGCGCAAAATCGGGCGCATTTTCATAGCAGTCTATCATGCCCGCTTGCACAAGGCGCCGCGAAGGATGGCAATAGTCTGGCGCTGTCATTCTGATGGAGTCCCGTTCCAACGGGACGACTGAAGAATCTGGAGTGGAATCGTAATCCCCGACATCCGAGCCGAAGTCCCGATGCATCAGGATACAGC
>JACQTY010000259.1 GCA_016210545.1 Chloroflexota bacterium
AACTGAATGCTACCCATCTTCGGGGTCAGACATATCGAAATTGAAAACCTACCCCGTCATTGCGAGGAGCGTAGCGACGAAGCAATCTCCGCTCCTTAATGCGTTGTCGCACCTGAAAGCCATGAGATTGCTTCGCTTCACTCGCAATGACGGGGGTTGTTTGTTTTCAGAGCAGTAACCGCGACCAATGTCCCACAACCCCGAAATCCCCCTGTGTTCAGCAACCCAGGACATGGGTAAGGGTCAGTTTAGAAAAGGGGGAGAAACGGCCAAAGCCCACAGCCGTTCCTTAACATCTTTGATGTTGCTGCGGGAGTTCGATGGCGGATTATGGATAGCACCCGCATGTTGCCTTTCCCGCCAGAACAGGATAAACTGGCTTCGTATCAAGCTATGAAAATCGTCGGCTTTTTTGTACTGCTCGGCATTGCCATTGGCGTCCATGTGCTGCTCAAGAGGTACCTGCCGCTGGCTGTCCCCAAAGGGAGGCTGAAGGTTGTAGCTGCCGGGTGGCTGGGCGGTGTAGCTGCCAGCCTGCTTGAGGGACTCCTCGGCCCGTGGGAGCCTGAACTGCTGGGATCCCACCTCCTGGCAGCCGTCGCCGGGTCAACAGTCTCTATCGCCGGCTGGGGGATAACGCCGTTCGTTGGCATCTTGCTGGGCATGAAACGCAGGCGCCTGGGTAGGCCCACGGCGCGAACGGACAGCCGGTAGGCCGCATACGGCCTTCCAGGACTGCATCTACATAAAACGTCAATCTGAATGGTCCCGTCAGGTCGGGATGGCCGCGATCTCATTCTTCATCGGGGGTGACCTATGGGTTGGAATAAGGTAGCTATTGTAGGCGCCGGGCTGATAAAGTTCGGAGAACTCTTCAATAAATCCGCCGAGGTGATGATAGAAGAGGCGTACCTCGATTGTATCCAGAACGTGGACAAGGGAATTAGCCCCAAGGAGATCCAGGCAGCCTGGCTGGGCGCCTGCCGTCCCGCCCTCCACGGGTTTCACACCATAGGCGGCGTCACCCTGACCGGCTCCATAGGCCTGGCCGGCATCCCCTGCACCCACGTGGAGAATGGCTGTCCCACCGGCAGCGATACCTTCCGCAACGCTTGCCTGGGCGTGGCCTCCGGCCTCTACGACGTCGTCCTGGCCCTGGGCTATGAGAAGATGCGGGACAACACCACCGCCGGCCTGCTGGGCCTGGCCGCCCAGGGGCATCCGGTGCTGCAGCGGGGCGAGACGGCCATGACTCAGTTTGCCCCCCAGGCCACCCGCCACATGTACGAGTACGGCACTACCAAAGAGCAAATGGCCATGGTGGCGGTAAAGAACCGGCACAACGGTTTCCTGGACCCTTACTCCCACTACCAGCAGGAGATAACCGTCCAGGAGGTGTTGGACTCGCCGATGGTGTGCTACCCCCTGAACCTCTTTGATTGCTGCCCCCAGACCGATGGGGCCGCCGCCGTCATCCTGGCGCGGTCCGACATCGCCCACAGGTACACGGACAAGCCGGTGTACGTGGCCGGGGTAGCTATGGCCACCGACGTACCCTACATGCACGAGAAGGAGAGCTTCACTGAGTTCGTGGCCACGGTCAGGGCCGCCAAGACAGCCTACTCCATGGCTGGCATCGGTCCCCAGGACCTGGACGCGGTGGAATGCCACGACTGCTTCTCCATAACGGAGATACTGAACTACGAGGACCTGGGCCTCTGCGAGAAGGGACAGGGCGGCAAGCTGGCCGAGAGCGGGGAAACTCGAATCGGCGGCAGGATTCCCGTCAACCCCAGCGGCGGCCTGCTGACGAAGGGCCATCCCCTGGGCGCCACCGGCATCGCTCAGATGATCGAGCTTTACTGGCAACTCCGGGAAGAGGTCCCCAAGCAGAACGCCAAACGACAGGTAGCCATCAAGAAGGGGTACGCCCTGCAGCACAACGTGGGCGGACGGGGTATCTCCAACTCGGTAGTTACCATTCTTACCCGCAACCCGTAGGGGCGATTCGCGAATCGCCCCTACCGCCAGACCTCGCCTACCTCCTGGCTATCAGGTGCACCGACGACGCCTTGAAAGAGGCAACAACCTCTCGTCCAACCTCCAGCCCCATGTCCTCCCTGGACCGTGCAGTGATCAGCGCCACCAGCGGGAACCCGCAGTCCATGGTAACTCTAACCTGCGAACCCAGGGGGAATAGCTTCACCACCTTGCCTGTCAGGCGATTGCGGGCGCTGCTGGGCGTGGCGGCCGGTGAGGGCGCCGAAAGGGTGATGTCCTCGTGACGCAAAAAGGCAGCCACCTTCGTTCCCACGTCTGAGCCGGAAACGGCCTCAAGTTGGTGTCCTTCCACATTCACCGCGGCCAGCCCCTTCTCTTGCCCGCTTACTACGCCATGCACGATGTTTCCGGCCTCGATGAAGCTGGCTACCTCCTCGTCGACCGGGCAGGAGAACACCTCCTCCGGCGTACCTGTCTGACGGATGCGCCCGGCCATTAGCACAACGACACGGCTGCCTAGCGCCAGCGTCTCGTTGCGGTCGTGGGTAACCATAACGGTAGTCACCATGGTCTCCCGCAATACGCTTTCGAAGTCCTCGAGCAGGGCCTGGCGGGTGGGGATGTCCAGCGCGGAGAAGGGCTCATCCAGAAACAGGACTTCTGGCTGCAGGACGAAAGCCCGGGCCAGGCTGACCCGCTTTGCCTCGCCTCCGGACAGCGTCCTGGCCTGCCTCTTTGCTAACTGAGCAACACCGAAGCGCTCCAGCCACTTCTGACTTCTGTCCTTTATCCCCTGTTTCTTCACCCCGCGTAGCCGCAACCCGAGGGTAACGTTATCCCATACAGTGCCATCGAGCAACAGCGGGTCCTGAAACACTACTGCAAACTGCCGCCGCAGTCGCAACGCGTGTGGGCCGTCGCCTACAGGCTGTCCCTGATAAGAAATGGCGCCGGTCGCCGGCTTCACGAGCAGGGCCAGCGTAAGAAGCAGGGTTGTCTTCCCCGCCCCGTTGGGGCCGATGAACGCCAGCACCTCGTTGGGCAAGACCTGAAGCGATGGGATTTCCAGCACCCGGTGGCCGCCAAGGAGTACGGAAAGTCCATTGGCTTCCAGGACGGGGCGTGGGGTGATCGTCTGGTCCTGGCTCAGCGCGCTTTGCTCCGCTGTTGGATGATAGTCAGAGACAGGTTGACCGAATAGGCCAGCGCCATGAGAATGATGCTCAGGGCCACTGCCAGACCGAATTCGCCCTTGCCCGTTTCCATAGCAATCGCCGTCGTGAGGACACGGGTCTGACCGGTGATGTTGCCGCCTACCATCATGGAGGCGCCCACCTCGGATATGATGCCGCCAAAGCCGGCCATGACCGCGGCCAGGAGGGGCAGGCGCGTTTGCTTGAGGAGGAGCCACACCATCTGCAATCGAGAAGCGCCCAGCGCCAGGATCTGCAGGCGGAGCCGGGGATCGACCTGCTGTACCGAGGCCATGGTGAACCCGGTGATTATGGGCAGCGAGATGATGCACTGAGCTATCACTATGGCGTATGGCGTGTACATGAGATGTAGCACGCCCAGCGGTCCGTTGCGCCACAGCACAATGCTCACGGCGAGACCGACAACCACTGGCGGCGCCCCCATCCCGGTGTTGACCAGGCTCATCAGGAAGCGACGCCCGGGGAACCGGGCAAGGCCGAGGGCCGTTCCCAGGGGGACGCCAACAAGGAGACTGATCGCTGTAGCCGAAAGGGAGACACCCAGAGAAAGCGCGGTAATCCGCAATACCTCCGGGTCGCCCCGGACCAGAAGCTGAAATGCCCGAATTATGCCTTCAAGAATTATGTCCAAGACTCAAGCTCTTTCCGAAACAGACTGCCAATGGGACCCATTGCGAACGAAGCTTTCCGTGCCGAAGATGAGGTACGATAGCGAACGGAAAAGTCTTTCTGTCGTTGCGAGTCTGCCAAAGGCAGGCGAAGCAATCCGTTCCAATCAACGGCACAAGACGGATTGTTTCGTCGTCCCGACCGCCGGACTCCTCGCAACGACGGGACTACACGCTGCCTAACTCCGACTCTTTCTTGCCGGCATCAGGGAAGAACAGCGGCTGACCGAACTTGTCGACGCCAAACTTGCCTATGGTCTGCTGGGTTTCCGGAGATACCATGAAGTCGGCGAATGCCCTGGCGCCCTCGGCGTTTATCCTCATGGATTTCTGCAGATTCACCTGGATAACGTGGTAGATGTTGAGCAGAATGGGGTCCTTCTCCACCAGTATGTCCACGCTCAGGTTCTTCTTTGTAGCCAGGTAGGTGGCCCGGTCGGCGACGGTGTAGGCCGCCTTCTCCGAGGCAATATTCAGAGTGGCCCCCATCCCCTGACCCGATTCCTGGTACCAGGGCTGGCCCTTGCTGTCAGCGCCGGCAGTCTTCCACAGCTTCTTCTCCAACTGGTCGGTGCCGGAGTTATCGCCGCGGCTGACGAAGGTAGCTTTGGCCCCGGCTATCTGTTTCAGGGCGTCAACGGCCAAAGACGTTCCCTTTATTCTGGCCGGGTCGGCCGCTGGCCCGACAATAACGAAATCATTGTGCATCACCAGTTTGCGGTTAATACCGTGACCGGTCTGCACGAACTTTACCTCCGACTCCGGGGCATGCACCAGGAGGACGTCAGCCTCTCCCCTTTCCCCCATAGCCATCGCCTGTCCCGTGCCCACCGCAATGGTCTTTACCCTGTAACCGGTCATCTGTTCAAACCGGGGAACCAGGGCATTAAGAAGTCCCGAGTCCTGCGTGCTGGTAGTAGTTGCCAGAATGAGGTCCGGGTTGGCGGGCCTGGGCAGTGCGGTTTTCGGCGAGCAGGCGGCCAGCAACAGACCCAGGAACAGAAAGAGAGCGACCGGTGCGACGTAGAACTTAGGGCTAAGCTGCGCAGGTAGCGGAACTGGAGATTCTTCGCTTCGCTCAGAATGACAGGCATATCTTGTCAACTTCTGTAACCAACCGCTGGATACCTCACCATGTTTGGAAGCGGGTTTCACAAGTCTCCTTTCGCTCCTTATTTCGGACTAATGATCGTTATCTTGCAGGTCTCGCTGACGTTGTAGCCCGGCACGGAACGCAACACGTTCAAAAAGCCTTCGCTGCATACGGCCTCTTGCAGTCTGCTCAGCGGCGGCCGCTCGAACTTCTCTTGCAGGGCCACCAGGTCATAGCGTTCCTTGAGTAGCGGTATGAAGTCGAGACCCGCCAAGTTGGCCGCCGATTGGGCGCCCAGCCCCACATCGGCCTGACCCCGGGCGATGAAAGAGGCCACTGCCATATGAGTGTTCTCTTCATGTTCATAGCCCCTTATCTCACCGGGGGCTACGCCCGCGGCTCGTAGCCGGGAGTCGAGCAGTATCCGGGTCCCCGAGCCTTTCTGTCGGTTGACAAAGGTGATATCCCGCCGCGTCAGGTCGTGAACGCCGAGGATGTGCCTGGGGTTCTTCCGCGCTACCATCCACCCCTGTAGCCGCTGCACGAGGTTCATCAGGACCACCGTCTCATTGGGCATCAGCCTGCGAATGAACGGGATGTTGAACTCGCCGGTGTCCTCGTCCAGCAGGTGGGCCCCGGCTACGTCTGCCTCGCCGCACGACACCGCCAGCAGACCGGCGAGGCTGCCCACAAAGCTGGTCTCAACGCGGAGGCTCGGATAGAGTGTGCCGATGCGACTGGCCAGCAACTCAACGGCCAGGTCGTGGCTGCCCAGAAAGCGGATAGCTGCGCCCGGTGCGCCAACCGCGGCCCGCTCGTCCTTATCCAACCGCCCGCGACGTTCCCTCCAGTCAGCCAGACGCAGGGTGAAGGCTGCAGAGGCTTCCTCCGCGGTAAAGCCGAGACCCATAGCCTCGATAATGGCCCGTTCCATCACCAGTCCCAGGCGCTGTTGCCGCTCCTCAGCCAGGCGATTGTCATCGGAGACCGCCGCCGAGACAAAACTGCCCCTACCCCGCCGGCCGGTGATGATGCCCTCCCTTTCCAGTTCCTGGTAGGCCCGGGCCACCGTGCCCGGATCGAGATTGAGCGTGCGGGCCATGGCCCTGATAGCCGGGAGGCGGGCGCCGGGGCGCAGGTCGCCCAAGGCCACCTGTCTGCGAAGATGGTCGGCTATCTGATGATAGACCGGTTCGGCGGAGGTGACATCTATGTCTAGCTGGGATGTTTTACGGCTTGTATGCATACGATACGTACACTTTAGCACACCCAAAAGGGGATTTCAAGTGGCTTCGGGGACCAAATCCGCCGCCCATTCAATCTTGGCAAACCAGCATTTTCTTCACCAAGCTGGTGCAGCAACTGTTCTGGAGAGGCTGCTTTAGCCTCTCCCTTTGGAAAAGGGAGACTGAGAGGGATTTTCCACTGCCGTCTGTGTAACAGGAAAATCCCCCTTTCGTCCCAATACGGTTCAGTTAAGTATCTTAATGCAGTCTGCAAGGTTTGGAAACGCGTTAAGAAGGATACCACAGATTGCGTTAAGTGAACAGCATTGCCTTTCGTCCCCCTTCTGCGAAACTGACCTTTACCCATATTTTGGTGGCTGGACACAGAGGTTATGGGACACAGATACGGAAAACTAATGTGTGGAGGGTCTTTCCGCCGCAAAATGCAGGCCACAGACGGTTCCGTTGTGC
>JACQTY010000261.1 GCA_016210545.1 Chloroflexota bacterium
CAAGATCCGCCGCCCATTCAATCTAACGTAACGGAACGATTCTTCACCTGGCTGGTGCAGCACCGTGGTCCGCGCGCACCTTGCGGCAAATAGGCGGCCAACCCACCTCTCCCTTTGGAAAAGAGCCTGCCCTGAGCTTGCCGAAGGGGAGATTGAGAGGGATTTGATGGCGGATTCAGGTCGCTCGATTTCTGGCGGCTGTCCGCGAAGAGCAAAAAGAGTGGGAGGGGTGGCAATGGCCGACACTTCGGGGCCACGCGAAGAATGAGAAACGGCCGCCCGTCTTTGCGAGCCGAAGCCCTGCGTCCCAATCGATCGGGACGCAGGGGCAGCGAAGCAATCCGTGTCCCTTTTCTGCCGACAGGGTCCCGACGGCTCGGCTTCGTCATTGCGCTCCGTCGCAAAGATGGGGTGACTGTGTTTTCCGGGGATGGGGAAAAGCTCTCCAAACAAAAAAGGCGGCCCCGGTTCACCGGGGCCGCCTTCCTCCTCGGTATTGGGCTACTTAAAGATCACCTTGCCTGCGGCATCATACTGCGCCGGAGACTGGATCCAGTCAGTCTGGGCCTTCCACTGCTTCGCCTTGAAGTCCAGCTTGAAGAACCGGAGAGACGATTGGCCCTGCCGCTGCGTGGGGCCGAATGTCAGAGGAGCGGTTAAGCCTTTCGTGTCATAGTTCTTGAAGGTTTCCAGGGCATCCTTGACTGCCTGGCCATCCACCTTCGCATAGCCTACCTTGGTGACAGCGCGCGTCAGGGCCTCTATGACAACCAGGTCGGCGCGCGTTATCAGGCCTGTGGTGCCGTCGAAATACGGCTTCTTTGTTGCCGCTTCCGGCGCAATGTACTTGCCCAAAGTGTCAAACAGGGCGTTCACACCAGCGACATTGGTCTCCTCGCCGAACACGGTGTCGCTGATGCCGAGAGTGCCGTCACCCACCTCTTCCCAGTTGCCTACAGCGGCGTTGACGTTCTGGAAGCCGTTTATCCAGGTGACCTTGTCCAGCATGCCCAGCTTCTTGGCATCCCGGAGTACGCTGGTGGCAGATATGTTGTTGCCGAACTGGAGTACAACGAAGTCCACCTTGGCATCCCGAATGCGCAGCAGGTTGGGCGTGGTGTCCAGCGGTATCAACGGGATGAACTCCCAGGGGCCCAGATCTACTCCAAGTTGCTTGGCATACGCTTCGCTGGCGTCCTTATGCCCGCGGCCGATCGGAGCGTCCCAGGCTATCTGGGCGATTCGGGGCTTGCGCGATGTGTCCTTCCAGTTTTCTTTGACATACTTGATGATACTGGCAAACATCTGCGTGTAGGTAGGGTCCAGGGTATAGTGCCACTGGGTGGGATCGACCAACTTGTCTGTGGTCGAGTTCCCCACCAGGGGAATCTTGTCCCGGGTGGAGAGAGGCTGGATCGCCTCGGCAGCCAGCGTGGTTATGGGATGGACGACCACAGCTCCGCCGTCTTTGAATTTCTTATAGGCAGCCACGGCCCGGTCGACGTTGAAGGCGTAGTCCTCCCACGCCACATCCACTCGTACCCCGTTGATCCCGCCGCGGTCGTTCAATTCCCGGTAGTTCGATAGCCACGTGGCCAGGGTGTTCTTGCCCAGTGAAACGCTGACCGGCCCTGTCAGGTCGATCAGGTAACCAACCTTGAGTACCTTCTCTTTGGCCGGCGCTTGAGGGGCGCAGGCGCCCAGAATGGGTGTTGCCAGTAGTGCGACCACCAGGACGCAGATTGCCAGGACAATGTAACGTCTATGTTTCAACTTTTCTCCTCGTTATTTTCTGGATTCTGACGGGAAAAGCCTTTTCACATGCGCGTTGAACTTCCCCCTTTCTAGACTTGCGGCAGACCAGGAAAATGCAGCCGGTCAGACTAACGAGAGAATGGCCACAGCCGGTAGGATGCCTTGAATATCTCCCAGCGGTGGGAAAGACCTCGCGGCTCAGCAATAAGGAAAACGATCACCGCCAGCCCGAAGAGTATGCCGCCGAAGGTGGCCGGGGCGAAGCGTTCCAGGGCGGGGAACTGTGTAGCCACAATGGGCGTCATCGCTGAGACGATCTCCTGTAAAACACGGAGGAAAAGAGTTCCCAGGACTGCGCCCAGGATGCTGCCCGTGCCGCCGATGATGACCATACCCAGCAGCCACACGGCGCCCAGGGGTACCGAGACCAGGTTGCTGAAATGCTCCGGGCTAATACGTCCCAGGAAAGGCCCCCACAGCGCCCCGGCGATGCCGGCGTAAAACGCGGACATGGCAAAGGCCAGCATTTTGTAGGAGAACAGGTTTATCCCCATCACCTCAGCGGCGAGGTCGTTGTCCCTTATGGCCACAAAGGCCCGCCCTGCCCGGGTCCGCCCGATGTTCTTGGCCAGGAAGGTCATGAGAATGACTACCGGGATGACAAAGTAGTAGTACTTGATGTCGGAGTCGAAGGTAAATCCACCTATGCTGGCCCAGGGAGCCACCATCCCATCGGCCCCGCCGGTAAGCTTGGGCAGGTGGACGATCGTCCAGATGATTATGAAGTGGGCGCCAATTGTGACCATCACCAGGTAGAATCCCTTTATTCGCAACGAGGGGACGGCGAATATCAGGCCGACCAGCGCCGATACAAACCCCGCCGCGGGGACGGCCAGCAGAAAAGGCATGTTGTAGCGTGTCATAAGAATGGCCGAGGTGTACGCCCCCACGCCTATGAACCCGGCCTGGCCCAGGGAGAACTGACCGCAGTAGCCGGTGACAATGGCCAGGCCCAGTACCGCGATCAATGTCACGCCAGTGGCGATGGTCGTGCTAACTATGTAGCCGGAGGCATACAAAGGCAAAGTCAGGACGCCGACCATGACTGCAATGAACAGCCCCCACTGCAGCCGGGTGCGTACGATGGCCATGTCCTGGGCGTAGGTCTCGTTAAATGTGCCGCAGGGCAGCATGCTAAATCCTTTCTATCCTGACCTGGCCAAACAGACCATACGGTTTGACCAGCAGGATGATCACCATGAGAACAAAGGGTACGACTTCCTCTACGCCGCCGCCCACCATGGGGTCCAGATAACCTCCAGCCACCTTCTCCACAATACCTATGATCAGGCCGCCAACAATGGCGCCAGGGATGGACTCCAGCCCTCCCAACAGTACGACGGGTAGCGCCTTAAGCCCCACGGTGCCCAGACTGATTGTAACCCCTGCGCTCGTGGCCAGAAGTATCCCTCCCGCAGTCGCTATGACAGCGCCGATGACCCAGGACAATGAAAAGGCTGTTTTTATGCTGATGCCGGTACTCTGGGCCGCCTGGTGGTCCTCAGCAACAGCCCTCATGGCCAGGCCCAGCCGGTGGTACTTGAAGAAGAAGTAGAAGGCGACGATGAGGCCCGCCGCGATGAAGAAACTCCAGGTATACTCCTGGGAGAGCACCAGGGGGCCAAGGCGAATGGGATCCGTCGGGATGAACTCCGGATAGCGCCGGCCGAACGTGCCCCACACCAGGGTTACCAGTCCTTCCAGCAGACCGATCATGGCCAGCGTCACCATGAAGGCCGCCAGGAAGGACTGACCGATCAACGGACGCAGGGCAAACCGCTCGATCAGATACCCGGCAGCTATCGCCAGCAAGAAAGTGATAATCAAAGCGATCCACAACGGCCAGGCCAGTTGCACCAGGAAGGCAAACAGGATATAGGCCCCGAGCATCAGAATGGCCCCCTGGGCAATATTGAAGATGCCCGTCGACTTGAAGATGAGTACCACACCGATCGCCACCAGCGAGTATATGGCCCCGACCATTATCCCCGACAAGATAAGCTGCAGGAATGTTGTCATTTCACTTCTCCGTGGTCCAAGGCATTGATCTTCAATTGGGTCTTGATCACACCCGTGCGGCCATCCCGGTAGACAACGGGAGCTTCCACCGTAAACTCGCTTCCGTCTTGCTTGTACATAGCGTTTATCAGGTCCTGGTAGCGCTTCTCTATGTTTCCCCGCCTCAGCTTCCTGGTGCGGGTAAGCTCGGCTTCGTCAGGGTCGAACTCCTTGTGGAGGAGGACAAACTTCCGCACCTTGGCTGTGTCAGGCAGGGTCTTGTTGACCCTCTCTATGTCCTGGCGGATGAGGTCCACTACCGGAGGCCTCTGCGACAGGTCTACGAATGTGGTGTAGGCGATGCGGCGCTTCTCCGCCCACTTCCCCACGTTCTCAAAGTCGATGTTCACGATGGCCGTAACGTACGCTTTGTCCTTGCCGCCCAGCACCATGACATCCTTGACGTAAGGGCTGAACTTCAGCCGCCCCTCGATATATTGGGGGGAGAACTTGGTCCCGCCAGCCAGTTCCAGGAGGTCAACCACCCGGTCCCAGTAGATGAAGTGCCCATCTTTGTCCATATAGCCTGCGTCGCCCGAATGGAACCAACCGTCCCGGAAAGCCTTCTGACTGGCTTCCGGGCTCTTGTAATAGCCCACAGCCACGCCGCCGCTCTTCACCAGGAGCTCGCCAGCCTCGGTGAATTTGACCTCCACCTGGGGACATATCTGTCCAACGCTCTCGAACCGGATGTCGTTGTCCCGGTGCATGGAGACGTTGCCGACTTCGGTAATGCCAAAGATCTGCTTGAGGTTTACGCCCACCGCCCTCAGATATTGGAAAGCATCGGGGCTCAGCGTCGAACCGGCGGTGATGGCATGTTTCGTCTTAAGCAGACCAACCTTGTCCCGCAAAGGACGGAACACCAGCCCGTCAGCCACACGATTGGCCACCCGCCAGAAGAGGGGAGGTTTCTTCTTCTCGTAGCAGTAGCTGGAGTACTTGTAGCCCACAGGCAAGGCCAGACCGTAGAAGAAACGGTTGAACGGGGTGGAGTCAGCAAGGCGCGCCTGAATGGTGGAGATAACGCTCTCCCACAGCTTGGAGCCGTACATCAGGATTCTGGGGCCAATCTCTCGGATGTTCTCCTGAACGGTCTCCGGCTCTTCCAGGAAGTTCGCCCGGAGGGCGAACATTAGGCCGCCGGTTATGCCGAAAAACTGTTCGGTAATCCAGGCAGGCGACATATAAGAGACATATTCGTCGTCCTCGTGGAGAGGGTAGACCGCTGCCCATATGGTCATGGAAGTAATCAGGTTGCGATGCAGGAGCATAACGCCCTTGGGCAGGCCGCTGGTGCCTGACGTGTAACTCAGAATAGCCAGATCATCGCCCTTGCCCTGGTTGACGCTATTTGCAAAGAAGTCAGGATGTTCCGCCTCGTATTTGCGCCCCAACTCCTGCACCTGCTGGAAACTCATCAGGTAGGGTTCGTCGTAACCCCCCAGGCCAGAGCGGTCCCAGTAGATGACCCTTTTTAACCTGGGAAGCTCGTTTTTCACCTGTATGATCTTGTCCACCTGCTCCTGGTCTTCGGCGACGATAAAACTGGCGTCCGAATGGTCTACGATGTACTTAAGCTCCGGAGGCGCAACATCAGTATAGATGCCAATGGACACTCCCCCAGCGCTGTGCGCAGCCACCTCGGCCCAGAACCACTGCGGATTGTTCTCGCCCAGGATGCAAAGTTTGTCTCCCCGTTGCAGGCCCAGGCTGACCAGCCCCAGCGAGAAATACTTGACATTCTCGTAGTAGTCCTTCCATGTGTACCTTTTCCAGACACCCAGGGTCTTCTTTCGCATGGCGATCTTCTTGTCGCCATAACGCTGGTAGTTCCGCGCCAGAAGCTTGGGAAGAGTATCTTCGGCCATGTTTCCCCCTCAGACCTTTGTCCCCGTTTGGGCTGGCTCTTCTTCACCCAGATATGCCTTAATAACCCGGGGATTGGACTTGACCTCTTTAGAAGAGCCATCGGCAATCTTCTCGCCGAAATCCAGCACCACCACCTTGTCCGCGATATCCATCACCACTCCCATATCGTGTTCGATGAGGACCACGGGGATCCCCTTCTCCTCGTATATGTCCAGGATAAAGCGGGCCATGTCCTCTTTCTCTTCCGTGTTCATGCCGGCCATGGGCTCATCCAGAAGCAGCAGTTTAGGTTCCAGCGCCAGCGCCCGGCCCAGTTCCACCAGCTTGCGTTTGCCGTATGGCAGGGCCCCCACCACCTTCTTCCTGATCGCCTCCATCTCCAGGAAATCAATGATGTCTTCGACGACTCGCCTGTGCCGGATCTCCTCGTCATGGGCCTTGCCGAAGTAGAGCGCCCCCCACAGGAAGTTGTACTTCATGTGGATATGGCGGGCTGCCATAAGGTTATCCAGGGTGGTCATCCCCGTATAGAGCTCAATGTTCTGGAAGGTGCGGGCAAGTCCGAGTTGGGCCCGGCGATGGGAGGACAGGTTGGTGACCTCGAGCCCATTAAAAAAAATCCGCCCCTTCTGTGGACGGTAGAAGCCATTTATGCTGTTCAACAGGCTTGTCTTTCCCGCTCCATTGGGGCCGATAATGGCCACTATCTCCTTTTCTCCTACTTCCAGGCTGACACCCTTCAAAGCCTGTATCCCGCCAAAGCTCAGGAAAATGTTGTCCACCGCGAGTGTTGACTTCCTGGTCGTCTCTGGTTGCTGCATGTTCCCTACCTTACATCGAGGTTGGCCTATATTTTACCTGAGCCGTTCCGCACAGTCAAGGAAGCGGGAAGTTCCACTTTGGAATCATAATGCATCACGGGGCGATTCTCAAACCAGGCCGCATGTGACCTCACCCCCGTTCTTCTTTTCCGAAATCGGAGAGGGGGCAGTGAAGCGGGAGACCTCTTGAGGACCTACAAAATCGAATCGCTGTCCCCGCAGGCCGTGCACTCGACGATAGCGCCCTTCGCGAGGAAGCCGGGACGGCCTTTTCTCCGTTTGACAGCCGTAGGCGGTTTCCCTAAAATCGAAATCGGGTTTGGGCTATAATAATACAGACGCATTAGACTCAGATGCATTACCGCAGAAGAAATGCGCCCTGTCATTGCGAGGCCTCAGGCATAGCTCAGGGTGAACTCCGCGAAGTCCCGACTTGTCGGGATCGCGATGACGAGTCATGCATCATTATTCAAGATGCTTGTATTAATAAAGATATACAAGGTCAGAGCCACGCAGGAAGGAAAGTTCATTTTCATATGACCACCGATGAGATCCGCCAGCTATATCTCCGTTTTTTCGAGGAGAAGGGACACCTCATACTCCCCAGTTCTTCCCTGGTCCCCCAGGGAGACCCGACACTGCTCCTGACCAGCGCCGGGATGGTCCAGTTCAAGCCGTATTTCCTGGGCGAGCCTATCCCTCCGGGCTATCGCTCTCGCATCACCACCTGCCAGAAGTGCTTCCGCACCACGGACATAGACTCGGTGGGAGACACCAAGCACCTCACTTTCTTTGAAATGCTGGGCAATTTCAGCATCGCCGACTACTTCAAGAAAGAGGCCATCGCCTGGGCCTGGGAGCTTGTCACCCAAAGGCTCAAGCTGCCGAAAGACCGCCTGTGGATCACTATCTACCTGGACGACGATGAGGCATTCCGGTACTGGCGTGAACAAGGAGTACCGGCAGACCGCATCAAGCGGTTCGGTGAAAAAGACAACTTCTGGGGGCCTGCCGGGGAGATGGGACCCTGCGGCCCCAGCAGTGAGATACACTATGACTACGGCGAAGGGGTAGGCTGCGGCCGCGCCGAATGCGCACCCAACTGCGATTGCGCACGCTACCTCGAAATATGGAACCTGGTCTTTGTTCAGTTCAATCAGGACAGGAACGGGAAAAGGACCCCCCTGCCCAACCCCCACATCGATACCGGCATGGGGCTGGAGAGAATAGCCGCGGTGATGCAGGGCAAGGTTTCCGTATATGATACGGACGCCTTCACGCCGCTGCTGGACGCCGTATCCTGGCTGGCCGGGGTCGAAAGGGGCGAGGACGACATCAGGGGCCGGGCGTTGAGGGTGGTGGCCGAGCATGCCCGGTCAGTGACGTTCCTCATCGCCGACGGGGTTGTGCCCTCCAACGAGGGCCGCGGATACGTTCTGCGCCGCGTACTGCGCCGCGCCTCTGTCTTCGGCCGGCGGCTGGGGCTGGACAAGCCCTTCCTGACCGAGGTGTCGCAGCAGGTCATCGAGCAGATGGGCCATGTCTACCCCGAACTGGTGAAGAACAGGGAATTCATCCTCAAGATCATAGAAACCGAGGAGGGGAAGTTCCAGGAGGTCATCGAGGCCGGGCTGAACTGGCTGGACAAGTCCATATCCAGGGCCCAGGAGCTTGGCAACAAGCAGATCCCCGGCGAGGAGGTCTTCACTCTATACGATACCTACGGTTTCCCGTCGGAGCTTACCGCTGAGATAGGCCGGGAGCGCGGCCTCTCGGTGGATATGGAGGGCTTTAAGGCCGAGGCCGAGAAACAGCGGGAGCGATCGCGGGCCGCCCACAAATTCGCTCTTTCGGAGGAGAGGGTCAGGCTTATAGAGAAGGCCGGTGATTCCCTGGCCCAATTCCCTCAGACCGAGTTCACGGGATACGAGGAGCTCTCCTGCCCGGCCCGAATACTGGGGCTGGTCCTGGATGGCAAAGCGGAGAACGCGGTCTCGGAGGGGCAGCAGGTGGAGGTGGTCCTGGACCGTACGCCCTTCTACGCCGAGATGGGTGGGCAGGTTGCCGACACCGGTGAGATCATAGGGGAAAAGGGCGTCGTTCAGGTAGAGGACACTCAATGGGGCCGGCCGGGCATCGTGGTACACCGCGGCAGGGTCACCAGCGGGGCCCTTGTAAGTGGGGAACCTGTTACCGCCCGCGTGGAAGAGGGCCG
Organism: Chloroflexota bacterium; assembly: GCA_016210545.1. Lineage (GTDB taxonomy): Bacteria > Chloroflexota > Dehalococcoidia > JACVQG01 > JACVQG01 > JACVQG01. Next base: position 8,782 of record JACQTY010000261.1, read on the forward strand.
CCGTCTGGACATCGCCCGCAACCACACCGCCACGCATCTGCTCCACGCCGCCCTGCGCCGGGTACTGGGTAGCCACGCCCTCCAGCGAGGCTCCCTGGTTGCCCCCGACCGTTTGCGTTTCGACTACTCTCATTTGCTGACGCCCAGCCCGGAAGAGCTTGCCCAGGTGCAGACACTGGTCAACGGCTGGATAAGGCAGGACCTGCCGGTCAAGAGCGAGCTCAAGTCATACCGGGAGGCTGTGGCGCAGGGCGCCATTGCCCTGTTCGGCGAAAAATATGGGGAAAAGGTGCGGGCTGTCGCCATGGGAGACCCGCCCGTGAGCATCGAGCTGTGCGGCGGCACGCACCTTCACGGCGCCGCGGGGCAGATAGGCTTCTTTGTCATTGTCAGCGAAGGCAGCATCGGCTCCGGCCTCCGGCGCATCGAGGCCCTAACCGGCCGGGGAGCGGAAACCTATATTCAAGGAAGACTGGCTACGCTGAGTTCCCTGACCAAAGAGCTTCAGGCCACGCCGGAGAATGTGCAGGAGAAGCTGGCCGCGCTGCTGGAGGAGCTAAGCAAGGAGCGAAAGCGTGCCCAGTCGCTGGAGCGCGAGCTCTCGAAGAAAGACGCCCAGGGCCTGCTGGCCCAGGTGCAACAGGTAGATGGCGTCGCTGTGCTCGCCTCACGGGTATCCGTTTCCGGGCCGGAGGCATTGCGGGAGATGGGCGACCGCCTGCGGGACAGCTTGCAGAGCGCCATTGTCGTTCTGGGCGCGGTGTACAACGATAAGCCCAGCTTCCTGACGCTGGTCACGCCCGACCTGGTCAAGCGGGGCTTTCATGCCGCGGAGATCGTGAAGCAGGTGGCCAGAATTGCCGGTGGAGGTGGTGGGGGCCGCCCGGAAATGGCCCAGGCCGGCGGCAAGGACAAAGAGAGGCTGGACGAGGCCCTGGCCGCGGTCAAGGCGATTGTGCAGGAACGTAGTAGTCGCAAAGACAAGAAGTAGAGGCGTCCCGATGCATCGGGACGCCTCTGTCCGGGCGTTATTACTTGGTGAGCAACATCACCTGGTTGCGCTGGGGCCGGATAACCGATACCGGTGAATTGGCCACTGCCCGGATGGCCGCTTCCATCTGGTCAATAGTTGTGGCGCCGGTGGGCGGCTGCACGCGGTGGTGATGTGGCAACACCTTCTTCAGGTTCGGGTTGTCGGTAGACAGCAGCTTCACCATCTGACCAACATCCACCGGGTCCCGGTCGTTGTTCAAGGGAAGAATGGCCAGGTCCGGCTTAAACGCGGAACCCCATAGCTGCATGTCCATTGTTGCCGCCGTGCTGCCCGCGAAGTACACGGTGTACCCGTTTTCCAGGGTAATGAAGAAACCCGCCGCCGGGCCGCCGTAGGGGTTCTCAATGGTCGGCTTGGGCAGACCGGAGCCGTGAACCGAATTCACGATCCGCACCGTGATGCCTCCAAAACGCTGCAAGCCGCCAGGGTTCGTTCGTATTACCTGGGCAGCCGGCACACCCTGCTGTATGAACCACGACCCGAGCTCAAACCCCCCGCCGAGGAGCTTTCCGCCGGTCTTCTGAGCGATAGCGATAGCATCGCCCTGCTCATCCCCGTGGCCGTTGGCTACCAGTGTGATGTCCGCCCTGGTGATGTCCTCCAGCTTGATAGAGGCGTCGGGGTTCCCCGTAATGAACGGGTTGATGAGGATCACCGTGCCATCTACCGAGGTAATCCTGTAGTGGGACCAGCCAAACCATTCCAGCTTGGGCGTACCTTCCGTCTGTTGCGCCTGGCTGCTGGCCAGGCGAGAACTGGTAACGGCCCATACCGCCCCGCTGGCCATCACCAATACCAGCACCGAAAGCCAGGTAAATGCGACTCGACTGAACTTCATCTGCCTCCTCCTTCCTGCGATGCCTTGCCGGCCCGCAGCGTCTACTACCAACATTCTAACACGGATAGTATATGGTAACAATAGCTATATGCATTAACATTTCTACACCGCCTCCTCAATAAAATCTGGGCTAGCCCTTCGTAGAAGGGCTAGCCCAGAAACGGAACGCTGGCAGGCTTTCAGCCATCAGCGGCTACCGGTCACGCAGATCGCGTATGTCCCGTATGGCGCCGAGGTTCAACTGGCCTTGATTGAGGTTGACCGCGTCCCGCACGTTGAACACGTCCCGCACATCGACAAACGGTCGCAGGCCGAACAGACCCAGCGCGCCCAGGTTCCTCCTGAGCAGGAAGCCCAGTCCGGTGAAGAACGGGACCTCGATCTCTACGCCGGGGGCGATCTCAATCTCGACCTCCGGGACCCGGAAGGGTCTAAAGTTAAACTCGATGTCGAAGTCTTCCTCGTCCAGGTCTCCGAGGTTGATCTCGATGTCACGGTCTCGGACGCGCTCTTCGTCGCCGCCGCCCGCATATGCTGTGGTTACCGGCATCAGCGCCAGGAGCGCTGCCAGCACCAAGAACAGTATTCGCCTCATATCCTACCTCCCCTCATCCATCTTCAGGATTCCCATTGACACCGCGTCGGCTCTGGCGCTTTTGGAACGCCATCAGTCCTTGCGTGTCAAGGTCATTCTAACACAACACCCAATTATTAACAACTCGCATTTGCATTAACAACGCTACAATGTAGCCCCCCTGGGCCAACTCCGGGCTGGCCCAGGTACGCCGGGGCCAGCCCGCCAGTCAGTCAGTCGTCGAACTCCTCCACATCCAGGTCCAACTCCACACCACCGAGCCCGCGAATGCCTGGAAAGAGCGGGAACAGCGCCTGTCGCAGCAAGAGCTGCCTCGCCAGAAGCGCCCTGACGCCCAGGAATGGACTCACGGCCAGGAATGGGCTCAGAAACACATTCCCGATTCCCAGGAACGGGTTAAACAACCCCAGCCCAAACGGGAATCCGGGCAGTAGGTTTGCGCCTACCCTCGGAGGAATCCGGGCGATCTGGGACGACGTGGCAATAGCGTCATGGCCTGTACTCATCGATGGGGCGGCCAACGCCTGGCCAACCGGCAACAAGGCCGTCATCAAGGCTAAGACGGCCGCTAATATCATGAACCGCTTCATCTGCCTCACCTCCACTTGTGTACCGATCGTATTATTCTACCACAGACCTCTACCGGGACTGTAGTGTATCTGCAAGCGAGAGGCATCACTACTTAACGGTCCTTAAACCATCATGTGTATAACGACGGGACTCGCTGTTTGTCAGGCCCATTGTAGACGCGGCAGCAAAATATGGATGTCTGTTCGCCGCGGCATGGGGGGGAGGGGTGTCAACAACTGAGGGTCTCATTATTGAATTGAATGGAGCGGTTGATTCCGGGCAAGTAATGGCCCAGCAAGGGAATTGGGAAGACGTAACCGCGCCAATGAATTCTTTGCCCTTCCTACCCCGATGTAAACGGGGAAGGGAAGGGGATGGGTTCATTCGCAAATAAGACTGAATTATTATGAGACTCTTAGTAACTTCCGGCGAACTCATCAGCGTACAAAACCAGGGCGGGCCTTCCACGGGCCCGCCCTGGAGAAACTGTCCGAGACCAATCCAGTCAGAGTGGGGGAGGACGGCTACCTCCCGCTTCCACCACTGCCACTGCCACCTCCCCTGCCGCCGCCGGAGTCGGCGCCGCGCGGCGCTTCACCTTCTGCCTCCCGTCCCCGGGCCTCCGGCTCCCTTCCCCGTATCTCTCCCTCAGCGGCTCTGCCGCGGAGCTCAGCCTCTCTACCGCGAATCTCCAGGATATGGGGTAACACGAATACCTCTCTGGCCAGGATGCTCCCATCGGGCTGGAAGCTGCCCTCTATTTTTACGATGGCGCCCGCCAAGAGAGCTCCTCCGACCTGTGTTTGAGCATTGGTGGTCACCTTCTGTCCCAGGGCCATTATCTGGTTGGCAGCCAGGCTCTCGATGGCCCCCGTGAGCTCAACCAGGTTTCCGTTAGCCTGGATTTCAGGCAGTTTGTCGGATGGTACCTTTATCTCCCTGGCCAGGATACTGCCATCCGCCTGCAAGCCGCCTTCGACCTTGGCGGTGGCGCCGGCCTGGGGCGTACCTGTTACCTCGGTCTGAGCGTCACGGATGACTTTCTTCCCGGCAATTACCATCTCGTTGCCAGTAACGCTCTGGATAGTCCCCCTCAACCCTATCGGGTCAACCCCCCTTGTCCGGGCTTCCAGCTCCTCCCTGGCATCGGGCGGCGACTTGACCTCTCTGGCCAATATGCTGCCATCGGGCTGAAGGCTGCCCTCCACCTTGGCCAGGGCGCCCGCTTGAAGAGTACCCTTCACCTGAGTCTGGGCATCTATGGCCACCTTCTTGCCGAAGAGCATTATCTGCGTCGGCGTGGCGCTCTCAATTGCGCCGACCAATTCTATTTCATTCCCGGCGACCCGGATACCAGCCTTAAGGACTGCGGGGGCCTTTATCTCCCTGGCCAGGATGCTGCCATCAGCCTGGAGGCTGCCCTCAACCTTGGCCACGATCCCCACCTGCAACGTGCCCTTGACCTCGGTTTGGGCGGAGCGCATCACCTTTTGACCTGAGATCATTATCTCGGTATCGCTGATGCTCTGGATACTGCCGGCAAGTCCCACCACGTTACCCAAAGCATCCAGTTCATCGCGGGACCGGCCGCGGCCACGCCGCTCGCCAACCTTTACTTCCTTTGCCAGCAGGCTCCCGTCTGCCTGTAATGTAAACTCGACACGGGCCACAACGCCTGCCTCCGGCTTGCCTTCCAGTTTGGTCTGAGCATTTATGGCTATCTTCTTGCCCCCGACCATTATTTCGGCGGCCGAGGCGCTTTCGATCAGGCCGGTGAAGGACACGTTCTCCAACTCATCCCGGAGGGATGGCCCCCGCCGCTGCGATACGTTTATCTCCCGTGCCATCAGGCTACCATCAGACTGGACCGCAGCCTCTACCCTGGCCGCGGCGCCCACCTGCGGCTTGCCCTTGAACTTCGTCTGAGCGTTCACTGTGATCTTTTGCCCCGATACCACCACCTGGGTGGCAGTGAAGCTATCTATCATGCCGGCAAACTGCACCGTTTTGCCTCCGGCCTTAGCCGGTGACAGCACCGATAGCCTGGTGACTACCAGAGACCCGTCCTTGAACTGGAGGCTTTCCACCACATCACCCGCCGCCAGCTTGTCAAGGGTCGCCGCGGCGCCGTCCCTGGTTATCTGAGATGAGGTGTCCAATGTGAGCAGCAGCGGCTCCTTGCTCTTCTCTGTAAGTATGCTGACCGTCTTCTGAGCGGCGTTGACCGCCGACACGATTCCCGCCTCGGACTCCAGCCTGGGGGTCTTGGCTACGATGCGGACGATCTCCTTGGAGTCCGGGTCAAAGCGCACCACCAGCACGCTGTCATCCACCTTCAGATCAGCCAGAGCAGCCCGTTCGTTGTTGTCCTTGTGTATCCTGGTAGCGGCAGAGACCTTCAGAGTCATAGGCTCGCCCAGCCTGGGCTTGATGGTTACGGTCCCCGCCGCGGCATCGATGGCCGTGATCCGGCCCATCACCTCCGCCTTGGGCGAACCCCTCCCCAGCCCCCGTAGCCTCTCCCCTTCTCCCCGGCGGGCGTCGTCGAAGGCCTGTCTGAGGCCACCTTTGTCATCGCCTAGCTCCAGTTCAACAGAGTCACGCAGGATGCTCAGACGATGGGCAACGTTATCCTCAACCAGGTCCTTCAGTTTCTCGATCTCGGCAGCCCGCCCCCGGGCATCCTCTCGCTCCAGTTCCCGGACACGGCCAGACAGCCGGTCTTCCACCTGCTCCACGCGCTGCAAAGACCTTGACCGCATCTTGCCCGACCTTACCTCGCGCTCGGCGACCACGGTCAGGACCTCGCCCAGTTTGGGCAGCGTTCCAGTCATCTCTATGGTGACTTTGTTGCCGTTAGGTTGAGTAATGGTGACGTTAGCGCCCTGGATAGCAGTCACAGCGCCGACCACGTGATGGGCCTGCGGCTGCCCGGGCACCAGCATCACATCGGTCGCGGTTAGTATCAGGCCAGCCGACTTCCTGGCAAGTATCGCCAGACGGTCGCCCACCTGCAAGTCGTCCTTGCCGACCACTTCGCGGCCCGGCATGCGGAACGCGGTAGCCGCATCGATCTTTACGTTCTGTGGTCCCTCGGCTGCCGTATTCACGGTGATGGAGTCAGCGCCCTTTGCGATCAGGGTACCGAATAGGCCCGTCATCGCCCCGGTCTGCGCCTGGGCCGAAACCGGCGCCTTGTAAGCGCTCACCGCGCCTACCATCAGGCTGACAACTGTTATGACTACTAAAAACAACTTCGACAGTTTCATTGCACTCCTCCTTACCTTAGTCCGCTGTCACTTTCTAAAACGCCGCCTCCACCCCATCGTCAGTTCCCAAGGTACTTGCAGCTGTGACAAGACCCCGTCGCAGACTAAGGCGTATATATCGCCGTCAGGACCGCGCTCTGCTGGTGGTTGGCGAAGTCACTGGCTACCACCTCGATGACGTTCGGCCCCGGTCGGAGGGTGACGGGAACACTGAATGCCCCGGCAGCATCCACGGTTGCCGTCTGCCCGTTGACGCTTACCACGGCATCGGGGGAAGTAGTACCCTTGACCGTGATCTGAGACCTGGTCACAACCGACTCCACCTCCGGCTCCAGTATGGCCAGAGAGAATACCGGCGCTTGTACTTGCGGCGTCGGGATGGGCGCGGGCGTCGGCGCAATCACATTGAAGGTGATAGAGTCCTCCACCGGAGGCGTCAACGCCGAGTGGTCGTTGTTGTGCAACTCCGCTTTGACGGTATGCTGGCCCAGCGCCAGGGCTTTCAGCACACTTTGCAGCTTGCCCACCGGCCCGACCAGCTTCCCATCGAGGAGAAGGTGCCAGTGCCCGGAGCCCGGCTTGTTGGCGCTGCTGCCGATGGCCGAGGCGTCGATATCGAAACCCCGGATCGCCGCGGCCACAACAACATCAGGCCCAACCACACTGGCGCCCTGCGCCGGGGCCCAGATTTTCACCGACGGCTGGGCCGCCGGGGGACCAACTACCTTCAGGGCGCCGTACATGCCCCGGTTCTCGTGGGGGCCCACCGGGCAATATGAAGGGAAAAGGCCTGACTGATCAAAGGTTACGGTCACGGTCCTCGACTGACCCGCCTGAAGATTGGCCCCCATCTTATCATTGATGGCCGTCAATCCGTGGAAGAAGAGGTTGTGCGGGAAACGGCCGCCATTCTTCAGGTTGAAAGTCACGGCCTGGCCGACCTGCACCGTCATATCGGACGGAGTAATCACGAACTCATTCAGGTCCACGTTCAGCGTAAGGGGAGCGGGCGTGGGGGGTGGCGTCGGCGCCAGAGCTGTAGGGACAGGGGTGGGAGCCGGCGTCGTCGGACGAGGAGTAGGCGGAGGCGTCGGCGCGGGGGTAGTGGCAACAGGCGTCGGCCGGGGTGGCGTGGGTGTCGGCTGGGGCTTCCTGCACGCCAGGCTAGCCAGGGCAATAAGAACCAGAACGAGAGCTATTCCGAGGACACGTTTCGATGACATTTCTACCTCCTATTTTTTGGGCTGCAGTACTTGTGAGGCATGACGGGTGCGTCTATCCGCATTCTACTCGCCCCCGCCAGACGATCGAGCCGGTCACAGGTCCCATATATAAAACGCTGTCTGCCGCAAAAGCGTCAGCCGCCCCCGCCAACCCATTAACTGGGTCAAAGGGCCCGTGGGACACGGGAAGAAGGGTCCCTCGCCAGGTCTTCGGGACACGCGGCCTCCCCACAACAACGCCCAGACAATACTATTCTTACAGAAGAATAGGCGCTATCCGCAGAACTACTGAATTTCGATGTAAAAACCCCGTAGTTTGTAAGTCGCCGGGAGTCTTAGGAATAAGGCAAGCGTGCTTGCGAGCTTCTTGACAGCCGTTTCACCTTCGGCAATAATGTGTGCTGAGCGGGTGTAACTCAGCGGTAGAGTGTTTGCTTCCCAAGCAAAAGGTCGAGGGTTCGAATCCCTTCACCCGCTCCAGGTCTTGCATTTGCCCCGCTGCTCTTGGTGTGTTTCTTCCGCTATGCGCCGCTTCCCGGGCAAAAGTCGCCCCGATGAATCGGGGTCACCCGCTCCAGTTCCGGAACCGCAAACTCGCGCAAGGGCATATTACGCTTTCGTTGGCCGCGCTCCAACACCGGGACCATCACAATGGAAACCACTCAAATCCGCATTTCGCCACGCGGTCCGGTGTACCTTACGCCCCTAAGTGCAAATGCCCACCAGCGCACCACCGGATACCGCTCCTCGAAGGACCTCTTCCTTGACAAGAGCAACCCAAGTCGTTCATACTGTGGTATGAATCATGGAGGTACAGTCATGACTAAGGTTGCCAAGGTTGCAATAAGCCTGCCGCAAGACATATTAGAGGCAGTGGAGCAAGAACGAAAGGCGAGAGGCGAGAGTCGAAGCGAGTTCTTTCGAAGGGCAGTAGAAGAACTTGTCAGGCAAGAGCGGGAAAGGGCTGCCGTAGACGAGTACATACGCAGCTACCAGGAGATGCCAGAGACAACCGAGGAGATCGAAACGGCGCTGTCCATTGCCAGCGCCGTACTGGCTCAAGAGCCCTGGGAATGAAGCGGGGAGAGATTTGGTGGGCGGAGTTGCCCGCTCCGGCCAAGCGGCGCCCGGTGCTGCTTGTTTCTCGTGACGAAGCTTATGCCTTCCGGTCGCTCGTTATGGTTGCCCCCGTAACAAGTCGGATACGTGGCATTGCTTCAGAAGTACCTCTGGGCCCAGAAGACGGACTGGCCAAACTATGTGTCGCGAATCTGGACACGATCACAACAATCCCGAAGGCAAGTCTGCGGGAAAGACTGACCGTGCTGACCTCCCAGAAGGTGAAAGCTGTGGAGAACGCCTTTCACTTCGCTCTCGGAATGCGTGAATAGACTCGGCGCTGAAGGTGGATTTTGGTTCCATAGCCACAGTTGATCTTTGCCGTCCAGGTGTCCAGCGTACCGGGGTCGGTGAAGCTGCCGGAAGCCGCACAGGTCTGCCTTGAGAATAATGCGGCCAAAGGCAGAGCGCTAACGCTGGGCGCTATGTTGTTTACGGTCACGGTCGTAAGACTCTGGAGTCGCGAGGAAATGCCGGGGCAGCTTTGCATCATGCTATAATGGTTTCATACTGAACAGGTGACAGCTCAGCGTATGGATGCAAAAAGCTTAGAATTACTTGAGTTTCCTCAGATAAAGAAAATACTTGCCGGATTCACCTCATTTTCGGCCAGTCGCCAACTGGCTCTTGACTTGCAGCCGGTGACGGATTATCAGCAGGTCGCCTTGTTGCTTCGCCAATCAGCCGAAGCCAGGAATCTCCTCTGTGTAAAGCCGGGGTTTACTATCGGGGGTGTGCGGGATATCCGGCAAGAAGTGGGCCTGGCATCTGTGGGAAAGACACTGACGCCTCAAAGTCTGCTTGACATTCAGAACACTCTTGCTGCTACCGGCCAGGTGCGCAATACTCTTAATGGCTTGTCGGCTCAGGTCCCTCAACTCTGGGGTATCGCCGCTGATCTGGTCGAGTTTGGTGAGATCGTCGAGAATATTGCCCATTGTTTGTCCCCTGCTGGAGAAGTGCTGGATCGGGCTTCGGCTCGCCTTGGAAATATCCGGCGGCAATTGGCAGAGTTACGCCAGCAACTACAACAAAAGCTGGAAGCTACGATGAAGACGCCGCGAGGGCGAGAGATAATACAGGAGCCTTTTATTGTTGAGCGGGAAGGCCGTTTCGTCATCCCGGTAAAGATTGAGTACCGGAGGGAAATGAAGGGCATAGTCCATGATGTTTCCAATACCGGAGCTACCTTGTATATCGAGCCGCTGGCCACGGTGGACCTGGGTAATAACATTAGGGAATTGATGGCAGAGGAAAGACGCGAGGTAGACAGGATACTGCTGAGCTTGAGCGACGAGATCGGGGAACACGAAAAGGAAATCTCCACTAACATCCAACGGATAGCCGAACTGGATCTAGTGCTTGCCAAAGCCCGCTATGCCCACAATACCGGAGCGGTTGAACCAGTCCTGGTAAGGCTGGTTGATGATGAAGAGGCAGCAGTCGCCGAAACGCCACGCGTGCTGAAGCTGACCGAAGCGAGGCACCCGTTACTCGGCGTTACCGCAGTCCCGCTTTCAGTGGAGTTGGGACGGGACTTCTCGGTGCTGATTATCACCGGGCCGAATACCGGCGGCAAGACGGTAGCTATCAAGACCATCGGCTTGCTCAGCTTGATGACCCAGGCCGGGATACCAATCCCCGCCTCTGATGACAGCCAGATGCCCGTCTATGACGGTGTATTCGCCGACATCGGTGATCAGCAAAGCATCGAGCAAACCTTATCCAGCTTTAGCTGGCATATGGGCAACGTCCTCCGCATAATCAATCAGGCAACAAAGAAGAGTCTGGTGCTTCTTGACGAGTTAGGCACGAGTACGGACCCTGTAGAGGGTTCCTCTCTGGCTATTGCCATTCTGCACCATTTCCTGTCGCGGCAGACGATGACCGTAGCCACCACACATTTTTCTGAAGTCAAAGCCTTCGCCCATACCACTGCCGGGATGCAGAACGCTTCATTTGAATTTGACCCGATAACACTTAGTCCGACGTATCGCCTGACGGTAGGTACGCCCAGCGGCAGCAACGCCCTGGCCATCGCCTCACGCCTGGGTTTGCCGCAAGAGATCGTCGCCGAAGCTCAAAGATTGGTGCCAGAAACCAGTAAACAATTGGAAACTATCCTGAGCAGTCTCCGGCGCCAGGAGCAGGAGATTACGGCTCTCCGGCGCCAACTGGAGAAGGAAAGAGAAGATGCAGAACAACGGAATAGAGAACTGGAAACAGAACGACAGCAGATGAGAGTGGACCTGCGCAGTATGATTCAGCAGGCCAGAGACGGCGTTGCTTCCGAGGCTGCTGAGCTGCGCCGGCAGATCCGTGAGGCCGAATCGGAGTTGCGCAAGCAAAAATCCAGAGAAAGGCTCGACCAGGCTAAGAGAACAATTGCAGCGGTAGCGCAGCAACTGGAGAGGGAGGTTTTGCAGACTGGTGACGAGGCCGACGGCCCGACATCCCGTGCAAATACCATTTCCATCGGAGACACAGTCTGGCTTAAAGAGGTTGGCGTAAAAGCAACGGTATTGTCTGTGTCTGAGGAAAGGCAAGAGGTCGAGGTCCAAGCCGGGCAGATCAGAATCACATTGGGTCTGGAGGGGATTGATAAGGTAACATTTGCGGACGGGGAGGCGGCAGTCATGTACACGCCGCCCGGCAGGGGAATGACGCTACAGCCTGTTTCCCGCGAACTCGATCTGCGGGGTAAGCGGGCCAACGAGATACAGTCGGTCCTGGACCAGTACCTTAATGACGCTACGATAGCCAACCTGGCTGAAGTCCGAATTATTCATGGTTTCGGTACCGGGACGGTGCGCCAGGTTGTCAGGGAGTTACTGGCTGCTCATCCACTGGTGAAGACCTACCGTGCAGGCCAGCGGGGGGAAGGCGGCGATGGTGTTACCGTTGCTCAACTATAGCTGTCGCATGAACAGAATGCCATGCTCATAGCTCAAGCTCTCAATGTCGGCCGACGAAAGATGCTGGCTCTTATGGACGAGTTCAAAGAAACTGACTCTGCCAAATCCTTGTATATTCCGGCAGCTTTATCTCCACAGCAGATTGGAAAGCTGACAGAAAAAGTTAACCTGGGAAATGCGCTGCCACAGATTGCAGAGCTGGCAGCCCACTCGAAAACGGGGGCAGCCGTTTTCTGGAGCAGCTTGAAGAAATACATGGTTATACCGCCATTCCCGATCATCGAGCAACGCGTTGACGATAGCTTTGTCGCTGAACCGCTTCGCTCATTGCTTGTTCACGACTACCGTATCGCCATCGTATTGGTCCGCCTGGGAGCTTTTGCCATCGGTCTGTGCCAGGGAGAAAGTCTGCTTGCCAGCAAGGTTGGCTCCGGAAATATTCACAGCCGCCACAGGCAGGGTGGCTCATCGCAGAAGAGATTTCAACGCCACCGGGAAAAACAAATCGAATACTTTTTCACTCGAGTCTGCAGTCATGCCCAGGAAATCCTTACAAAAGAGACAGAGCCGATTGACTATATTGTTTATGGAGGCGCATGGACAACCATACTGATGCTCCAAAAGCAATGTTCTTTCTTACGGTTGTTTGACAGCCGTAACTTGCAGGCGCTGCTGGATATACCAGAGCCGCGTCAACCTGTGCTGGAAGAAGCCATCCAGCGTGTTTGGTCAAGCCGTGTCTTTGAGTGGCATGAGGATACCGGATGTGACCATGCAGCCCAATTGCCCCATTAGCCGCTTCTTCTGACCTGCCCGGCCGGTTTTCCGGTACAATGCCGGATTGGCTTTCAACCGTTTCGCGGAAAACGGAATCCTCCGCGCCGATGGGCCTCGCCCATCGGCGCACCCCGTTTAGTAAAGGGGGCAAGGGGGATTTGCCCCTCGCCGCAAGGCGGAGCCTACCCCTTCTTCCCCTTCATCCCCATGTACACCCGCTCCGCGGTCATGGGTAGCTGTGTGAGGCGAACGCCCGTAGCATCGTAGATGGCGTTGGCGATGGCCGGCGCCACCGGGATTATCGGCGGCTCGCCGATGCCCTTGGCCCCGAACGGCCCCGTCCTCGACGGAATCTCCACTATCTCCATCTGGACGGGCATCACATCAGAGGTGGTAGGCAGGCGGTAATCGCTCAGGTTGGGGTTCAGCGAACGGCCTTTATCGGTGATGACCTCCTCGTAAAGGGCGCAGCCCAGGCCAGTGGCCACGGCGCCCTGAATCTGCCCCTCCACGTTCTGGGGATGGATGGCAAAACCCACATCATGACAGGCGAAGTAGTCCTTCACCGTAACCATGCCCGTGTCCGGGTCAACTTGTACCCGGACGGCATGAGCGCCGTGCATGGGAGCATCCAGCCAGTTCTCCTCGTCCTTGCCCGCCTGGACCTCGGCCCGGCGCAACTCCGCGCCCGTCCCCAGGATGGGCGCGCCCCGTTCGTTGATAGCCAGCGAAGCTAGCTCGGCCAGGGACAAGCCCTTATCGGAGTGCCCCCGCTCATACACGCGGCCGCCCACCGTCACCAGGTCTCCAACCGTGACCTTCAGCTTACTGGCAGCCAGGTCAAAAAGCTGCCGCCGGGCATCCTCGGCGGCCTGGCGGACGCTGTTGCCCACCCTCACCGTAGTGCGGCTGCCCCCGGTGCCGATCTCATAGGGGGTGCCGTCAGTATCCGAGGCGATGACGGATACGTCGTCGTAGCCGACGCCCAGGACCTCGGCCACTATCTGGCAGAGGATAGTCAGAGGCCCTCCGCCCGACTCCGTGGCGCCGGTGAGCAACACAATAGAGCCATCGTCGTTGATCTTGACCCAGGCGCTCGAGACCGCGCTCCGCCGGTCACGGGAGGCGCCCGAGGCAGTGATGGGCACCCCACCCCACTGGCAGGCGGCGACTCCCCAGCCGGTATTAGGCTCAAGGGCCTTCTTCTGTTGCTCGCGCAGGAACTCCTGAGTGCGTTTCAGCGTTTCCTTAATACCCGGATTGGCCACCCTGGCCCCGGTGGGCATCCTGTCTCCTTCGTCGTAGGCGTTCTTTAGACGGAACTCTATGGGGTCCATGTTCAGCTTCCGCGCCACCATATCCAGGTGCGACTCCAGGGCGAAGACGGGCTGAGGGGCCGGCGGCGCCCGCATGTGGCCGCGGGGGCTGTTGTTGGTGTAGACGCGCCGTGCGGTAATATCGACGTGGGGTATGCGGTACGGACCGTGCAACAGGACGCACGACATGTCCAGGTGGCCCACCAGGTCGCAGTAGGCGCCGGTATCGTAGGTTATCTGCCCCTGGAGGGCCAGCAGGGCGCCGTCCTGCCTGGCCCCTATCTTGAGGCGGGTTATGGTGGCCTCCCGCATGAAGGTGAAACTAAGTTCCTCCTCGCGGGTCAGGGCCAGGCGCACCGGCTTGCCGGATTTCATCGCCAGCAGGACGCAGAGTGGCTCGATCTGGGCCGTCCCCTTGCCGCCGTAATCGCCGCCCACCGCGGCCGCGATCACTCGCAAGCGTGACATGGGTATATTGAGGCCCTGGCTCACCGCCTGCCGTACGATGAACGGCGCTTTGCTGCTGGTCCACACGGTTATCCTGCCGGATGCATCCGATGCTGCGGTAACCTCGTGAGGCTGGATGAACCCCTGGTGCACCACTGGCGTGCGGTAGGTGTCTTCCCAGACCGCGTCGCAATGCGCCCAGGCATTTTCAACATCACCCAGGGTCAGGTGTGTCTCTGCCAGCAAATTGCCTTTAGGGTGAAAATGGGCCGACTCGCACTCATACTTGGCCAGCCTCTCGTGGACAAGCGGCGCACCCGGGCCTTCGGCATCGGCGATGTCAAACACCGCGGGCAACTCTTCATATTCAACCGATATGAGCTGCAGGGCTTCCTCGGCGGTCTCCTCATCGACGGCAGCTACTGCGGCCACCGGATCGCCGATGAAGCGCACCTGTTCCCAGGCCAGTATCGTCCGGTCCTTGACCCAGCGGCCGACGAGCTGGTGGGGTGTGTCCTCGTGGGTGACTACCGCCTTCACACCGGGGAGGGCCAAAGCCCGGCGGGTATCAATCTTAACGATGCGGCCGTGGGCGATAGGGCTGCGCAGGACCTTGCCGGTGAGCAGGTCCGGGAACAGGAAATCACCGCCGAATTTCGCCCGGCCTGTGGCCTTCTCGGCGGCATCTTTCTTGAGAACGCTCTTACCCAGGACTCGGTATTCCATAGCTAGCTCCTCTTATGGGCAATATCCCGCTTATTGTGAACCAAACAGGGCAACACGCTAACCCGTCGTTGCGAGGCTACCGCCGTGTGAGGCCGAAGTGCCGATGCGTGGGGACACCTGTCGGTACGCGGCACGGATTGCTTCGCGGAGTTTACCCTGAGTAACACGAAGGGCTCGCAAAGACGCTCAATCATCGGGGCGCGGACACACTCAGTATTGCCTCGATAATCTTCTGGTAGCCGGTGCAACGGCAGAGGTTGCCCTCCAGAGCCGCCCTGGCCTCGGCCTCCGTAGGTATTGGGTTTTCCTCCAGCAGCGCTGCTGCGGCAAGGAGCATCCCCGGAGAACAGAAGCCACACTGCACCGCCCCGTGCTGGATGAATGCCCGCTGCAACGGGTGAAGACGGTTGGCGTGTTCCCCCGGCGGACGGAGAAGATACAGCCCCTCGATGGTGGTTATCCGACGCCCCTGCGCGTCCACCGCCAGGACCAGGCAGGAGTTAACCGCCTTGCCGTCCATGAGCACGGTGCAGGCGCCGCAGTTCCCCTTGCCGCACCCCTTTTTGGCGCCCGTCAGCCCCAGCCCGTCCCGGAGGACATCCACCAGCGCCGCAAACGGCTCGGCCAGCACCTCACGCGATTCGCCGTTGACATTCAAGGCAATCACTTGCTTCATCGGGTCATCTCCATACAACAAGAATGGATAACCCGCAGGCATCTGGCCGTCGGGGGAACCCGGGTGGGCCAGCCGCGGGAAAGGATGCTGAATTGTAATTGCGGAGGGAGATGGATGTCAAGAGGCAATGACACCTTCAATGACAGGGTGCACGTCAGGTTTTTGCGGAGGCTCATGATGCGGCCATACGGTCGGCTGACCGGCGCCCCCAGAAGTCCTCGAAACGGTCGCTGAGCTTATAGCAGCGCAGGGCGATGATGGCGTCGGCGCCAGCCACAGTCCAATGCATGCCAGCGCGCTTGCAGCGCGTGCCGATGGCTACCTTGCATCCCGCCTCGACGACTCCGGTCGAGGTGCATAGGCCCTCCGCCCGGAACTTCGCGTAGCGCATCCGCTCGCGGTTGCGTTGGATGTAGTCGATGCACTTGCGGGCCTCGTCATCTTTCGGCGCATGCGCCCGTAGGTCATCCAGGACTGCCCCGATGTCGCCAGCGTCCAGTTCGTGGTATCTCTGGCGGACCCACTCCTTACCCAAGCTGCTCTCCGGGCCGTAGATGGACTTGGCTACCTCCGAGAGCTTCTGCTTGGCATGGAACCGGTCAACTATCTGGATGGCGCCGGGGAAGTGCTCGTTGGCGAGGTTCCACACCCAGGGTGCGCCATCGCCGAGCACAACGCGGCGCTGGGCACGGTCGAAGCCGCGCCGCTGCGCCTCGCGCTCGACACGCTGAGCGAACTCCGAGGGGGTCTTGTCGGTATCACGTGTGGCGGCGCTCTCGATAGCGGCTGAGTAGCTCACCGACCCCACGTCGCGCACCGGCGTCCCCTCCTCATCGCGTCCCTCAGCGCTCCACACAGTGACCAGCTTCACCTCGCGCGTCTTGGACGAGCCATCAGGCTGCTTGCCCTCCCGTCCCTCCAATTCGGATGACCGCATCGGCACACCCGTGCCGTCCAGTCCCAAGTACAGCGTGGAGGCTACCCCAACAGACCCGGCTGGTGGCTCGACCACACATCGCTCGTCCTGGGCCACTTCGCGCCCCAGAGCCTCGGCGGCACGCTCAACGTGCTTGGTGGATACGTCCACCCCGGCCAACTCGCGGAGCAACTCATGGCCTTCCTCGAAGCTGACCATGGCGCCGACCATTCCCAGCATCCGCAGCACCCCCGGAGAGAGCATCCCGCCTTCCAAGCCCAGGGTACGGTCGCGCGGGTAGAAGCCGGTACCACACGCCCCGCAGTGATAGTAAGCCCGCTGAAGCGTCAGCAGCCCCAGCACACTCTCGAAGCTCTTGGAACGACGGCCGGCGTACCGCGCCAGTTCCCCGCACGCGCAGGGCGCCGTTGAGCCGGCATAGTCCGAGGTGTCGGCATTCAGTCGCTCCTCCACAGCGCGGGCGGCGACGCGCATCGCCTGGCGGCGAGCCGCCAGCTCGATGCCCTCCAGGTCCCAGCTATCCACGGCGCCCGCGCCTATGAGGGTTTCGATCTCGGTGACGATCTCGGCTTCGAAGGCTGTTACAAAGTCCCCTTTTTAGCCTTCTCTTGGGAGGCCGCCCCGGGTGCTGTCAGTTGGGCATCGGCCCACCCTTCGCACGCCTGCCAGTAGGCTTCCACACGGCTGCGGAATTCCTGGCCTGCCTCAATCTGTTGCCGTGCCAGCGCCGCCTGTTCGGTACTCAGGTACCGGGACCGGGTCTTCCCTCCCTCTATCCGCGTCAGGCTGTAATATGGGCCGTGCCGCGCCTGCCGATCATGCTGGCAACGGCACCCCTTTTGTCCACACTTCATGGAGCGCTCCGACACCGAGCCACGCCGCATCGGCGTCGGCCTTGCCAGCGTTGCCGCAAGCTCTCGAACTCCTGCTGGGACTACTTCATCGAGCATACTCTCCTCCTACCGCTATTATAGCCGTAGGATAACGAGACCACAATACCTAACTCCACTCACCTTTTGCTCAAGCTCACTTTGGTGACGTGCGCCCTCAATGACACCTTCTATTGATAGGGGCATCGACCGATGCTATAATGGGGCCGTCGTTTGAGGGGGTATCTATGGCGCTGAGTCGGGAAGAGGTCAGGCACATCGCTCTGCTGGCAAGGGTAGGGGTCACCGAAGAAGAGGTGGAGCGCTTTCGCGAACAGCTTTCGAATATCTTGGAAAATTTCCAGGCGTTG
The DNA here is from genome assembly GCA_016210545.1 of Chloroflexota bacterium. Lineage (GTDB taxonomy): Bacteria > Chloroflexota > Dehalococcoidia > JACVQG01 > JACVQG01 > JACVQG01. The sequence continues at coordinate 26,484 of JACQTY010000261.1, forward strand.
CAGAAAGTGGACACCAGGGATGTCCCAGCCACAGGCCATGCCATAGAGATGAAGAATGTCATACGCCCGGACGAAATCGCTGCTTCCCTATCTCAAGATGACGCTCTGGCCAACGCTCCCAGGAGAGAAGGGGAGTTTGTCCGCGTGCGGGCGGTGCTGGAGTTCTGAGACAAGGGGCTGTGTTGTGATGACGTGACTGTCCGGCCACTCGAGACTCCGTTCCGGGAGTCTTCGATGGACGGGGGGGGCGGCGAGGTGGGGTAGGGCTTGATTTGAACCGGTTTTGCGGGCATGTACGAGCACGGCGCGCCGTGCCCGTACTGTGCGGAGCGAGGCAAAATTGTCTGACGGCAAAGATCTGTGCTATTTGACCATCCGCGAGGCCCAGGAGCATCTCAAGGGTCGGCAGGTATCCTCAGTGGACCTGACGCGGGCGCTCCTGGAGCGGGTCCATGAGGTGGAGGACAGGGTCAAGGCCTACGTGACCGTGACCGAGGCGCGGGCTCTGGAGCAGGCGCGGCGCGCCGACGAACGATTGAAAGCTGGCGAGAATGGCCCCCTGTTGGGGATACCGGTGGCCATCAAGGATAACATGTGCACGAGGGGGGTCCGGACGACGTGCTCCTCCCGCATGCTGGAGAACTTTGTTCCTCCGTACAATGCCACCGTGGTGGAGAGGCTGTCGGAGGCGGGGGCGGTGATGGTGGGTAAGACCAACATGGACGAGTTCGCTATGGGGTCGTCTACGGAGAACTCGGCCTTTTTCACCACTCACAATCCCTGGGACCTGGCGAGGGTGCCCGGCGGCTCCAGCGGCGGCTCGGCGGCTGTGGTGGCGGCCGGGGAGGCTATATTCTCCCTCGGCTCCGATACCGGAGGGAGTATTCGACAGCCTGCCGGATTCTGCAATGTCGTCGGTCTGAAGCCGACCTACGGCCGCGTATCCCGTTTCGGGCTGGTCGCCTTCGCCTCGTCTCTTGACCAGATCGGTCCCATGTGCCGGGACGTCACCGACTGTGCTCTCGTGATGAACGTGATATCCGGGCGTGACCACCGGGACTCGACGTCCTTGGTGGACCCCGTGCCCGACTACACCAGGGCTTTGAGGCCCGATCTCAGGGGGCTGAAGCTGGGCGTTCCCAAGGAATTCTTCGTGGAGGGGATGGAGGCCGGCGTGAAAGAGGCCATGGAAACGGCCATACGGCAACTGGAATCTCTGGGGGCGAATATCGATAGGGAAGTGTCCCTGCGGTATGCCCCCTACGGTCTGGCCGTGTACTACATTCTGGCCCCGTCTGAGGCTATGGCCAACCTGGCCCGCTATGATGGCGTGAAATACGGTTACTCGGCGGATGCCCCCACCATGTGGGAAGCGTTGGAGAAGACGCGCCAGCTTGGCTTTGGGGCAGAGGTGAAGCGGCGGATCATGCTCGGCACATACGCTCTCTCGGCGGGGTACTACGACGCCTATTATCTCAAGGCCCAAAAGGTGCGCACCTTGATCCGGGAAGAGTTGAAACAGGCTTTTGAGAGGTATGACGCCTTGATAACCCCGACATCGCCGTCGGCGCCCTTCAAGATAGGCGAGAAGGCCGCCGATCCCTTGCAGATGTATCTGAGCGACGTCTGTACGATACCGGTGAACATAGCCGGTGTGCCCGGGCTGACGGTACCTGCGGGCTTTGTCGGGGGACTTCCTGTGGGCATGCAGATAATAGGAAAGCCGTTAGCCGAAGAAACACTGTTGCGTGTAGGGTTCGCTTATGAGCAGGCGACGCGATGGCGCCACCAGAGGCCTGCCCTGTGATGCCCGGGTGACCGGGGTATAGAAGGAGGGTCCAGATGAAGGCCTTTGCGTTGATCAGCGTGCCGTCCGGGAAGTCTCCGGAAGCGGTAGTGGCGTTGAGGAAGGTGCCGGGGGTCGTGGAAGCGTGGGCCGTCTACGGCGAGACCGACATCGTGATCAAGATAGATGTCCCCGACCACCGGACGCTGGACCGGTTGATCATGCAGGATATCCAGGGGATGAAGCTGGTGCAAAATACGCGGACCATGATCGTCATCGAATCGGTCTGATGGAGTGGGCTGCGGGTGAGATGTTCTTACAGTGGGGACGCAGCATGCTGCCACTTGTTCTAACATATTCTAACCCGGACAAGCCAGAATCGCTGATGCATGGAGCGCATCAGCCTCTTTGTCCGCTATCAAAAATCCCCCGTTCCGATTCCCCGAGGGGAATCGGAACTGCCCCCGTTGCGTAACTGCCCCTTACCATAATCCAGGTCGCTGGACACAATAGGTTTTTTGATATGTGGAGCGCGGATACCAGCTTTGTAGGGTGGGTGCAGTCCCGATGGAATCGGGACGAAACCCACCACCTCCCGTTGCTACGAAATGTCCCGACTTGTCGGGATTCGCTTCACCCACCCTACGTTCTTGCCCAGAGCGACTGCAGCGCCTGGTTGACCTTACTACTATGTGGAGGTTTACGAATCCTGGTTATTAATGGTCTTACAATAGTCTATAAAGGCTGTCCGAAAGCGCCCCGAGCCCTGAGATTCTTCGCTTCGCTCCAGAATGACAATTTCGGTCAGCCTCGGGTAATGGTTTCGGAGTTCTTTTTGTTTTAAGGCCATTAGTATGTCCCAAGCCTCCGAGAACCTCTTGTGTCCGGCCCAAAAATGTGGGTAGTGGTCAGTCCGGAGATGGGGACTTTAGCTGAGGCACTGGGTGAGTAGGGCGGGGGATTTCTCGTGGTCCGCAATGTCACTCTAATTTGTTTGTGGCCATCATCGGGCTGCTGCTGTGCGGGGCGCACGCAGGGGCAAATAATTCACAAGGAGTTGAACCAATGGGCGGATTTGGCTTTACCGAACAACAGGAGATGTTCCGGCGTGAAGTGCGCAATTTCGTGCAGAAGGAACTCTTGCCCGGAGCGAAGGAGCGGGCGGGCGTGGCGGGGATACCCCGGGACATCGTTCGGAAGGTTGCGGGGATGGGACTCATCGGCCTCCGCGTGCCCGAGAAGTACGGCGGACAGCCGGCGGACTGGGTCACTGTAGGCATCGCCATCGAAGAGCTGGCGCGAGGGGACTTCTTTACCTCGTGCCTGCCCACTCAGGGTATCTTCAGCAGTTATCTCTTTGAGAAGAACGAGGCAATTTGCGAAGAGTGGTTGCCCGCCATTGTGAAGGGTGAGCGGACTGTTTGCCTGGCGCTCACCGAGTCTGAGGTGGGATCGGACGCGGCTAACATAAAGACCCGGGCGGTGCGGGACGGTGACGTCTATGTTCTCTCCGGCGAGAAGCTGTCCATATCCTTCGGGCCCTGGGCGGATGCCGCCATTCTCTTTGCCAAGACCGACCCCAAGGCTGGATTCCGGGGGATCAGCGCCTTCTTGGTGCCCACGAACAGCCCGGGTGTCACGCGCAGCACCATGCCCATGATGGGGTGGCGGCCGGTGGGACAGGCCATCATAACCCTGGATAATGTACGCGTTCCGCGGGGACGCCTTCTCGGGGAAGAAGGGAAAGGGTTCGCCGCGGTGATGACCCAGTTCGACTTCACGCGGCCGGTGCTGGCCCTGCAGGCCCTGGCGCTGGCGCAACTGTCGCTGGAGGATGCCATCTCCTACGCCCAGCAGAGGCAAGCGTTCGGGCAGCCTCTGGCGAAGTATGAAGGTGTGTCTTTTAAGATCGCCGAGGACCTGACCCTGGTGGAAGCGGCCCGTCTTCTGTGCTACCGGGCGCTGTGGCTGCGGGAGCAGGGGCTGCCCCACTCCAAGGAGTCAGCCATGTGCAAGTGGCTTGGCCCTAAGGTGGCGGTGAGAGCCATCCACGACTCGTTACTCACGCACGGGCACGTGGGGTATAGCGAGGAGTACCCGCTGCAGCAGCGTCTCAAGGATGCCATCGGGTTTGAAATTGCGGACGGGACGGCGGAGATCATGAAGCTGATTGTGGTGCGGGAGGCTTTGGGTAAAGAGTTCGCAAAGTAGGGCGGAGGTCGAGTTGAACGTGGGGTAGCAGTCCGCTTTCGCGGACTGCTACCCCTTTCTTATTGGTGTACGTGCATAGTAATGTTACAGTAAGGTGTCACGCATTACGGGTGTTGGCGAGTATAGTCCAGTGAAAAGCAGGAGGGGAGAGGGCGCATGACCGTTAAGACGAGCGACCCAGAGGGGGTCGCCAGGTGTCGGGGTGGTTGCCCTTTCCCATAGATGCGTATGCTGCAGGTAGCGCCGCACCCTATTGTCACGCTCCCAACACCCTAGGAGCCATCCTTATTTTGAGGGCTATGGAGGGGTATTGACAAGGCGCAGAATGTATGGTATGGTGGTGCCTGTCAGGACAAAGAAGGACGATTACGATAATATTACAAGGCTAGAGGGTAAGGGGGTGAGAAGGAAGAAACAGACGAGGGTGGGCTTCCAGGGAGGAAAGGAAATCATAACCACTTAAGAGGAGGGGAATTGTGAAGTCCCTACTGAAGGTTTCCAAAGGTTTTACTCTTATTGAACTTATGGTAGTGATGACGATCATGTCGGTGCTGGCGGCAATAGTTGTGCCGCAGGTGACGGGGACGGTGACGAGCGGCAAGTCAACTGTCAAGAAGAACGACCTTCAGGCCGTACAGTCGGCGGTTGATAGGTATAATGCTGACCATTCCAGCAGCTACTATCCGGTAGATACAAACGGGGCTGCTGCGCCCAGCAGCACGGCGTACGAGGTGAAGCTGTCTGTCGGGGGCGCCGATGTTTATCTGAAGGATATCGTGTGGGACGCGGCTCTAAGCGCTACGAGTGGAGCGAAGAAGTTAGTGCCGGATTACCTGAAGAGCAAGCCCTCGCGAAACGGAGACGTGATTGAAGACACAACGACGTCGATTATCATAGAGGGGACGACGTATACGGTGGCTTTCAGCGCTGGAGTCACGTCGATGGGGATTTGGGCGGTGGATGGTAACGGCAAGGTGTGGCTGCTTTTGGACGATGGAACGCCGTACTAGCTAGTGGTCTGATGGGTCCCATGTGTAGTAGGGCATGGTGGAAGGACATGGGATCATGAGGAAGATTCGGCAGCAACGCGAACGAGGCTTTACCCTAATTGAGATATTGATTGCGCTGGCTTTGCTGGCCATCATCGGGGCGGTGGTGATCCCCAACATAACGGGGTATATCGGACGGGGTGAGGAGCAGGCATACAAGGCCGAACAGAAACTTATCCAGGGGGCGGTGGATGGCTACTACGCCGACCCGGCGACCCGCATCAACGGGAAGAAGACCTATCCGCTCAAGGGCACCACTGCGGAAAAGCAGAGCGGGGGGCTCCCGGTGGGTGATGGGACAGCGTGGACCAGCGGCAGCGGGTACTTCATCGACTTTGATACGCTGGTAACCGGCAAGTACATCAACTCGGTGCCGGCCTCAGCCTCGGCGGATAACAAGGCCCTGGCGACGGGTTCCTACACGTGGTATGTGAAGGCCGATGGGACGGTGGAGTCGAAGTATGCCACGGATAGAGCGACGGTGGGGTTTGTGACGGGGGTCTATCCCTGACCTGGCGCAGTCGCTGAAGAAGGTATCAAGAGGCCCGTTCCGGATTAGCCGGGGCGGGCCTCCTTCGTTGTAGGGCCGCAGCATGGTCACTCGTTCCAAGAAAATGCCTCTGTCACCCGTACTTAGACAGATAGCGAAAAGCTTCCCCCATTTGTCATTCCGGCCAACGAGCCGGAATCCAGGAGACGTGAGCACCGCGGGGCCACCGATGCGTCGGGGCTTTGGCTGGAATTAGTCATCAGTATTTGCAATACCCACCACGAAGGATGAAAAGGGCAATCACTGTCATTATTGAAAGTCCCTTACGTCGGGGTGGCCGACCCAATGAGGAGCGATGAACCGATTGGGATATAGACGGTTCATTGAAAGCGAAACGAAGGAATCTCGTTCAATTGAGGATTCCCTGAGATTGCTTCGGCGTCCCGACCCGTCGGGACTCCTCGCATTGGCAAGAGAGTGTCTATTTTCGTGTAGTGACAACCGCATAGCCCCTGGAACAGGGCTGTGCAGTCGGCTCCTGACAGGACCAGAGGCCCTTTGCCCGAAGAGCGCCCTCAGTGTCACGCTGAGAGGCTGTGAAGAAATTGGTTCGCCCTTATCTGAACGGGAGTCGAGTCTGAATCTGGGAAATCAATAAATTCAGAAACTCTCAGTTCCGATGTATCGGGACGAAGGGTCTGGGGCTGTGGGCGAGACAAATACGAAATGACAGGCCTCCCCTTCCCGAGGAGTGGGGACTCGCTTCCCCCTCACGGAGCCTGGCATGAGTACCGCTTCGGGGACACTCAAGGCGACGTCGGTAGTTCATTTGCCATCCTTTCATCAGAGTGTCGTGTAGTCAGGGTTGGCGTGGAGGGGTACGAACCGGGCAGTGGAGGAGTTCGACTGCGGGCGCAGTTTGAGAGTTGGAGGTTGATAGTAGTGCGACGGTAAACGACCGTGCGAGAGGGTATTGACAAACGTTAACAGGTGTGTTATATTGGTTGCTGTAATGACAAAGACGGAAGATTACTGACACATTACATGACTTGGCGAGTAGGGGGTGAGACGGAAGGAAGAGGCGACTTGGGAGCATGGAAGGACCTGGTTAAACAAAGAAGAGGAGGGGGATCGTGAAATCCCTGTTCAGGCATTCAAGAGGTTTTACTCTTATCGAGCTTATGGTAGTTATGACCATCCTGTCGATCCTGGCGGCGATAGTTGTGCCGCAGGTGACCGGGACGGTGACAAGCGGGAAGTCGACTGTAAAGAAGAACGACCTTCAGGCGGTACAGGGGGGGGTTGATAGGTATAATGCTGACCATTCGAGTGGATACTATCCGGTAGATACAAACGGGGCGGCTGGGGCCAGCAGCACGGCGTACGAGGTGAAGCTGTCTGTCGGGGGCGCCGATGTTTATCTGAAGGATATCGTGTGGGACGCGGCTCTAAGCGCTACGAGTGGAGCGAAGAAGTTAGTGCCGGATTACCTGAAGAG
>JACQTY010000028.1 GCA_016210545.1 Chloroflexota bacterium
CGCAATGACGGGGTAGGTTTTCAATTTCGATATGTCTGACCCCGAAGATGGGTAGCATTCAGTTATTGCAATAGTGTATCCCCCCTTCAAAACCCTTGTGTCCAGCGCAAGATGTGGGACATGTTCAGTTTCGCAAAGGGGGTGTAGGAGGATTCGACACTACTTGTTGGGGCCTTTTATGATCCCTCGCAGGTAGCCTATCTGGCCCGTGTGCTCGGCGACGTGCCCCAGGACGCGGCCTATCAACTGCCCCACGCTCATCTCGCCGAAAGCTGGGTGCTGGATCCTCTCGTTTAGCTTCTGCGTGGTGAGGGAACGCACGAACTCCAGGGTCTGTTTTCTGACTGTAGCGGCGTATTCCAGCAGCAGCGAGGGGTCAGGCACCGGAAAGGCCGCCACCTGTTGCTCACTGTAGCCAAAGCCGAATTCGTTGGGGCCGGCCTTTATGCCCAGCTTTTCGGCCCACTGACCTGTTTCCCACACCTGCGGCCTCTTCTGGAGGGTGGCCTGGAAGTTGCGGTCCTCCGCCCGGACGATGTGCCACAGGATGAACCCGATAGAATTGGCGTCGGAGGTGGGCCGCCGGGCCATGTCCTGCTGGGTCAGGCCTTTGGTGGCGTCGGCGACGCTTTGCTGGTTCCGCTGAAGGAGGGTCTCGATGAAATCTTTCGTTTCCATGTTACCTTTCTTTGGGCACGACCTCACCCCCTTGTTCCCCCTCTCCGTCAACGGAGAGGGGGTTAGAGGGAGAGGTGCTCACCCGCACTTGGCCTCTACTTCCTTCACTGCCGCCGAGACGGCCTTCATCAGGATGCCTATCTCTTCCTCGTTGATGATCAGCGGCGTCAGGAACATGAAGCTGCCCTTGTATGCCGACATGGCCAGAAGGACGCCGTTCTTTCTCCCCACCGACCCGACCAACTTTCTCACCGCGTCGAGGTCGGGGAATTCGGCCTTGGTCTTCCTGTCCTTCACCAGCTCTATGGTCAGCGCCAGTCCCTTGCCCCTGACGTCGCCCACCACCGGAGAGGAGTCCATGATTCTCTGAAGCTCGGACATCATTACCTCGCTCTTGCGGTTGACCTCGGCCAGCAGGTTGGTCTGCTCCATCTCCTCGATGACTGCCAGGCCGACGGCGCTGCCCAGCGGGTAGGACCCTAATGTGTAGCCATGCATGAATACGTTCGGCCCTTTGAAGACGTCGGCGATCTCCGGCCTCACCTGGACGGCGGAGACAGGAACGAAGCCACCGGTGATCGCCTTGGCCGTGGTCACCATGTCGGGCACGATGCCGCATTGCTGCCACTCGAACCATGTTCCTGTCCGTCCGAAGCCGGTGATGACCTCGTCCACGATCATCAGGATGTTGTGTTCGTTGCATATCTGGCGGACCATCCTGGGGTACTCGGGTGGGGGTGGAATGATGCCGCCGGCGCCCATGGTCAGCTCACCCAGGTAGCAGGCGATCGTATCCGGGTCCTCCCGCTCCACGGTGCGGCGGAACTCGTTGGCGCATTCGATGCCGCACTGAGGGTAGGTCAATGCCCAGGGGCAGCGATAGCAGTAGGGCGGCTCGATATGGATGAACCCGTCGGAAAGGGGCTCGAAGGCCCGGCGCCGGCTGGGGATGCCGCTGGCCGCCGTGCCGCTGAGGGTGGCCCCGTGGTACGCTCCCCAGCGGGTGATCGTCTTGTACTTGCTGGCCTTGCCGGTGATCTTGAAGTACTGGCGGGCCATCTTCAGCGCCGTGTCTACGGCCCCGGAGCCAGATAGGGAGTAGAAAAGCTTGGCCTTCTCACCCAGGCCCAGCGTGGCTACCTTGTGGGCCAGGAGGATAGTCGGGATGCTGGCGGGCTGGCCGGAGGCATTGGAGCACATGATCTGCGCCTGGTCCACCAGGGCCTTGATGATCCTGGGGTGGCTGTAGCCCAGGATAGCGGCCCCCAGGCAGGCGGAGGAGTCCAGGTAGCGATTGCCGTCGACGTCGGTGACCCAGCAGCCGTTGCCGGAGACCATGATCGAAGCGTCCCGGTCGAAGAAGGAGCTGTCCCGTCCAAATCCCAACCAGAGATTGTCCTTGCCCAGTTGCTGAAGCAGGGCCTTGTCGGGCTTAACCTTAGGACTGATGGCCATACTGTGCCTCCTCCTTGGCCCCACAGGTGGTGTCGGGTGGGCCGAAATGATGTAATAACCTAGCATGCTGACCGAGCTATGTCAACTGCCGTCGCCTCCCAGAATTCACCGCCCGTTCAAGCTAGCGAAATGGTGTTTTCTCACCGCTGAGGTACTGAGAGGCGAGGCTTTGGGCTAAATGGAAATCCCGATGTATCGGGATATCCAATGTCATATTCTGGCGAAAGCCTGTCCCGTACTTGATACGGGAGCCATCCCGACCTGTCGGGACGGCTCGGGGGCCGGAATGACATGGACGGTCTAGCTGCATCTAGATCTCCCTTGGCTGCGTTTCCTGATGGAGGATTACGGCCTCACGCCAGGTCGCCGCCGTCCACCACCAGGGTGTGCCCGTTTACGAAGGCCGAAGCATCCGATGCCAGGTAGATGGCGGCGCCTACCATGTCCTCCGGTTCGGCTATGCGACGCATGGGTATCTGCTGCGCCCGCGCCGCCCGGTACGCCTCGTTCTGTTGCGGACCGAGGCTGAACTCAGTGGCGGTGAGGCCGGGGGCTATGGCGTTGACCCTCACGTTGTGCGGGCCCAGTTCCACGGCCAGGGCCTTGGTTAGCATTATGATCCCCGCCTTGGCCACAGAATACGTCGGCATCCGGGGGGAGACCTTGTACCCCAGGTTCGAGCTGATGTTGATGATGCTGCCCTTTTTCTTCTCCCGCATCACCAGTCCGGCAGCCCGGGACAGAAAGTAGAATCCCTTGAGGTTCGCGTCCATCACACTGTCCCACTCGGGTTCTTCAATATCCATGATGGGCTTCATGATGGTAAGCGCCGGGTCGTTCACCATCACGTCTATCCTGCCAAACCGGTTGAGCGTTGTCCGCACCAGGTTGTCGACGTCGCCTTTCTGAGTGACATCGGTTGGCGCTATCAGGGGCTGCTTACCCAGCTTGCTGGCCTCTTCGCTGGCCTTTTCCAGGTTGCCGCGGTTGCGGCTGGCCATCACAATCTGGGCGCCGGCGGCGGCGTAGCCCAGGGCTATGGCCCGGCCTATTCCCTTGCTGGCCCCGGTCACCACGGCCACTTTGCCTTCCAAGGAGAAGGAATTGCTGCTCACAGTCCACCTCCAATTGCTTTGGGGCAAGTGTAAGCCTTTGGCGTCCGTTTTTCAAGGCAGCGTCTCCGTGGACTTCTCGTAGCCGCGGACCACGGCTGCCGGGACAAAGCATGCTTTTTCAGGAACTTGCCGCCGTTTGGACTTGACGGCTGGGAGACCTCCGTATTATTATCTGCGAAACGGGCCAACAATTGGCCGATACGTTGTTGCCGCAGTCGAGGAGGTCTGAAATGGAAGGCGTGCCATCTTATCCCCCGGCACTGAAAAGGAAATACCAGCAACGCGGGTGGTGGTTGGGCAGGACCATCGTTCAAGCGTTCGACCGCGCCTGTGACATCTACCCCGAAAAGGAGGCGGTGGTCGAGGGGCAGAACCGGCTTACGTTCTCGCAGTTGCGGGAGAAGACGGTACAGGCGGCGAAAGCCTTCACAAGTCTGGGAATAGGCAATGGTGATTGTGTGCTTTTGCAGGTCCCCAACTTCGCTGAGGCTGTTTACATTTATCTGGGCTTGAAGCGGGTTGGAGCCGTGCCGGTTATGTGTCTTCCCCGGCACGGGCAACGGGAGCTGGAAAGGTTCTGCACGTTGACCCAGGCCAAAGCCTGGATTGGTGCGGCCAGCTTTGGAAAGACAGACTACGTACCTATGATAAAGGCCATGAGGGAGGGATTTCCCTCTCTGGAGCATGCCGTAATTGTCAGGAGCGAGGCGCCAGCCGGAATGGTATCCTTTTCCCAATTGATGGAGGACAGTGAGAAAGGTGGGAGACTCAGTAAGCTGAAGTATGCCACGCCTGCTGACCCCGATGACATAATCCATTTGTCGCCCACGGGCGGCACCACCGGTTTGCCCAAACTGGTGCCTAAGAGCCACAACAACCACCTCAGCAAGTCGTTCTATTTCGCCAGTACGCTGGAGCTTGGCGCCCGGGATGTGAACTTGACATTCTCCCCTTTGAACCATGATGCCATCCATCTGCTGAATTTCAGTTTGATGGCGTTGATGGGCCAGAGAATGGTCATGTGCCCTTCGACAAAGGTGGATGACATCCTGGAGAACATGGCCAGGGAGAAGGTGACCTTCACCTTCTTTGTCCCTGCGCTCCTGACCGACTTCGTTAACGCAGACCTGGGCAAATATGACCTGTCCTCCCTGCGAACGGTCAACACCGGCGGCGCTCACTGCCCTGCAGAACTGGCCAAGCTCGCTTTGAGGAAGCTGAGGGAGATGAAATGTCGGTTCCATAACTGCTATGGTATGACGGAAGGGGCGGGCACTGCTACGCGACCTGGCGATCCCGAGGAAGCGGTGACATGGACCGTTGGAAAGTCGATTTGTCCCTATGACGAGTACAGAGCGGTCGACGAGTCAGGCGCGGTGGCGCCCTCCGGACAAGAAGGCGAGCTGGCAACCAAAGGCCCGTGTATCGTCAGCGGCTACTATAAGTCCGAGGAGGAGAACCAGAAGGTATTTACTTCCGACGGCTTTTTCCGCACCGGCGACCTGGTCCGGTTCGACAAGTACGGCAACATGATTATCACCGGCAGGAAAAAGGACGTAATCAATCGCGGCGGCGAGAAGGTCAGCGCCTACGAGGTCGAAGAGATGCTGCACGCCCACCCGGCAGTGCTGCGGGCCGCGGTGCTCGGCATGCCCGACCCGCGCCTGGGCGAGCGGATATGCGCCTATGTTCAACCCAGAGACAATCAGACGTTGGCCCCCTCGGACATCCTGGCATTCCTGAAAGAAAAAGGGGCCTCGCTCTTGCTTCTGCCGGAAAGGGTCGAGATAGTTTCATCGCTGCCGGTAACCGCCATGGACAAGCTGGACAAACAGAAGCTGCGGGAAGACATCACCCGGAAGCTGCGCGCCGAGGGCAAGATAGCCTAGGCTTGCTCCCAGGATGTTGACCCAGAACGCACAAGGAAGGCATAGAATGCAAGTGGAAGGCGTACCGGCTTATCCCACCGCTCTGAAAAGGGCATACGAACGAAATGGATGGTGGCTGGGTGTCACCATTATCCAGGCGTTCGACCGCACGTGCGATGTCTATCCGGACAAGCTGGCCCTAATAGAGGGCGAGCAACGTTTCACCTTCTCCCAGTTGCACGAGAAGACCGAATTGGCCGCCCGCGCTTTTCGCACCCTGGGGATAGCTGAGGGCGACAGCGTCCTTTTCCAGGTCCCCAACTGGGCAGAGGCGGTGTATATATATTTGGGCCTTCAGCGCGTTGGCGCGGTCCCCATAATGTGTCTGCCGCGGCACGGCCAGCGAGAGCTGGAAAGGTTCTGCGCTCTGACCCGCGCGAAGGCATGGGTTGGTCCGGCCAGCTTCGGAAAAATAGATTACGTGCCCATGGTCAGAGGCGTCAGGCAGAAATCACCTTCGCTGGAGCAGGCCATCGTGGTCCGGGACGAGGCTCCGCCCGGAATGGTGTCTTTCTCCGGAATTATGGAAGACAGCCGCAAGACGCCAGTTACCGGACCCGTATACTGTACCCCCACTGACCCCAACAGAGTGATGCACTTGGGGCCAACCGGCGGCACCACGGGCCTACCCAAGTTGGTGCCAAAGACCCACAATAACCATCTCACCAAGTCCCACTACATTGCGCGCGGGATGGAATGGGGACCCAAGGAAGTCAGCATTGCTTTTTCCCCGTTGAACCACGATGCCGTTCATCTACTGAACACCAGTGTGATGGCCCTTATGGGTACCACGATTGTCCTGTGCCCAACCACCAAGATGGATGACATCCTGGAGAATATCGAGCGAGAGAAGGTCACCTATTGTTTTTTCGTCCCCGCTTTGCTTGCCGACTTTCTCCACGCGCCAAATCTGCACAGGTATGACATTTCCTCACTGCACTCGATCGTCTGCGGCGGCGCCCACTGCCCGGAGGAGTTGGCCAGAATGGCCCTGAACAAGCTTTCTGAACGGGGATGCAGGTTCCATAATTGCTATGGCATGACGGAGGGTGCGGTCACCATTACCCGGGCGAATGACCCTGCGGACGTGGTGGCCCAGACGGTGGGCAGGGCGATGTGTCCCTACGATGAATACAAGGCCGTGGATGAGTCGGGCGCCGAGGTTGCCCGCGGCCTGGAGGGGGAGCTCGTTGCCCGGGGACCATGCATCGTTAGCGGCTACTACAAGTCCGAGGAAGAGAACAACCAGGTCTTCACTCCAGATGGCTTCTTCCGTACCGGCGACCTGGCCCGGTTTGACCGGCATGGCAACCTGGTTATCACCGGAAGAAGGAAAGACGTAATCAATCGGGGTGGCGAGAAGGTTAGCGCCTATGACGTGGAGGAAATGCTACATGCCTATCCGGGAGTGCTGAAGGCGGCGGTGATCGGCATGCCCGATGCCCGTCTGGGAGAGCGTATATGCGCCTATGTTCAACCCAAGGTGAATCAATATCTGACCGCCGCTGAAATCCTTGCTTTTCTTAAGCAAAAAGGGGCCTCCCTCCTACTCTTGCCGGAGCGGATCGAGCTTGTTCCCTCCCTTCCGGTGACGGCCATGGACAAGGTGGACAAACAGGCGCTGAGACAAGACATCGCCCAAAAACTGCGGGCTGAAGGCAAGATATAATAGGGAAAAGCTGCGGAGCCAACATGTATAAATCCCTCTTAATCTCAATACTGTTCATTTAACATGTTTTGTGGTATCCTTCTTAATAGGAA
>JACQTY010000260.1 GCA_016210545.1 Chloroflexota bacterium
CTTTAGCAAAGGGAGGCCGACACTTCGGCCCCAAAGGCGAGTGTAGCACCAGGCTGGTGAAAGAACTTTCGATTTGAGTAGATTGGAGAGGCGGTGGATTTCGGTTAGCCCATGCCCATTGACAACCCATCCCTCTTGCCTTTAAGCTAGGGGCGGCAAACGGCTCGCCCCCGCGTACTCAGAGCTTTGACTCAGGTTCTCGGCTGCCGTACCCCGTGCGGGTGCGTGGATCGAAACGATAAGGAGCAGGAGTATGCCCGAAGACATCAAGGCTATCGACGTCATGAACTACGTGCACTACTTCATCCCCGAGGAGAGGACGAAGATGTTCGCCTCCTACGAGTGGAAGGTCGGCTTCCAGAGTACCTTCAAGACCATGGGCCCCGCCGAGAAGGCTGCCAAGCTCATGGGCCTTGCCTCTTATGAAGATTTCCTGAAGGAGATCGATGAGGCGGGGTACGACAAGGTCATCCTCTCTTCCCTGAAGCAGTGGTCCCTGGTCAACAGCACCTGGGTGGTAAATACGAGCATCGATATGATCAAGGATTTTGTGGACAGGAGCAAGGGGAAGATAGTGGGCGGGGTGGGGTACAATCCCCTGAGGATCGAGGACAGCCTGAAGGAACTCGACAAGGCCATCAAGCAGTACGGTTTCAAGTACATCTACGTCCACCCCCAGGGCTTCGGTCTTCCGCCCAACGACAGGCGCTACTACCCCGCCTACGTGAAGGCGTTGGAATACGGCATCCCCATCGGTTTCCAGACGGGGCACTCGGCGGAGGCTATGCCCAGCGATCCGGGGCGGCCCCTCTATTTCGACGAGGTTGCTATCCAGTGGCCCAGCGTGAACTTCGTGCTGTCTCACACCGGCTGGCCGTGGGTCGACGAGTGGATCGATATGGTGTGGAAGCACCCGAATGTCTACGGCGACATCTCGGCCTATCCCCCGCGGTCTCTGCCGGAGAAGGAAAAGATCGTGGCGTTCATCGACTCGTGGCGGGGGGTGGACAAGGTTATGTGGGGCACCAACTCCCTGGGCCTCAAGCTAAAGGCCCAGTTCATGGAGATGACGCTGAAGGACGATACCAAGCGCAAGATACTCCGCGATAACGCCGTAAAGCTGTTCAAGCTGTAGACGCATGCCTAGTGTTGTGACAGGAGTTCAATACATCGGGACCCCTACAACGCGCCTCTCCGCGCCCCTGGGGAGAGAGGGTTTGATCCCTCTCGTAGGGGCGATTCACGAATCGCCCAAGAATGCCGCCGTACCGTACCCGTAGGGGTAGGCCACTGTGCCTACCCTCCCCCCAGGGCAACCATCCCGATACATCGGGACCCCTACGGATGGCCCCTCTCTCCAACTCTCTCCCGCCTGGGGAGAGAGGGTTAGGTGTTTCCCCCGCTATACCCTGCATCCTCTGCGTCTCCGCGTGACCCCCCGAAAACAAGAAGCCCCCCGATCTCTCGGGGGGCTTCTCAGTTGACCTCTCCCTCTGGGGTTAGCTCTTATGCTGCCTTCGCTGGCTTCCGGGCCATCCCCAGCACGGACATCACAATAGCGACCACGCCGATCACCAGAGCTATCCAAACAATGGCTACCGGGGCCGGCGCGCCGTCCGCGCCCTTGGGTCCGGCAGGTCCGGCGGGGCCAGCAGGCCCAGCCTTGCCATCAGCGCCAGCTTTCCCGGCGGGACCGGCAGGCCCAGCCGAGCCAGCGGGTCCAGCGGGTCCAGCCTTGCCATCAGCGCCAGCCTTGCCAGCGGCGCCGTCTTTGCCGGGCGCTCCGTCCTTGCCGGGGGCGCCATCCTTGCCCTTCAGGTCAGGAACGGTCAGGTCCGCCGTAGCGGACTTCTTGGCGGAATCCACCGCCTGCACACTAATCTTTCCGGGAGCGCCTTGCATCGGGGCCACCACGGGGACTGAGAACTTCCCGATGCCGTCCGCCGTTGCCGATGCCAGGTCAGTCACCGTCGTGCCATCTACTTGCTGTATGGCTATGGCAGTATTAGGTGTAAAGTTGCTGCCGCTCACCATGCTCAGAAAGCCCGTCGCCGGGTTCAGCGTAATTGTCGCTGGTCCAGGCGGCACCGAGGTGGCGGTCACATTCAGGGTATTCACCTCGCCGGGTACATGCTTGGCCGTCTGCCCCGTCGAATTTCCAACCATGAAGGTGATCGTCTTGTCCTTGTAAGCCTGGCCTATAGGCGCGGCCACGGTGATCGAATAACGCGTACCGTTATAGATCGCCGAGCCAACCTCTTTGCCATCTATCATCGCCGCTATCTTGGTCCCATTAGCAGCGTTTACCCCGTCAACGGCAGCCGTCCCGAAGAACAGGTGCGGCAACTCCGCGGCCTGCGCAGACGCCAACGCCGGTACCAGCAGAAGGGGCAATATCACTGCCAAGAAGACCAGGACTCTAAGTTTGGCCATCTCTCCTCCTTCTTAGGATTGTCGCCAGCTTCCAAATCATTCCCAAGTACGCACGAGAAAGTGTACTACTAATAAAGGATACGTAGGGGAGGATTCACAACCTCTCTGCCCCCGCCCCCTCTCCGAAATCGGAGAGGGGGGCAGGAGGTGAGGTCACAAGCTTAGTCCAACCAGCCGACCAGGTTCCATCCCGGCGACAGGTTGATGGTCACACCGCCAGTCACGATGGTGGTAGCAGCCTTAACGTTGATGAAGTAGCCGCCACCCTTATTGAGAACCGGCAGTGAGTTCAACTCGGCAGGCACACTGGGATCGTACAGCTTCCAGGACTGCGTCGCCGCATCGAAGCCCCACACCCTCACCAGTTGCGTGGCGATGGGTGCCAGAGCCGCGGCCGTAGTCTTCGCAGCCTCAGAGACCTCGATGGTCGTGGTCGCCGAGACCCCAGCAGCTCCACCCGTGTTGGCGCCGATGGACCTGACTCCCTTGGTCACCGTCGGTACGACGAACGAAGCCGTGAAATTACCGGCAGAATCGGTGAATACCGCCGGCGAGAAACCGGTAAGGGCGCCAACGCCCGCCCACGGGAACCCGTACTGCACCTGCGAGCCGCCGCTGAAACCGGTCCCCTTTATGGTGATCGTTTCGCCCCAGCCCACCTTGGTCGGAGTAACGGTAATACCAGCCGCGGGCACCTTCAGGGTGGCCGTGTCCGCCGTGTTCCCCTGGGTATCCGTGCTGACCACGTTGTTGGTGCTGTCAGGCGCCAGGTCCGTGGACACCGTGAATACTACGGTGAAGTTACCCGCAGCATCCGGCACCGCGTTCACCGTGGTGACTACGGGAGTGCCAATATTTACAGTGACGTTCTTGTCCGGCACCCATCCCGTGCCCTGTACGGTAACAGATCCCGTTCTCACCTGCTCCGTCGGGGTAAGTGTTATCTTGGGCTTGTTGAGGGTGAACGTGCCGGTAGCGGTAGTCGCGCCCACCGTGGCGATCACATCCTGGGCGCCGACCGTCGTAATCGTAGTCGGCACACGCACAGTCACGCTGGCATTGCCGGTGCTGTCAGTGGTGAACCCACTGTGAGTAGCAAGCGCGCCGCCAACGCTGATCCCTGTGCTGGCAGCCACTGCAGTGCTGGCGGCCATGTTCTTTAAGCCCACCACCACTTCCTGCCCCATGGCCCCCGTCGACGGGGTCAAGCTCAGAGGCGCCGAGCTTACCGTGAAGCTTCCCGCAGCACTGGTGCCGGCAGTCATGACTACAGACTTCTTGCCGGCGGTTAAGTTCAAGGGTAGGGTCGTACTAAAGGCAGCCACCTTGCCGTTGAGATCGGACGCCGTGCCCACGGGTATTGCGGCGGCTACGCCACCAATGGTCAAAACGGTAACGGCTGTTGATACCGTGAACTCACTGCCCTCTACCGTGACCGTGCTGCCCCCTGCACCCGACGCCGGGGTAACGGTCATGCTCGGGTCCATGAGGAAGGTCCGGATGTCCTTGGACAGCTCGGTGGCGTTCGCCAGGGCGTTACCGCCATCACGAGCGTTAATGGTATTCGCCGGCACCCCCGTGCCCATTAGCTCCGGGGCGGCAAAGGTGCCCGTGAAGCTGCCGTTGGCGTCCGTGCTAATAGTTCCCACGGACACCTTCAGGCTAGGGAATGTAGCCGGCGGGTCAATGGTCAACGTACCGATAAGTGTAGCGGCAGTCAACTCCACTGTGCCGACTGCCGTCACTACCACAAGGTTGGCGCCGGCCGCCAGGGCCAGCGGGCTGCCGGTGACGGTAGCCGTGCTCTGGTTGGCGCCAACGCCATCACCCGTCGCCGTTCCCGTCATACCGGCCGGAAGCGTAACTGTGTACGTGCCGATGACGGGTGCGTTGAACAGGAAAGT
The DNA here is from genome assembly GCA_016210545.1 of Chloroflexota bacterium. Classification (GTDB taxonomy): domain Bacteria; phylum Chloroflexota; class Dehalococcoidia; order JACVQG01; family JACVQG01; genus JACVQG01. The sequence goes on from JACQTY010000260.1 coordinate 4,338, forward strand.
GCCCAGAGTCGTCACCTGGACAGAGTTGGTAACTGTGGCGTCGCCGTCGAATGGGAAACCTAGAATCTGGGGAAACCCCCCGGTGATAGCAGCAGCGCCAGTACCCTGCGTTAGTGATATCCCTGACCTGACCTCCAGGTCAATAGAGCTGGTGCCCCTGAAGCCCGCGCCGCTAACCGTTATGGTCTTTCCCTTGGCTGCCTTGTCCGGCGTGAACTGGAGCTTCGGGTTTACCACCATGTTGACTGTTACGTCAGTAGCCCCGTCGGAGAACTTCAGCACAGCCGGGCTGCTCGCTGTCTTTCGCGCAATGGGCGGGACCTTGAAAGACACGGGGAAGAATTTACCAACACCAGCATCCCCCGTAGCGCCCGTGCCAACCGTTGGGGTGGCCGGGACGGTTGTCACCGGCGCCGCATTCAGCGTGACGCTGATGCCTGCCCCAGAGTTGAAGTCACCGTTGCCCGCTAGCAGAGCAAGCGACGGGTACGTGTCGGCGAATGTCAAGAGCCTCTGCCCGCTGGAGGTCGTGGCGACCGCCGTGGTGAGGCCAACATCGTTGATGGCCGTCGCAGTGCCCCTGGTGGGCTTGAACGTGACGGTGTCGCCAACGTTCACGGTTATGGTCGGTATGGCCCTATTCGGACCGGCAACCACCCTCTGCACGGTGCCCTGGGTGGCCGGCGCTGTCAGCAGCGCCGCTGGCGCTGCTGACTGGTTCACTGAGGTGCCGACCTCAACATAAACATCCTTATCCAAAGCGGCTACAATGGCGGCCGAAGCCGGCTTGGGCTGCACCGCCATAGGCGTCAGGAACCCGGCAACCAGTACAACTACCAGCGCCAGGCGCAGAAACAATGGCATATGTCCTTTCATTTAGTCTATCAGACTCCTTTCCTAGTAATAGGGTGTCCCGGTCTCCACCGGGGCGGGTCAAATAGTCCAGACCTCGCCATCGCTACGGGTGGGCGTGTTGGGTCTCACATCCCACATCTCGCTTCCCGCCTCGCGATGGCTCACCATCGCATACGTTATCCCCCTTCCCTTGTCGAGCCCTGGCCAATGAGAACGTCGACCTTTTCCCTCCTCGTGTCGGCGGCCTGGGGTCGGTAGTGGGCCCCGAAGGCTTGGTACGCCGCAGTTGGAGTCGAGGGGCTTTCTGTGCATACCTGAACCCCTGCTAAACATCATATAGGGTTTTGCCCAAATGTCAATACCTTTTACCTGGGAAATCGGGCAAATTTTGAAATTGTTTTGGATTTTATTCAGGACTCTTAACAATTGTGGCGTTGACCTCTGCCCCTGGCGCAACCTAGCCCTCGGTCCCTTCCCAGGATGGGAAGGGAAGGTATTGTTCCCCCTCTCCGTATCGGCGAGGGGGAACATCGACCCCTTTCTCCCCAGCGAGGGACAGAGTTGGAGAGAGGGGGGCGTTCCTTTTGGCGATTCGTGAATCGCCCCTACGCTGTACACCGCCTCTCTCATCCGCCCCTCCATGCCCGCACCGGGCGCTCACCTTACTACTCTGCCATAATAATGTTAAGAAGTCATTAACCCGAATCGTTGCTCACCGCAGAGCACGCTGAGAGCAGATGGGGGGGCGTCTCTCTGGGCGATTCGTGAATCGCCCCTACAATGCACCCCTTCCCGCATCGGGAAGGGATTTAGGGTTAGGTCTTTCGGGGTCATCACATTCCTAAGACGCCGGCCGAGGCCCGAAAGTTCCCCAACCTGACCTCTCCCCCCGGCCCCCTCTCCGATACGGAGAGGGGAACCTTATACCCTCTCTCCCCTTCGAGGGAGAGAGTTGGAGAGAGGGGGCGCCGCATCCGTAGGGGTCCCGATGTATCGGGATGGTTGCCCTGGGCGCGCATAGGGTAGGCACAGGGGCCTACCC
>JACQTY010000262.1 GCA_016210545.1 Chloroflexota bacterium
AGGAGTCTGGGCAGTGTCTCAGTCCCAGTGTGGCTGACCATCCTCTCAGACCAGCTACCGATCTTCGCCTTGGTGGGCCGTTACCTCACCAACTAGCTAATCGGACGCAAGCCCCTCTTCCAGCGGCCTGATTGCTCAGACCTTTAGTGATGGGCGTTTATGCCCCTCACCACATGCGGTATTAGCCTGCCTTTCGGCAAGTTATCCCCCACTGAAAGGTAGGTCACTTACGTGTTACTCACCCGTTTGCCACTATCCTGACACCCTTGCGGGTATCAGAACCGTTCGACTTGCATGCATTAGGCACGCCGCTAGCGTTCATCCTGAGCTAGGATCAAACTCTCCAATAAGGTAATTGACTTTCCTTCCACTATCCAGTTGTTAAGGTTCTTTTTAAGGACACACTTTCCATAAGGGCCTCTTTCATCCCTCAGGCTAGATTATCTTATCAGACACCACCAGCCTTGTCAAGGCCGATTCATAACTGGTCTGGCGAGTCTTTTCGACAAATTCTACAACTGGCGCCACAGCGCGCCCCCGGGGCGACTGGCGGTCGCCCCCATCCCACATCAGGGGTACCTGGCGCACCCTCACTCCAGGGCGTTGAGTTCCTTGACAATGACCTCCGGGTCCATGGAGTGCATCATGGCCCCGAAGGACAGGTTCTCCATTTTCATGCCCGGACACGTGTAGCAACCCTTGCCAAAGTACTTCTCGATGATCTTCTGAGCGCCAGGATGGCTCTTGACGATCTCTCCCAGATTCATGTTCTTATGATACTTGATCTTCTCCGCCACTGCTCAACTCCTTTTTAGCCGACACCACCCCGATACCTCGGGGCAAATTCTAAGTCCTAAGCACCAAATCCCAAACCTTGTCCTTTCGCTGCCCCTTCGTCCCGACCCATCGGGACTCAGGCCTTCGGCTCAGGGCAGGCTCTGAGCCCGTCGAAGGGAACGACAAATGCCTGAAACTCCGACAGCCAACCCGATCAACTGGCAGTCAGCGGCTAAAATGGGCCGGTCGAAAGGCCCTTGCTTGCTGGCAATTGACGCCCCCTTTGAGCATTTGAACTTTGGACTTGTTTGGTGCTGGAAATTCCGATTTAGGATTTTCTCGCCATTCCGCGCAAGACTTTGCACTTCTGCGGACTACTGTTCCTTGGGCGCCCCTCCAAAGATAGTCTTCCCCAAATTGTACACGAAAAGGTAGATCGAGACCGCTAGAGCTGCCCCAAAAGCAGCGGTAAGGGCCATAAGCCCTGCTAAGTCGGCGAAGGCCCCGATACCCATCAACACCATTAAGCCTACCAGCCCCACGTTAGCCAACCAAAGCTGAAGCCAGGCCATCGACTCGCTATAGAGCGGCCGGCCCCGGAAACGGGGCAAGATATGATAGGCAATACCGAAAACGAAGAAGGTCATGAAGCCCACAAGATTCAGGTGAGCGTGCACGGTGCGCAGCGGACGCAGGTCCGGCAAGACGAGAAACAGGACACCCAGGGTCGTCCCCAGCGTCAGGTAGGCCAGACCCGTCAGAATGAAACCGAGAGTGGTCTTACTCATGCCGGCTCCTTAGTCTTTTTCCAGGTCCATGCCTGCCATGATAGCGGAAGGGAAATGTGGAGTCTGCGACAAATGTCACACGACAATAGGCCGTAAGCGCGGTTTCCGGAGGAGGCGGCATCAATACTGGATGGGCCGGCGCCTCCCTACAGGAGGCAACGCACACCAACCGATGTGTCGGCCCCGCAACATGACTACTCCGAGGCATCTTCAGGCAACCGCCGGAGTCCGTAGAAAGTATCTTTGTCCAACAGGGCCTGGAGGACCTCCGGCGGAGGCACTCTTTCTCCGCGCCGTGCGCGCAGTTGCTCGATTATCCCCTGTAGCGTCAGCGGACGGTTGCTCGTCGCAAGGAACAGGCGAAACAGGCTCTCCATGAGCGGCTGACTCACGGAAATAAAGCCCTCCTGTTGCGAGCAGCACTGCCGAAACACCTCCAGCAGGCTATTCACGCCAGCCGGCTTGTCTGATGCCGCGTGCAGATCCCCGTGCTGTTGACCGCAAAGACGGCTACCCGCCAGAGAAGCGAAAGAACGCCTATTTTCGTCCAGCCATGCTACATCGATACGATACCGGGATACCATCGCTTTATCCCCTTTCAACTGGGAGACCCGTCCGCTCTGTCTCTGTCTCTGTGTCTAACCTTCCAACTCCAGCTTGCCCGCCTTGATAAGGTCGATGAACTCGGGCTGGAGATTCGCCAGACGAGCAGCCTCTGAGTCTATCTCAAAAGGCTCCCCCATCAATATCTTACCCACATCCTCTCCCCTGGCATCAGCAGGGTTTCCGTCGACGACAAGTTTCTGCCTCGCATCTATGATGCCCATGTCGAACGGGAGTGTGAAATACACATCGGCGATAACTTTATCCATGCCCAGGCTCTCCAGATCGTCGCGGCGGTATTTCTTGGCAGGCAGAAGGCCCAGCAGGTTGTAGATGCTGAACATAGGGGTGCCGGACTTGATAGAAAAGGGAGCTATGCTGATCCAGAAATCGCAGGACAGGAGCACATTGGGCACCCAGACCGCGGCCAGAGCATAGGGCTTGATCAGCGGGTTATCTATTTCTATCCACATGCTGTCCCGAACGTCCAAGCACATAACTCGCCGGAACTCGTAGCCGAGAGCTTTGTAGATTGGCGCCATGGGCTTTCCGTCAGAGCTGCCTTCCACGAGCAAGATGTCGGCATCGGTGACTCTCCGGATAGCCTCGATCACTTGACGGAGCGTGTCCGGGCTGGTGGTGGCCGGGTACGGAATGGGATATGGCGCGAAGGGCTTGATGAGCACCCTTCGGGCGCGAGCCACCGCTGAGGGGGGTCTGAAATTGAACTCGGCTGCCGGGAAGATCATCCCTGCTAACCTCGATGAAGTCGTATGTCCGCTTGCTTCATTTGGTCGACGTCGATACCCTTAAGGGTAGACAACATCGCCGTCACGACCTTGTCCAATATGTCCTTCGCGAACGGGCCAACTTGAACGGGCCGCCCACCGATAACAACTCCACGTCCCTGTCGGGATCTCCGCGTCGGAGGATAGTCCCTTCAATGGCGTCCGCTAACCGCCTCACATCTTTGGGCGAGTACTGCGGCGCCGACACTTCCAGCGGCTCGTCGGTCACCACCGCGAATAGCTCCGCCGGAGAAGTCAGTAGACCCGGGCCCTAGTCGCTCCTGTGGACCTTGATCTTGACCGCCCCGGTCTTCCTGAAGCCCTCTGTGAACATGAGATCGAACCGGCCCAGTGTCCTGTAGGTTAGCACCTCGAGGCTGATGTCGTGCTCCAACTGCTCGACAATCGCCAGGCGCTGCGGCGAGTCGAGGTGCACTGTGGTACACCCCGCCTGCGCTAGACGCCAGCTATCTTTCCCTTCGGCCTCAAAGTGGAACTCCTTGCTGTGCTTTATCGTAGCAAGGCGATAACCGCGGCCCTTTAACTGCGCTGCCAACCCCTCCAAAAGCTGCTTCTTGCCTCAGTTTGATTTCCCGACGATAGACACGATCGGGGGCAAAGTCTTACCTCCACGTGATGCGCTAGTCGAGAAGCATCAGGGGGACTTGGTCCCCAGGCCGTACCTGAGTAACCTCCTCAGATATTATAGCCAGCCCGTTAGCTTGGGCCATGGACGTTAAGATACCCGACCCCTGGGGGCCGGTGAGCCGCGCAATGTACTTCCCGTCCCGCCGCTCCACGTAGACGCGGGCATATACCCGGCGGCCATCCCTATTGCTGAGAGAGTCCTCAAGCACCCCTTTGACAATGGGCCGGCTCCAGTTCTTCTTCCCCATCATCTTAAAGATCGCCGGCCTAGCAAAAAGCTCGAATGTGATCATGGCGCTTACCGGGTTGCCCGGCAGGCCCAGATGAGGGACCCTGCGACCCGAGGCTGTCTTAAATACGCCAAAGGCCAGAGGTTTCCCCGGCTTCATGCGAACGGTCCAGAAAGTTATCTCGCCCTGCTGCACCAGAACATCCTTTACCATATCGTAGTCCCCGCGAGATACCCCACCCGATGTTATCAGCAGGTCTGTGTCCAGTCCCTTGCGGACCTTCTCGGTAAGGTCACTCACCTGGTCTCTGGCGATGCCCAGGGCCCTGGGCACAGCCCCGCAATCAATGACCTGGGCAGATATGCTATACGTATTGGAGTTGTAAAGCTGGCCCGACTTCAACGGCTCGCTTATGTCCGCCAGTTCATTGCCGGTAGCCAGCACCGCCACCCGAGGACGGCGCATCACCGGCGCCGTCCGATACCCCAGAGACGCCAGGACTCCGACATGGGAAGGCCGGATTTCGGTCCCTTTCTCCAGAACGCGGGCGCCGCGGGGCACGTCCTCGCCGGCGCGGCGAATGTTACAGTCCTCCGGAGTCTCCTTCATGATTCCGACGCGGAATGGGAAAGCGCGCTTTTCTTCCGAGCTCGCCGTCTCGTCAGTGTCCTCGAAGGGAACAACCGTATCGGCGCCCGGCGGCACGGGCGCACCAGTCATAATGCGAACAGCCTTGCCCGGTCCGACCGGTTGGTCGGCCAGAGAACCGGCCGCCACCTCGCCTATGACATCGAGGACTTTGGGGCTGGTCGCGCTGGCGCCCTTTGTATCTGCGGCTCTGACAGCATAACCGTCCATGGCCGAGTTATCGGCGGGCGGCACATCAATCGTGGAGTGGATGTCCTGGGCCAGCACCTGGCCCAGGGACTCCAGTATCGGCTTCTCTTCCGTTTCGAGCTCGCGGAAGTAGCTCAGTATCTTTTCTAATGCTTCTTCAACGCTGATCATATTTTCCTGCAGCACTGTCCTCAAAATCGCTCGGTCCGTTCCTTTCGCACCTGAAGCCAAACCACGAGGCACATGAGTCCGTCGCACCAAAGAGAACAAGGAAGGGAACTTCTGGCTTGCTCGGTTGGCCAGCACCGAGGACATCAACTGACGAGAAGGGACTGGCCTGTGAGGGCTCTCCTTGCCAGAAAAACGACAAGAGTAACTAACGATTAGGGCGAATCTTCAGGTAAAGTATATCACACATTACTTGTGAGATGGAAGACTCCAAGCTGGCCAAAATCCGCCGCCCATTCAATCTCACGAAACGGAACGATTCTTCACCTGGCTGGTGCAGCACCTTGGTCCGCGCGCACCTTGCGGCAAATAGGCGGCCAACCCACCTCTCCCTTTGGAAAAGAGCCTGCCCTGAGCTTGCCGAAGGGGAGATTGAGAGGGATTTGATGGCGGATTCAGGCTGAGTTATATGCCAATCCCGCAGACCTTGCTCTCACCAACTAGCCAGACCCCACCCTCAGAGAACGCAACGTGGAGCTGAGGTAACTACCCAGGATAGAAAGGTCCTCGGTGGGTAGATAGTGGGGGGCGTTGGCGTCGAACAGGACGTTGACGGAAGGCGGCACCTCCTCGTCTCCCAGGTAGAGTATGGCGCCCATCGGCAGGTGCGGAAAAGCCAGGAACCGGTAAGCGGCATCGCCGGTGCGGCTCATGGAAACACCGCCCATCGCCTCGCTGGCGCGGCGGAAGCCGTCCAGGTCGTGGCCAAACGCCTGTAACAAGGAGTTGACAGCCATGTTCTGGAAGCGGGCTGCGAACAGGCCGGCCCCCGGCAGTTGCCGGTAGACAATCCAGTCGTCAGCCTCCGGGGTGCCGTCGGCAGTCACCAGGTAGTGGAGCAGGAGCAGCTCCAGATACGGCGGCAGCGCCTTGCCCTCTTCATCGACGACCTTGCCGCGCGGCGTGGGAATAAGGACAGTGCGGTTGAAAAAGGGAATGCGGAACTGGCCCGACTGAAAGTCCGCCCCGCTCCTGGCGGCCACCACGTACGGGCTCTGGCGCTGTAACTGCTCCCAGGATAAGTCCAGTCCGGCGTCCAGCGGCATACTACCCCCTCGAATCCCTCGGCCCCACACGTGGGGCCTGCCCCCCGTTAGTAAAGGGGATTCCGGAACAGCCTTGACAGCATCACCCTCGAACTGCTACCATCCGCCCGAACGGGCGCATAGACTGTCACTAAATCTTACAAGGAGGCATGATGGATTTCAAGACAATTATCTACGAGAAGAAGGGTAAAGTAGCCTACCTCACCATCAACCGGCCCGCCAACCTGAACACCATCAACTTCGTCATGAATCAGGAGATGGAGAAAGCCTGGCGCGATTTCGCCGCCGATGACAACATATGGGTGGGGGTGCTGACAGCCGCCGGCGACAGGGCGTTCTGCACCGGTATGGACCTGCGGGACCCGGACATGGGCTGGGGACCGAACCCTACCAAAGTCCCGCCCCATTACTGGACAGCCCGCGATGTTGGCTGCACCAAACCGGTGGTGGTCGCCGTCAACGGCATGACCTGCGCCGCCGGGTTCTACTTCATCCAGGATGCGGCCATAACTATCGCCTCGGACAACGCCACCTTCTTCGACCCGCACGTGGACATCGGGTTCGTGGCCGGACGCTCCCTGGCAGCCATGTCCCACATGTTTCCCGTGGGGCCGGTGCTCCGGATGTTCCTCATGGGGCGCTCGGAAAGGATGCCAGCCAGGCGGGCCTACGAGATCGGCCTCGTGACAGAGGTCGTCCCCGTGGAGCAGCTACGCCCTCGCGCCGCCGAGATCGCCGGAATCCTGGCCCAGAAGGCCCCGTTGGGTACCCGGGCGACCCTGGAGTGCGTGTGGAACGGCCTGAATATGGGCATAGAGGCCGCCATCACCCAAGCCGATTACATCTCTTTGAACCAGCGCCGCTTCCAGGACTTCACCGAGGGCATAAAGGCGTTCGTGGAGAGGCGGGAACCCCAGTGGCAGGGGAAATAGGGAAACGTAGATTCTATGGCTGGATTCGACAAAGTAGTCGGCCTGTGCCACTTCCTCTTTGACCGCGCCCCACAGCGTGTTCCCGTCGTCGCGCCGAAGCCACGCCGGGCCAACCCCTGGCGCAGGAACGGCCCGCCCCTTGTGTCCAAGGTGAAGGCGGGTGATGACCTCCGACGGAGCATCGGTAGGGCCATCTCACTGCTGGGCGCACTCGGAGACGTTATATCCCGCGGCGACAGGGTAATGGTGAAGCCGAATTTCAACAGCCCCGACCCCTTTCCCGCTTCCACAGACCTGGCCTTCCTGCGCACCGTGGTCCAGATGTTGCTGGACGCAGGCGCCCGGGTGGCCATCGGGGAGAGCTCCGGCGGCGTGTGGCGGCCCAGCAGAAACGTGTTGAAGAAGCTAGGAGTGTACGAGCTGGCCCGCAGCCTGGGCGTAGAACTGATCGCCTTTGAAGATAGACCGAGGGACTGGGTCAGGATCAACGTCGACGGAGATTACCTGAGGTCAGTTACCATGCCGCGCTCCGCCTATGAGGCCGATAAGCTGGTGTACCTGCCATGCCTGAAGACCCACCAGTTGGCGAGGTATTCGGGCGCCCTCAAGCTTGCCTTCGGCTTTGCTCACCCCGGCGAGCGGCGGGGCTTCCATACGGGCCACCTGGAGGAAAAGCTCGCTGAGGTCAATCTTTGCTGGTTTCCCGACCTCATCATAATGGACGGACGGAAGGCTTTCGTCTCCGGAGGCCCGGACAAAGGGGACGTCGTGACGCCCGGGCTTCTGTTGGCCTCCGCGGACGCCGTGGCCATCGATGTGGAAGCTGTGAAAACACTGCTATCGTTTAGCGGCAACAACCGGCTGCTGCCCGACCCGTGGCAGATGCCGCAGATCGCTGCCGCCGTCAAGCACGGCCTGGGGTGCGATACCCAAAGCTACACAGTGGTGGAGTCCTTCTAGGCAGGCGTTCGCGTTTTTTCAGACTGAAGTCGGCGCCGCGCCGCGCTGGCTGCCCATACGATGGCCACGGCGGCTACCTCGGTCAGGACTCCGAATGGCGGCGTTACGGCCACCTGCGCCCGGTAGAAGGGCATCCACACGGGCATCATCGGGTCTCCAGAGACCGAGTCCATTGCTATGTGAGCCAACACCGATGCCAGACCAATGCAGCCGGCAATGACCGGCGGTAGCTCCCTCCCCAGAATCCCCTTCCGAGCCGCCAGATAGAGTATGACTGCAACCAGCAGACCGAAAGGCAACCCGTGACTGGCGCGGCCCTCCAGGGGCAGTCCCAGGTGGGAGCCGATGTGGTCCACGTCCGTGAGCGCAGCGTTGACCCCTCCTGTCAGAACAGCGACTACGTTGAGCGTCGGCAATGCAGCCAGCGCGCCGAGGGCCGCGTGCGCACCCATGTGCGCAGCCAGTTCCAGGTTGACGGGGATGGGGTGGAAAGCGGGACGGACTGCTGCGCTGTCCCACGACAGGAAACTGAAGGAGAACGACAACAGCGAGAACAAAAACGAAAAAGCGATGATGAATCGCACACTTCCGAATCTCTGGCGGCTCATGCTCTTCAGTGTAGCACGCCATTGCTGGCATAGCCAGACTCTGTCTCCCGGGGGCCTTTCATCGCAGGGTCCTTGCATTGTGATGCTGAAGCCGAAGCCCTGAGTCCCGATGGATCGGGATGAGACATCCCATCGACCCTCCCCACAAACTCTTCGCATCGCTTCCCAGAGTGACGGCCACTTAGGATAGGTCTGGACTACCCTTGCAGAATGGGGTCAGGAAATGCAAAGACCCTGGCCTTCACCCCCTTGTCCGGGCCACATTGAAGATGTAGTATGAGACCGGGGAAGGGCTTCCCCGGAAAGGAGCCTGGTGATGAGCGCAGCATTCTGGGTACTCATAGCTGTTGTTGCCGTAGCAGTCCTGATTGGCCTGTTCATCTGGGGATTGTACAACGGCCTGGTGACAAGCCGGATGCGGGTGAAGGAGGCATGGTCAGGCATTGACGTACAACTGAAGAGGCGGTCCAGTCTAGTTCCCAACCTGGTAGAGACCGTCAAGGGTTACGCCACCCACGAGCGGGAAGTCTTTGAGAACGTCACCAGGGCACGGGCTGCACTGATGAGCGCGGGTGACGCCAAATCTGCCGCTGAAGCCAATAACCAACTGACCGGCGCCCTCAAGACCCTCTTTGCCGTTGCCGAAAACTACCCGCAGTTGCGCGCCTCGGAAAACTTCATGCAGCTCCAGAAAGAGCTGTCCGATATTGAAGCCAAGATCGCGTTTGCCCGCCAGTTCTACAACAGCAACGTCCTGGAGTACAACACTAAGATCCAGGTTTTCCCCAATGTGCTGCTGGCCAGGTCCTTCGGCTTTACTGCCGCCGATTTCTTCGCCGCTACTGAGGCGGAACGAGCCGATGTGAAGGTCAGCTTCGAAAAGAAAGCGGCATGACCATCTACAGCGACATCAGCGCCAACCGGAGAGGCACATGGCTTCTCATGGTGCTGTTTGTCGTCTTCGTTGCCGGCGTGGTGCAACTGATCGCCCTGGCCCTGGGTGGGGGTTACATCGCCGGGATCTTCGTGCTTGTCGTCGCCGGGGCTTTTGTCGCCATCAGCTACTTCGCCGCGCCCTTGATGGTGCTGGGCATCTCGCAGGCCAGAGAGATAACGAAAGCTGAAAACCCGGACCTGTACAACACTGTGGAGAACCTCTGCATCGGCGCCGGCCTGCCCATGCCCAGGATCTACATCATCGATGATACTGCCCCCAATGCCTTCGCCACCGGACGCGACCCGCAACACGCCTACGTCGCCGTTACCCGCGGCCTGCTGCAGAAGATGGAGAAGCTGGAACTGGAGGGCGTGATCGCCCACGAGCTATCCCACGTCAAGAACTACGACATCCGCCTGATGACGCTGGTGGTGGTGCTGGTGGGCCTGGTGGCGCTGCTGGCCGACTTCATGCTGCGTTTCACCTGGTTTGGCTCGGGCAGGCGGCCCGGCAACCGAGGGCGGGGAGAAGGGTTGGGCGGGGCCATCATACTGATTGCAGCCTTGGTCGCGGCCATACTGGCCCCGCTGGCCGCTCAGGCCATAAGGATGGCTATCTCCCGGCAGCGGGAGTACCTGGCCGATGCCTCCGGGGCGCTTCTCACCCGCTACCCTGAAGGACTGGCCAGGGCTCTGGAGAAGATAGCCGCCGATAAAGAGCCTCTGGAGGTGGCCAACAAGGCCACGGCCCATCTCTACGTCGCCAATCCGCTCAAAGGGCATAAGAGCTGGGCCAACAACCTGTTTTCCACTCACCCGCCCATCGAGGAGCGCATCCGGCGCCTGCGGGCGATGGCCCATTGACTGTTGCGGGAGCGCCGGATAGTTTCCCAAGGTTTAGGATTTGGTGCTTCGGATTTAGGATTTCCGTCGCTGGAGTGAACCTCCGGCGCGCACTACACTCCCCGGGCATCCCCCCACAGGAGCACATGAAGCCTTGTCGAGAACCGGTACCCTTCCCTCTTACACACCTCAACCAGCCAGCGGCTCTTCTCAAGCAACGTTTCCCTGTCGCGGGCCTGCGGCATCAGGAAGACCTTCTCAGACTCCAGATTGTACTTGCTGACGAGTCCCCTGACTTCCGCCAGATCGCGCTCGTCATGGACAACGTACTTGAAATCGGCTGAGGGCAGCGCCGCGAAGAACGCATAGGCGGATGATACCTCCCGTTTCGAGGGCGGATTGCCGGAGCTTTCCAGCTTGGGTGACACGTTCCAGTGGTCAACCAGGAGGGCCAACTCCGGAATAGGCGCAACCGTGCCGTTGGTCTCCATCTCCACGCCTATCCCCTGGTCCCGGAGACGTTTCAGAAGGGGGATGAGTTGCTTCTGCTGAAGGGTGGGTTCCCCACCGGTCACGACCAGGTGCTTGCAGTTGGGGCGGGTTATCTCGTTCTCGGCGTCTGGCGCCGCCATCTCCAGGACCTGCTCGCGGGGGTCGAAATGCTGCCAGTCCCAGGTATACTTCGTGTCGCACCAGGCGCACGCCAGGTTGCACAGGGCCAGCCTCAGGAACACCGACGGGCGGCCCATGTTGCGCCCCTCTCCCTGGACGGAGAAGAATATCTCCGGGCGGCCGTCAGCCTGCCTGCTTACCTTTAACATTCTTTCTTGCCTTGCCCGCCCCGGCGATGGCGGGGTCATCGTAGCCGGCCTCGGCGAACCCCCTGGCCCGCAGGATACAACTGTCGCACCTGCCGCAGGGCGCCTCGCCCCCTTCATAGCAGCTCCACGTGTGCACAATGGGCGCTTTCAGCTCGAAGGCCAGCCTGACTATCTCGGCTTTGGTCTTCGATATGATGGGGGTCTCGATCTTTATCTGACGGCCGTACTGCGCCCCCAGCTTGCTCCCCAGGAACAGGCTCCGGGCCATCGCCTCGTAGAACGCCGGCCGGCAATCGGGATAGCCGCTATAGTCGATGGCGTTGGCGGCTATGAACACCGAGGCTTCCAGGTCTGCCGGGGCCACACCGTGCCTCTCGATGATATCCAGCGCCTCACTCTCCAGGAAGGCAGCGGCAAGGGTAATGAAAAAGGTATTCCGGAGAGGGACGTAGGTTACCGGTATGTCCCGGGCCATCTGCTCGCTGTCTCGTTGCTGCGGGACGGCAAAGTCCTGCGAACTGGTCAGAGCGGAATACCAGGCCAGGTCCTTGAAGAAGGACACGTCCACGACCCGTTGCTTTATGTCAAGCGCCCGGGCCACCTTCCGGGCGCTGTCCACTTCCCGCAGGTGCTTCTGGCCATAGTGGAGGGTGACGGCCACCAGCTCGTAGCCCTGGTTCCTGGCGTAGGCGGCCACCGTGGTCGAGTCCAGGCCGCCCGACAGCAGGATGACGCCAACCTTCCTCATTGGCCCTTCCAATCCCCAAAATAAGAGTCTTGTCATTCCGGCGAAGGCCGGAATCCAGTCGCACCACCCCACCTGGATTCCGAATCAAGTTCGGAATGACGGGGTATGGGCGGCGAAATCGTCCTGGTTCCGGGTTGCCCGGGTCAGGCACGGGACGCCTCGCTGTACTCAGCGTACTCGGTTGGCGTCTCCCAAATGCGGACCCTGGAGACCAGCGGCCCGTACACCGAGCGCACATGGTTGTAGAGGTATCTGGCGATAACCTCCGCCGTGGGGTTCTCGTCGGGGAATATGAAGACCCGTCTATCGGTGAGCGAGTTGAGGGCGCGGAGCATCTCCTTGTCCTGGCCGTTCGCCAGAAAGGCGTGGTCCCAGTTCTCCTCGACCCACTTCCCGACCTTGTGCCCCAGCTCCAGGAAGTCGACCACAAAGCCCATCTGGTCGATCTTCTCCGAGCTGAGCATGACCTCAGCCTTGAACGTGTGGCCGTGGGGCGTCTCGCACTTACCTTTGTAGCCGTATAGCCGGTGTCCGGCGTCAAAGGTGAACTCAACGCGGTCAGTGAACATCTGCTAGCTCCGCCGAGAATCCCCTCTGTCCCCCTTTACTAAAGGGGGCGCCCCGATACGTCGGAGCGGGGGATTCCTTGATAAATCTCCTATATCCTAGTGCCCGACGCCCGGAGTGTCAAACCGCGGCCGGGGGGACCGTAATCCACCATCAAACTCTGGCACCAATAGTGGCACGCGTGCCGCCTTAAGTGCGGGCCTCATCCGTTTCTCCCCCTTTCGCAAACTGAGCATGTCCCACATCTCGGGCTGGACACAGAGG
>JACQTY010000263.1 GCA_016210545.1 Chloroflexota bacterium
GACCCCGAAGATGGGTAGCATTCAGTTATTGCAATAGTGTATCCCCCCTTCAAAACCCTTGTGTCCAGCGCAAGATGTGGGACATGTTCAGTTTGCGAAAGGGGGAGAAACGGATGAGGCCCGCACCTAAGGCGGCACGCGTGCCACTATTGGTGCCAGAGTTTGATGGCGGATTCAGGATGCTGTAGGTTCTTCGGTCGCTACGCTCCCTCAGAATGGGGATTGCCGCGCTCCCGATGAAACGCCGTTCGCAGGGGCCCCGATAAATCGGGGCCCGACTTTTGCCCAATCGGGCACGGTCCCCACCTGTCGGGATGCCCTTGGGCTACCCTTTTTGCGAAAAGGGGGGATGGACAAGACGCACACTCATAGGGTCACACTTCAAGGGACATTGGCCCCAAGGCAGTTTGATGGAGGATTTAGCGGGCTTTCAAACGTGCTCTTCCGGGAGTAGCCGCAGGGCGTCCACGTGACGCGGTCGAAGTATGGCGAAGTGACGGTGGTCAAGGGTGGCCAGCTTCGGCTCGTTGAGCCGTTCGACGAGCGCAAAGACGGCGGCATCCACAAACCCTACGTCGGCGTCAGCGTAGCGGTTAATGAGTTCGCGGATGCGCCCGTAGTCCTCGGGGTGCAGTTCCTCCACACGGTAAGCGCCGGCAAGGATGTCGTCGAGAAGGGCGAGGAAGACCCCGGCGTGAAGCCTGGTGTGCACTAGCCAGTCCACTTCTATCAGCACGGGCGCGGGGATCACCAGCGGCTCCACAGTGTCCTGCAGAAGATCAAGGCATCGCCGGTACTGAGCATCGGTTCGGTCGAGGGTCGCGTACAGCGGCCCGGTGTCGAGGACTAGCGCCACGACCGGGGCTCCGGCCGCATGTCACCCGCTTTGGTCGCGGTGTCCGTGTACCCCGAGGCGCCGATACCCCAACTTCGCGGCCGCGGACGATAGCTCCTGGCCTTCTCTTCCAGGGCCTCTCGGACCAGCGAGGCCATGGATGTGCGCCGCTCGGCAGCGATCATCCGCAAGCGCTGGAGCAATTCGCCGGAAATGGAAATGGTGGTGCGTTCCATATCATCATGATAGCAGACATGATGCCAAAGGTCAACCAATCCCTACCTGCCACGGGGCCAAAGTGCTGGTCCCGGGGTAGTCACTTCCGCTCCAGTACTGCCCCCAGGTCTCGCCTGGCCCGACTAAGAAGTCGGGCCCACAGGTCCCCGGTCACCTTGAGCCGGTCGGGGAGGGTGAGGAGGGAGAAGTCCGTGGGGTAGACCATGCCGATCTCGTCCCAGCGCAGGGGCGTCGAGACGGTCGCTTCGGGGACGGGACGGGGCGAATAGACCGACGCCAGGGTCTTGCCCCGCACATTCTGGCCGTAATCGATGAACACCTTTCCCGTCCGTTTCTCCAGCGACCACTCCATCGTAACTTCGGCGGGATGGCGTTGCACCAGGAACCGGCCGATCAGTTCTGCCGCCGACCGCAGGGCCTTGTAGTCCAGACGCCGGGTGACGGGCACATATACGTGGAGGCCAGTCCTGCCCGATGTCTTGATGAAGGCGTTCAGCGAAAGCTCATCAAGAACGTCTTTCAGCCACAGGGCAACCTGGCAGGCCACGTCGAAGCCCCGCCGGTTCAACTCAGGTTCGGCGCCGGGCGGCTCCGCGCCGGAGTAGATGTAAGGGTCAAGGTCGAAGACAATGAAGTCCGGATAGTCGAGTCCCGATGCATCGGGATCGGTATCGGCCGGCGCGCCCTGGATGTCAGGCATGGGGGCTATCCTGGAGAACCAGGTGTGGAACTCGATGTTGGCGATTTGTCCCAGCCAGAGGAGAGTTGCCAGGTTGTCGCATATCAGGTAGTCGCTGGCAGCTTCGCCTCTTTCTATGATCCGCACCTTTCGCACGAACTCGGGGATTGGATTGTCCCAGTGCTTCTGGTAGAAGTGCTCGCCCTGGATACCGTCGGGGTAGCGGGTCAATGTCAGCGGACGGTCCTTCAGGTGTGGCAAGAAGAACGGAGAGACCTGCGTCAAGTAGGTAAGCAGATGGCGCTTGGTCAGCGCAGGTCGCGCATCGATCGCAGGCCAGAGGGCTTTGTCCATGTGGGTAAGGCTGATCCTGTTCCCCTCGACCTGGATGGTGAAGCTGTCCCTGGTTTCCTGTAGCTGTTCAATGACGCCGTCGACGGCGCTCGGGGCAAGTCTACCCGGCGCCGCGGGCATGGCCACAGATTCAGTCCTATGCACTTCGGCGGGGGCTTTGTCCTCCCGCAGCCGGAGAAAGACAGGGATGCGCAGCCGTCCGTCCTGAGTCCATTCGCTGAACTTGACCTCCGCAACGAGTTCGGGGCGGACCCAGGTGGTCGGCGCGTTGAGCGGCGGGACCTCGGAGAACGGGCAGTCCTCGGTGCGCAAGGCGTCGAGCCTGCCCCTTAGCTCGCCGAGGGCCTGTTCATCGAAGCCGCTGCCCACATGCCCGGCGAAGATGAGCTTTCCCTCGTCATCGAAATAGCCGAGCAGAAGGGAGCTGAAGGTCTCGGCGCGGCCGGCTGGGGCTGCGCTGTAGCCGCCGACGACAAATTCGTCGCTGAGCATGGCTTTGATCTTGAGCCAGTCACTTGAGCGCTTGCCCGGCTGGTACGTGCTGTCGAAGCGCTTGGCGATGACGCCTTCGAGGCCGTTCTTGACGGCGGCTTCGTAGGTGATGTCGCCTTCGGATTCAAAGTAATCGATGGGCCTGACCATGCCCGTCCCGATGCATCGGGACAGAATGCTGTGGAGCAGGCCTTTCCGGGAGCGCAACGTCGCGCCCCGCAGGTCATAGCCGTCCAGGTAAAGGATATCGAAGACATAAAAGACCAGAGGGAATGCTTCGCCCTGCTCGATCTCCATCCCGCGACGTGAGCGCAAGTATTGCTGGAGGCACTGAAAGCACTGTCGGCCCCTTGCGTCCATGGCGATTACCTCGCCGTCCAGAACGAGCTGCGAGGCTCCGATACATCGGAGATCAGAGGCAAGCTCCGGGTACTGGCGGGTGACGTCATTGCCCCTTCGTGAGAGCAGGGTCGCCCGGCCATCGCTGACGCGGGCGATGATGCGGTAGCCGTCCAGCTTCGGCTCGAAGATCCAGGCGGGGTGGGAAAAGGGGCCTCCGGCGAGGCTGGCCAGCATCGGGGTTATGGACTGCGGCAGGGGCGCCGGGCGGGCGCCGGGTAATTGTTCGGGATCGAGGGGCGTCGGCCCCGGCCCCGACACGTCGGGGACAAGTCGGGATTTCACCTCATCGATGGTGCGCGACGAGAGAACAGAACGTTCTTGTTTCAGGACGTCGCTTCCCGGGCTGGCGTACTCATCCCGGTGCTTTATCAGCAGCCAGTCCCTTTCCTTGGCCCGGACTTTGACCAGGGTCCACGATCCTCTCAGTTTGTGTCCACGAAGGAAGAACGAGATTTTCCCCCTTTCCAACCCCTCCCTGAGTTGCGCCTCGGCCTGCAAACGGTCGGAGAAGAGGAACTTGCCGCCCTCATCGGGGGAGTAGGCGCCGTTATCCCAGACGATGACTTCGCCGGCGCCGTACTGCCCGGCGGGAATGACTCCCTCGAAGGCGGCGTAGTCCAGGGGGTGGTCTTCGGTCATGACGGCCAGGCGCCTGGCGTCGGGGTCCAGGGAAGGCCCTTTAGGAACAGACCACGACTTCAGGACGCCGTCGAGCTCCAGCCGGAAATCGTAGTGGAGCTGGCGGGCGCGGTGTTTCTGCACAACGAAAACCAGAGGCCCCTTGGACCGTTGCGCCCCCGGGGGCGGCTCAGGAGTACGGCCGAAGTCTCGCTTAGTTTGGTACCTATCGAGTCCTATATTTTCACCCGACATGCTATAATCCTGTAATACTATTCCCTGGAGAAAGGTGGATCAGGCGCCGCGCTGAGCCCGTCGCAGCGTCGTCCCGACTTGTCGGGATTGGACAGGCTCAGGATGGCGGCCAGCCCCCACCCGCCGCAGCGCAGAGGCTCATCTTCACATTTCCCTGTGCAACCGGCCCTTGGGGGACTCTCCAGACTTGAGGTACAAAATGGGGAGAATTCTAGTCGGGATATCCTCCTGGGCGGACCCGGAGTTGGTGCAGAGCAGTTTTTACCCGCCGGGTGTCAAAACACCCGAGGCGAGGCTCAGTTACTACGCGTCGCAATTCCCTGCTGCGGAGATAGATTCAAGCTACCACTTTTTCCCCACCCGGCGCAACCTGCAACTCTGGTTGGCCAACACCCCCGGCGGCTTCAGCTTTGACGTCAAGGCTTTTAGCCTGTTCACCCAGCACCCCACGCCATTCACTGCCCTCCCCAAGACCATCCGCGAGAAATACGGCAGCCAGATTCAGGCCAAGGGAAACGTGTACCTGCGCCATCTCCCGGAAGCCGCGGTTGCAGACCTGTGGGAGATTTTCATTCGGTCCATCGAGCCTTTTCAGTCGGAGCAAAAGCTGGGAGCGGTCCTCTTCCAGTTTCCGCCCTGGTTCCACCCTGAGCCAGGGAACCTCGACTATATCGCGAGTTGCCGGCGCAGGCTGTCGCCGTACCGGGTGGCGGTGGAGTTCAGGGTGGGGAGCTGGTTGCAAGGGAAGCTTCAGGACACCCTTGAATTCTTGCGTAAACTTGATATCGCCCTGGTGTGCGTCGACGAGCCCCAGGGGTTCAAGTCCAGCGTGCCGCCGCTGGCCGAGGTCACCTCGGCGCTCGGCTTCGTCCGTTTTCACGGCCGCAACACGGGCAACTGGGAACGGAAAGGCGTGCCTGCTACGGAGAAGTTCGACTATCTCTACACAGAAGATGAGCTCAAGGAATGGGTCCCCAAGGTCTTGTCGATGGCACAGAGTTCGCGAGAGCTGCACCTCATCTTCAAGAACAAACACGCCGATTACCCGGTCAGGAACGCGGCGCAGATGAAGGAGATGCTCGGCCTTACCTGACGGACGGCTCCTTCCTGGCTGCCTCGATGCTGGCCCGCAACGCCGCCATCAGGTCGCCGATCTCCACCCTCGGGACTGCCGGGGCCACGATCTTCTCCCCCTTGACCTTGGCTTCGATCAGCTTCTTCAAGGCCTGCTGGTATTCGTCCTGGTAGTCCTCGGGACGGAAGCTCCTGGCCATTGCATTGATCAAGGATATTGCCATATCCAGTTCGGGCGCGGCGATTTCAGCTTTGGGGACGGCCAGTTCCTTCCGGGGTAGTATCTCGGTGGGGTAATGCAGCGTATGCAGCGCCAGTATGTCCTCGATCGGCCGCAAGCAACCCAGGTGCTCGCGGCGTTGAAAGGTGACCTTGGCGAGGCCGACCCTCCCTGTCTTCTCCAGGGCCTGGCGAAGGAGCTGGAAAGGCCTGGCGCCAAGCTCCTCCGGCTCTATGTAGTGGGCGCCATAGTAGTACACAGGGTCGATTTCCTTCCCCTCGACGAAGCCGACGATCTCAATGGCGTGGGACGTTTTGACCGGGACCTTGCTGAAATCGTCCTCGTCCAGCACCACGTATTGCTCCTTAGCGACTTCATAGCCCCTTACTGTATCTTTTGTGGAGAAGTACTCGTCGTCCGCGTCACAGTGAAGGACCTGCTTCGGGCGGGTGAGGCACTTCCTGTGGAGGAGGTGGAAGCTCAGCGTCTTGCTCTCGGCGCCCACATACATCTTGACCGGAATGGCCACCAGCCCGAAGCTGATGACGCCCTTCCAGAATGGTCTTGGCATGGCCCACCTCCAGATAACAGCGGTCTTCCGTACCGGGCCGGTCCGCCCGGGCGTCGGGAGCGAGGAGTGGGGAAACAGTCATGGTTGCCGGTATCGAGCTAGCAGGACGGGTAGAACATGGGGAGGAAGGTGCTCGTAGCTGAAAAATAGCATACGTGGCGGGTCTTGTCAATTTGGGATAGGGGACCAAATCCACCCCTTGAATCTCTTCGAAGTGAAGGTCCTCTCGCCTAGCTGGTGCAGCGACTTGGTCCGTGCACACCTTGACGCAAATAGGCGGCCAACCCACCTCTCCCTTTGGAAAATCCCGATGAATCGGGATGAGCCGAGCGAAGCGAGTCCTGAGCCCGTTGAAGGACCTCCGAAGGGGAGATTGAGAGGGATTTGACAAATTCCCCTTGCGTCCCCCTTTAGAAAAAGGATGAGAAACGCGCGGCAATTTCAAGAACAGGAGGAGAACGATGCTGACACTTGGGCGTCCCTGTCGTTTTAGAACTGCAACGACAATGCTGTAAATACGGAGGGGGCAATGCCAGCGTGGACGGACCAATTGATCGTCAGGTTAAAGTTGCTTGCGTACAATCACCGGCTTGTTGAAATGCGAAGGGCGAAGCGCCTTACGATGGGCGACCTGGCCCGCAGGAGCGGCTTATCCAGGGGGCGTCTCAGTGAGATCGAGCTGCTTAAGGACATGCCGACTGAGTATGAGAAGGACTTTGTCGCCGGCGCTCTGGAGAGCGATCCAGTCTGGCTTTTCCCAGCCGGGCTGGTCAGGCTGCAGGGGGGATGCCGTGAGCTTTGCCTCACTGGTGAGGAGGTTGCCCGGCTGATTAGGCGGATCCCCTTGTTTGGGAGCCAGATCCCGAGTCTTTGAGTTGTCGATATTTCACCATGGCGAAGCCCGTTCCTGCCGCCAAGCTGGTGGACCTTCAGGTGGTTCCCCGTATTCACCGGGGCGCCCTTTTTCAAAGGTAAGGCGCGGCCGTTGTACTCCGGGCCTGCGTGCCAACGATGATCTACCCGTTGACCCGGTTCTCATGGGGCCACCCTGGAGACGGCGAAGCACTCCCACCTGATTGGCTTCAACCCTGCTTCTTGCCGGCGCGTTCCGCTGGCGGCCACGTGCCGGCAGACCATGCCCCAGGCCCCGCATATGAAGGGCGCCTCTCTCCTCCGCTGACACCGACAAGGCGTAACCAAGACCTCGATGCCCCGGGTCGAATCCCAAACTCCAAATCCCAGGCGCCAAATCCTGTTCTCCGTAATCCACCATCAAGCTCTGGCGGCAATATCAAAGAAAGGTGACGGGTCTTAGCCGCAAGTGCAAGCAAGATGTCACTTATTGACCACCACGGCACCCATCCAAAGCCCACCACCCGCTGAATCTCGCCAAGTGGGGTGATTCGTCACCACGTCGGCGCTACAACAACTGTCATTCTGGCGAAGGCCAGAATCCAGAAGAGATTGCCGGGGCCTGGATTCCGGCTTCCGCCGGAATGACGTGACGTGGCCGCGCTGCATTGAGATTGCCCTACATACGGGACCGTCTATAAGTGCTATCTTGAACGATAAATGGAAATAGTGCCTGACCACCATCGGGATTCTCCAAAGAGAGGTTGGCCGTTCCCCCCATTTTGCTATAGCTGCACTCGGAGATGAGTGTTGCACCATCAGGTGCGAGAACTCTCCCTTTTACGAGATTCAACGGGCGGCGGATCTTTGGTTCCCAGGAGGTATTGACTGGCGAGGCCAATGGGGTTAGGATATGGCAGGTACCTACACAAGCGATAATACCTTTCCGAGGGCTTCGCGCGGGTCACTCGTTCTCTGGACAGGCTGCCCGACCGTGAGTCAGTTGTACATAAGAGGTACCTTATGCAGGCAGACGTGCTAAAAGGGTTCTCCGGGTCCGCAGACGGCGTCTTCGCAGTAGACATGAAGCAGCGCATTGTGTTTTTGAACGCGACTGCGGAACGCATGGTGGGTTACAAGGCGGAAGAACTGATCGGGAAGCGCTGCTACCGGGTTTTCGGCGGCGTCGCCGAGGACGAGTCCCGCATTTGCGGCCGGGGGTGTCCGGTTATCCATGAAGCGCGCCAGGGGAAAGTTGCTGCCGCATGCAACATGAGTGTGCGTACGACGTCAGGGGAGTCGAGGTGGTGGGGCGTCACCCACGTCCTGCTGCCGGGAGGCGGCAAAAGGCTGAGTCTGGTGGTGCACGTGTTCCACGATGCCACGGAGGAAGTTGAAGCCAAGCAGCTTGTGCACACGTTGAGCGGCGCCCTGTCGCGGGCGACCCGAGCGCTAACTCGCCCCAGGGGCCCCGCTGCCGAGTCCGCTGCCGGCCTTCCATCGCTCTCGTCCCGTGAACTGGAAGTGCTTAACCTCATGGGCAAGGGACTCACCACCCGCGCAATCGCGGAGCAGCTATCGTTGAGTCCCAACACGGTCCGCACCCATACTCAGCGGATTCTGGATGCGCTGGGTGTCCATTCCAGGCTTGAGGCTGTGGCGGCAGTCAGGCATCTGGGGCTGGCACAGCCTTAGACTCGGCTATGCCTCACTGACAAACGGCCTGGCGCGAGGGGTCCCTGCATTAGTTTGGGGGCAGAGCGCCGGCGGGTGCAATGCCAGAGGCGTCCTCCCATTCTATGTCGGAAGGACGCCTCTGCTTTTTTGTGTGCCTGTCATTGTGGGCTTTCATGGGGGCAGGTCACTACTTCTTACCAGGGGCAGGCTTAGCCGGCTGCTTCTTGGCGTGAGCCGCGCAGGTTGTGCACATCCTGCTCACCTCCTTCTCCCGGGATTAGGGCCTGGTCGGCGGCAAAACCCCCCTGGGGTTTCCTCGTCTTTCCAGGTCTTCATGCCATTCTACTCCGTTGGTCCCGCTACCGCAACGCATACCTGGTGTCCCAAGATCATCGATTCAATGCGTAGGTCGTCCCGACTAATCCCGGTTCATCGGGATCGTAGCGGCCGGGCCGGCCAGGAACCTGCTGTTCCAACAAAAGGCCTCGGCGTCTCATAGCGGAGAGATGAAAGAAAACTTCCGGGCGCCTGTCATTCCGGCCTCGTGCGGCTTGTCCTTTTTCAAGTCTACGTTTTCCTCGGTTTGACACCGCTACCTCCCGCCCCTATAATTAGAAATGCTAACTATTTGATATGCTTACGAATAATTGCGATATTAATGAGTCGGAAGCCGCCCCGATCGAGTGTGCCCGCGAGTTAATGGGCACATTGCCGCGTCTGAGGCGGATACTGCTGGAGTTCTTCCCCTGTGTGGAAGGCCATCTGGCCCTCACTCTGCCCCAGTTCTTCGCCCTGAGTTGTCTCTATTCCGGCGAGAGTCTTCCCAGCCACCTGTCCCGGCGTTTGATGGTCTCCAAGCCAACGGCGACCGTCGTTGTGGATGGCCTGGTGAAGCGGGGACTGGTGGAGAGGGGCGCGGGACCAGATGACCGGCGGCAGGTAACGCTGCGGCTCACCCCTGCAGGCCGCCGGGTCTGCGAAGCCCATCGGCAGGCCGTGGAGCAGCGCCTTTGCCGCGCTTTCGCTGGTTTGGGGACGGACGAGCTACAGCGGTTGCTTCTGGCTTTGCGCGACCTGCAGCGGGTGCTTCAACCTGACGCTCAGGAAAAGGAGACGTGAACTAATGAAAGGCGGATCGGCGCCCCCGGCGCCGGTCAGGGAGGCACTGACCACGCTGCCGAAGAAGCGCCTGATCATTACGGTGGTCGGGACGCTACTGGGCCTATTGTTGGCCGCTCTGGACCAGACTGTTGTGGGGACCGCCTTGCCGAGGATTGTCGGCGACCTGGGCGGGTTCGACCGTTTCGCATGGGTGTTTACGGCGTACATGCTTCCCGCCACTACTGTGCTTCCTATAGCTGGCCGGCTTTCGGACATATACGGTCGGAAGCCGTCGTATCTGGTTGGCATAGCGGTCTTCATGGCAGGCAGCATCCTGGCTGGCCTGTCCCAGTCCATGATGCAGTTGATCGTTTTCAGAGGCGTCCAGGGACTCGGGGCCGCGGTGATCATGGCCAACGCCTTTGCCATTGTTGGCGACCTGTTCCCGCCGGCTGAACGAGGCAAGTGGCAAGGCGTTTTCGGCGGCGTTTTCGCCGTTGCCAGTGTCGTGGGGCCTATGACGGGTGGATATATTACCGACAACCTCTCCTGGCGCTGGGTATTCTACGTCAACCTTCCGGTTGGATTAGCGGCTGCCTTGGTGTTCTTGCTGGCTATGCCGCGCAGCGCTGGAGTCTCAGTGAAACGGAAGATAGATCTTGCTGGCGTCTTTACCTTGATGGTAGCTGTGGTCAGTTTGTTGCTGGCGCTCACCTGGGCCAGCAACGTATACCCGTGGCTCTCGCCGCAGATCCTGGGGCTATTGGCGTTTTCGCTGGGCATGTTCTCCCTGTTCATAGTTGTAGAGAAACGGGGGAGCGACCCCTTGCTGCCTCCGTTCCTGTTCAGCAATCGCATCTTTAATGTGGGGGTGGGGGTCACTTTTCTTACTGGCATAGGCATGTTCGGGTCCATACTTTTCCTGCCCCTGTTCATTCAGACGGTCATGGGTGCTTCTGCCACCGATTCCGGTCTCATGCTTACGCCCATGATGCTGAGCATGGCGGTAGGCAGCATGATCTTTGGGCAGGTAATTTCCCGCACCGGGCGCTACCGGTTCGTAGGGGTCACGGGAATGGCGCTGATCACTGCGGGCCTATTCGCATTCTCGCTCATGGACTCCGATACAACCTACCGTGCGCTGGCGCGCGACTCGGTGCTGGTGGGTCTGGGACTGGGCGCCACTTTTCCTACGTACATGATCGCAGTACAAAATGCCTTTCCTCACGGGTTCCTGGGTGTGGCAACATCCTCCGTACAGTTTTTCCGGAGCGTCGGGGGTACCGTCGGCGCGGCTGTTATGGGTTCTTTGCTGGCGGTCCGCATGGGCGCCCATTTGACGCAGGCCCTTGCAGAGGCGAGGAGCAACGGCGCCCTTGCCCCCCAGGTATCGGCAGCGTTCGGCAGTACCCTGGACGTTACGCGAGGCATGGACGCCCTCAACGGGTTGAGGGGCAACGGTGTGTCCGGACTCCCGCCGGCCCTTCTGGGCCCGGTGAAAACAGCCTTTACCCAGGCCCTTCACGACGTGTTCTTGCTGGCCGTGGCCATCACCGTGGTAGGGCTGGCGCTGGCCTTCTTTATGAGAGAGGTACCTTTGCGACGCAGCAATAGCGGCAGGGGGTAAGGGCTGGCGGGCAGGATGGTCTGACTTATGTGCTTGCCGCGTCGCGTCGCGGCGGGGTCAAGCGCGTTTGAACAGCGTCTTTTCCTGCCGGAGGAGCGGCTACGCAGATACCGGAGTAATTCACTTCGCTTCATACGGCAATTTTTTCTTCCTTGTATCCGCTGCCAGCAGCCATTAACGCATCCTGACGATTAAAAGCCAACGCCTCTTTTAACGTAACCTCCAGAGTTTCTTTCAGTTCTTCATAGGTCTGTTCCTGGCAATTGACTCCGGGGACTTCTTCGATCCACCCCACACCAATCGTCTGCCTTTTTTACGACAGACGCATAAATGTTTTTCAAGGTCTTTACCTCCGGGTTTTTGGCTTGTTGCCCCGACGAATCCGGATGGGCATCAGCCGTACCGAGCGCCCGTCCGCTGCAAGCGGCTGTCAGGCCCTCTTGTTCTCAGGGTTCAATGCCAATGAGCACAAGCGGGACCGCCGGAACCCCTCGGCCCTGGCGAACAACATTGTAGAATTCGCCCTCATAGTAGGCGACCCCAGAACTCATCTGGCTTTGGAGGGACTTCATCGGAAGAATCTCGACTCCCACATCAATACGGTCACCCACGTAGAAGGCGAGGTGCTTTACAAAGAGATCATAAGCCACGAATGCATACTTCCCGAACTGGACCTCGACTGCCACGCGATCCTTGACGAAGTCTGTCTGATTGTAACTGAAGATCGGTGTCTCACCGGCAGTTTCTATCTCCCGCTTCTGTTCCTCAGCCGACATCATGAGCGTTTTACGAATCAACTTTTCGCTTCGCGTAACCCAGTAACTCACTCGGCTCTCATCCCAAGCCATTTCTCGAAGGAGACGTTTGAACGAGGCGTTCATGTCGATAGGGCTGAACAGAAGCTTCCCTTTCATCGTCTTCTCTTTGGAGACCTTGGTCCGGCATTCGTTTGCATCCACGTCAGAGATGACGGATTGAATCTCCTTCCAAAGGCTTTGCTTGTGAACGAGGAGAAACTCGAGTCCGTTCAGATGTGAGTACGCTTCTGCGATCCTCATCGGTTCGCTTTTCTCCGGTATTCCGGGCTTCTCTCCAACAGTGCAATTTGCCCAGCGTTTTTCTTCCAAGGGGCCGCTGTCAGACTGTTCCCCGCTTCAACAGGGTCATAGACCGGCTTGTCCATAGGGCGGGTCCGCAATGTGCCGTCCATTTCCTGTTGAATCCTCTCTCGTGCAAGCTGAACGTACTTGCAGACGGTCTCCGCGCCCATCCCCCTGCGGCCATGGCGAATGGCGGCAATGATCGTGGTCCCCGTTCCAAGGAACGGGTCCAGCACCCAATCTCCCTCATTCGTTAGAGAGAGCACCAGTCGTTCAATCAGCTCCACTGGAAACTGACAGGGATGCTCTGTCTTCTCGACATGGTTGCTCTTGACATTTGGGATCACCCACAGGTCTCCCGGATTCTTGCCGAGAGGGTTGCACGAATACTGGCCGGCTTTGGGACCCTTGAAATACTTCTTACCAGGATATTTCTGGGGCACGCGCACGGCGTCGAGATTGAAGACGTAATCATCGGACTTTGTCAGCCAAATGATGGTCTCATATCGTCCAGAGAACCTGCGGCTGCAGTGCAGTCCGTGTTCAAAGTGCCAGATGATGCGATTGCGCATCCTGAGACCAAGACCCGAGAAGATGGGATAGAGGGCTGCGTCCAAAGGGATGATCGCCCCTCTGTCAACGTAGTTGCCGACTTGCCAGCAGATGCTACCTCGCGGGGACAGAGCGCGCACACATTCGGCGATGACCTGCGCTTGCTGTCGGAGGTAAAGGTCGAGATGCAGTCGCTTCTCGTACTCCTTGCCAATGTTATAAGGAGGCGAAGTGACAATGAGTTGGAGCGATTCAGCCGGGATCGTCCTCAGGAGATCAAGGCAGTCGCCGTGGTAGACGACGACGCGTTCCGAAGGAGCGAATTCGTCTGAAATCTTGTGGGTCTTGTTGAGCATGGTCTGATTGTATGAGGCCAATCCGTTTTCTCCCATTCACCCTTCTCTTGCCCCCCCCAGTGCCTTTTGTCCGTGTTCTGTTTCGACGGCATACTATCGCTGGCCCTGGCGCACGTCAAGAGCGTCAGATGGAGCGCCTTGTTATGTTTCATCTCTGCCAATCCAATAGTCCGGTTTTCGATGTTGATGAGCTATCGCAATGACAAGGATATGATCTTCTTCGATGGAGTACAGCAGTTTGTAAGGGAACTTGTGAAGCAGGCATTTTCTTACATCGCCGCGATCTACGGACCATGCTTGAGGGTACTCGGCGATTCGTATTGCGGCCCTTTCTACTTCCTCCTTGAATCTCTTCCCAAGCCCGGAATATTCAAGTTCATAGTAACGGACAGCATCTTCCAACTCCTGCTTCGCATACCTTGTGAATATGATACGCATTATTCTTCCCTGAATATCTCCTCC
>JACQTY010000026.1 GCA_016210545.1 Chloroflexota bacterium
ACCAGGTTTTGGTCCGAGGTGCTTCGACCCTTTGAACCGCTCGACTGGAAACTGGCAAACTCGGTTGTCTATGAAAACCATTCGCTCAAGCTGAGGTGTTTTACCCCCTCTCCAGACCGCAATAAGATCGGGGTGCTGGTCCTGGCCCCCAATGCCGGACATCACATGAACATCGGCGAGCCCCTCATCCAGAGATGCCTGCGCGTCGACCCCACGCGTCCGGTCTATCTGGTGGACTGGACGCCGCCGACGCCGGACAGCATAAGCAGGTTCGATTCCATCAACGACATGATCCGGAATATCGGCAAGTGCGTCGACGTTACCGGAGGCAAGACGCACCTGCTCACCTTATGCCAGGGCGCCTGGGCGGGGGCCATCCATACGGCCCTGCGCCCGGAGACCGTAGTCTCCTACACGAACGCCGCCGGTCCCATTGATTTCTGCGCCGGCGATGGCAAAATCAAGAACATCTGTGACACACTACCCATGTCTTTCTACGAGAACATGGTCGCCATGAACGGCGGGATACAGAAGGGCGACTCTCAGTTGCTGGGTTTCAAGAGCCTCAACCCTTATGACAGGTACGTGGGTGACTACCTCGACCTGTGGGAGGCCGTGTGCGAAGGCAGCGAGGAAAAGATCCAGCGGTGGCGCCGGTTCAAGAGCTGGTACGACCAGCCGGTTGACCTGGCGGGGGTGTGGTATCTCGAGGCCGTCGACAAGCTATTCAAGAGGAATTTGCTCATCACGGGGGAGCTGGAAGCGCTCGGTGAGAAAGTGGACCTGCGGAACATCCGGTGCCCGGTGTCCCTGATCGCCGGCGAGAACGATGACATCACCCTGCCGCCCCAGGTCTTTAATATGGCGAAGTACGTCTCCGGGCCGACCACAGTGAAGCTCATTGAGAACGCGGGCCACGTCGGTGTGTTCACCAAGAAGGCATCCCTCGATTACTGGGAGGCGGCGGTAATAAGGAATCTGGACAGGTTCGCCGAGTCCCAGGCTGTGGAGTGCCACGCCTGACCCATCTAGCCCTAGATTGATGCCACGTTGAAAGATAGATAGAACTTGAACCGTCTTTCGGAAGAGTATTGTGGGATAACGCGTGATGGAAGGGTGTTGAAAATGGATTGGAAATATCCAGTATTTAGGCAGAAGAAGCTGTTCGCAGTAATTGCGGTTGTGGTAAGCCTTGCGGCGAGTGCTTTGGGGAGTTCACCAGCTCAGGCGACCTCCAACCCCGTTCAGTGGCGTGAAGAGTACCAGAAACGTGCCTCTTTAGACCGCAGTCAGTACTGTGCCCCATGGCATACTCTCCAGCCTTCCTTCCCGACCAGGGACGCCGCAGTAAAGTGGCTACAAGATCGGGGATATCACCAGACTGCTGGATATGCATCCTACAATAACCAGAATGATTTTACACTTGCTATAGCAACCTCGCTGGGGGTAGGCCAATATCGTTATCAAGCCATCATGGGGTTGGATGGCGTGAACTCCACGATAAGGATTAATGGGCCAGAACCTAACCCCGAGCTACTAAGCTATTCTTGGCCTTGGCCGTGGTACGACTGGCAGGAGTTCGTCCGCTGGTATCATGGCTTCTGTTAGCTGGCAACGTTGCAGGAAGGACACCCATCCTGGTTTGTGCACGACTCAAACAACCTGCTGCATAGTCCATAGTCTCTGCGTATGTTCTCAATTCGCGTACGTAATACCTTGGCTTTCTGCAAATCGGTGGCTGCATAGGTCCTCTGAAACAATCCAGAAGCAGGAATCCCCATTGGGTACAGAGTCAATCTTATAACACGGGGTCAGTATTGGCTTGAAGTTCTTCGCAGTCTTGGATAGTCTCATCGTTTCGAGGAAGTTGATCGTATTTCCCACGCAAATGATTCCGCTCATAAATGGGGGGGAGCCGCAAACCCCACGTGATAATTCCGTATTGCAATCAAGATAGCAGAGAAGCATTGAAAAGCCTAGCGAATTAGCCCTGGGTTGATGCCAGAGAAACAAATAGGCCCGGGCAGTGTCACTTCCCCGCCTAGGGGTGCACCACCCGGGCCTTCCTTCTCACTCAATGACCCTCGGGCCACGCTCCGGCCCTTACTTGAGGTCAGACCTCTCCTCAAGCCACCTGACCACCCTGGGCCAGAACTCCCTGTGACTGTCCCGGCTTGTAGTTATTCCAATATGGCCCTTGTCCATCTCGAATACATCCTTGTCCTGGCTCTTGACGAACCTGAGGATCGCCTTCTGTGACTCGGGCGGAACGATGTGATCGAACTGGGCCGCCAGCACCAGCACAGGCGACGTGATCTTGCTCAGGTCTACCTTCTCCCCCAGCGCCTGGAACTCCCCTCTGATCAGCCGGTTCTCATGGTACCATTGCCTGATATACTCGCGGTACGTATCGCCGGGTATGGCCGGGCTATCGAATATGAACCTGTCCATGCGCAGGAAGCTGGCCATCTGTTTCGATGAGTCCACGAGATCGAGAAGGCCTTCGTACTTGCCGGCGACCAGGTTTACCGGGTCGACCATGAGAAACCCCATATTGAGCAGCGAGCCTGGCGCCATGTGATAGGCATCCGCTACCTTGTCCGGGTCAAGGGACCTTGCCCACACAGCGATCAAATTATTGGTATGGAAATCTATTGGGGCGGCCTGCAGCATCAGGTTCTTGACGTTTGCCTGGCGCAGAGCGGTGTAGGCCGCCGAGAGGGTCCCGCCCAGGCAGTAGCCGTGCAGGTTAACCTGGTCTACGCCCTTGATCCTCTTGACACGCCGCACGCTTCTGTCAACGTAGTCCATGTAATCGCCCAGGGTAATGAACTGGTCTGCAGAAGTGGGGTATCCCCAATCGATCATGTAGACGTCAAACCCTGCCTTCAGGTACTTCTGCACCACGGATACCTCCGCGTGCAGGTCCAGCACGTACGGACGGTTAATGAAAGCGTAGACGATCAACAGCGGCGTCCGGTATCTCTCCTCGGCCACCGGCTGGTAGTGAAGCAGGCGAAAGATGCCTTCTTCGTCAACTATATCGTGTTTGGACGGCCAGACATCGATGTTGAGCTTAGCGATCTTGGCCAGCACTTCAGTAAAGGTAGCGGAGTAGGTTTTGGTTGTCATCGGACATCACCCGGGACGGGTGAAGCTACCGCCCTTGCGTACTGGTCGCTGCCTTTTGACGCGGATGCCTCCGGTATCGCCCCCAGTCTTTCTTCCAGGTCCATCACTCTTCGCTCCAGATTGCCAATCTTTCTCTTGTATGTGTGGACGTTCTTCGCCAGCGCCGCCATCTTGCTGACGGTGACGAGGGGGAAATGGGGGAACACCTCCAGTTGCGCCTCCAGGGCCTGCCGTAAAGAGGTGGTCATCTCGGCGGTGAGGGCCACAAAGGTGCTCTGGACCTCGATGAATTCGTGCGAACCCAGAAGCCGGTCATATTCTTCGGAAAGAAGGTGGGCATACTTGCCGAAGAATGCCTTGAAGTCCATCGGCTCGGACGTCTTCTTCACCTCATGACAGAACTTGTGCAGCGACTCTTCCCAGGCGCTCTGGAGCATGGACTCGTACTTCTCCGCCAGCGCGTATATTTTGGGCTGGATGGACAGTACCTTGTGCATGTGGACAACCATGTCTTTGGGGAAGAGGAACTCCGCCTCGCCCAGGGTCCCGAATATCTTCTCCAGCGTGTCCAGGTATACCTTTGCCTCTTCATCAGCGACCTTGACCATCAGGTTGAACGGCGTCACAGTGAGGAGTTCGTCAATGTCTGTCCTCCCGTTGACGGCCAGGCTGTGCCTGGTCTTCTTCTTCGGGGTAGGAGTCTCGCCATAGAACCCCTTCATAAAGGCCGACGGCGCTTCTATCCACAATTGGGAGGCCGCTTGGAAGAGGTCGGCGTGGCCTTTGGCTTCCAGGAATTCGCGCTGCAGCTCGTGCGATTCACCGAAGGGGAACAGCGCCATATGATAGGGGCGCAAGAAGGCGGCGAAAAGGTGGCGGTATACCTGCACAAACGCCGGCCGCCACGTCTCGCACAGCTCCTCAGCAGTCAACTGAGGATTTTCCTGCATCGTCTTGTACGCCTCTGTCAGCCAGTTGTGAATGGCTATGGTCCGGGTAATGAACTCATAGCTTTCGCTTTGCAGGTTGAGATAACCCTCAAACACCGTCTTGGACTCGTCGTGCTGGTCTTTTATGTATTGCATATCTACTCCACCCACATTGAACTGGGGCCAAATAGCGGTATCCGGTCCACGAACCGGGATTTCAACGCAGGGTCTTTGCCTTGTCACCCTGTCCGAACTCCGCTCGGACTCCGATGTTTTACTCGGAGAGTCCCCACTTGTCGGAACGAATCCCGACCGGTCGGGATGGGGTGGGCGTTCCACACCTCGTTCCCCAGATGCTTCGCCGCCCTTCACTTCCCCGTTCGCTTCGCTCAGGGCTTCGGTTCAGGGCTTCGGCTCAGCATGACAGGTAGCGCGGCCAGACCCCCATGGGTCGTTCAATAATGCAAAGCCCCTGGATTTCAACGGGACAGGTTGCCATCGATGGTTAGTTGGGCAAATCAGCGTCTAATTGGACTGGATTTGGGATACTTCAGCCCGGCAACCTTTGCGATACATGGCTGACCCCCTCTCCATAAACGGAGAGGGGGTTGGCCCGATGACGCCCTGTTCATTGAGACTCCGGCTCCGGGGCTTCCTCACCACGCAGGGTCCCGCAGGTAACCGCCCCGTTCTCGCAGTCCAACCTCCACCGCTCCGCAAGCGAGAGTCCCTTTCGGACAGGCTGTAGACCCTTCGCTGCGGCTCTCGGCGTGCGCCGACCAGTCGGGATTCGCTACGACAGGGTGGGGCAGGACGGGGTGGCAATTCCCCATTCTGAGGGAGTCCCGATGTCTCGGGACGACCCAAGAACCTGCAGCATGCTGGTCAGGTCTTTTCTTCAGAGGCTAGGCTGCACTCTTGGATAATCATTCTCCCCGTCGATATCACAGCCCCTTTGAGGGGAACTTGGCGTAACCCATTTGACGCCTCGGCTAATATGATCCGCGTCCGTGGCGCCTAGTCTTCGACCTTAGCCTCTTCGGGTCTGGACTTTGCCTTCTTCTCAGCGCTCTTCTTCAACTTCTCCAGTTCCTCGGAGAGTCTTTCCAGGTCCTCCCGCGACGCATACGGCGCCGTCATGATGGCCCGGCAGAAGTCGTTCGTCGCCTTTATCCATTCGGTGTAGCTGGTGATAAAGGCAGGAACGTTCTGGTAGAATTGGGAGTTGCTCAACATCGTCTCCGTCGCCTTGGTTCGGGCTTCGCCCCATTTCTTGTAGAACTCGTCGGCCGATGATATCTTACCTTCCTTGAACATCTCTTCGCCAGCTTTGGAGATTTCCTGCGTTGAGCCGGTTATCCCCTGATAAAGCTTGAGATTCATCTCCAGCCAGGAGACGCAGAGATCAACATTTGCCTTTCTCCAGACGATCGCCCGCTCGGTAATCTCCTTGTATCCCGGAACGGAAATGGAGGGGGCGCGCAGGGTCTCGGCAGCTTCCCGCAGCGATTCTTCAAAGGCCTCTGCCAGGGACCCATGTCCGTTGCCGGACAGGGTGCCCTTTTCCAGGATCCGGCTGAGCCCTTCGGTCGTCTGCTTCATTGTGGAGGTCGAGAGGTGCATCGCTACCGAGTTCACGTTGACGACCTCCTCCAGGAACTCCCGAAAAGCCTTCTGTTCCTCGGGGAATGAGTCCAGAGACCTCTTCATCGCCGCCTCTATGTCCTTCATGCCGGCAAACGGGGTGTCCTGCAGCGATTCCATTACCCGGGTGGAAACGTTATCGTAGACGCCGCTCAGCGCCTTCAGGAACTTCTCCATCTCCACTTTTTCCCCGGCGCTGGCCTTGCGGCCTACCTCGTAGATTTCGCGGGTGACCGCGCCCATTCCCTCGAGCCACGTGTTGTATATCCTGGTGTAGGAGCTCATGCTCTTGGCGGCCACGTCGCCGGTGTCCCTCATTGTGGTGAAGGAAAAAGCCGCGTTCATCATGCCGGCATAGCTGTTATATGTCTTGTTCCACCTTTCAATAAAGTCCCAATAGGGTCTGAACAGCCCCTCCATGTCCATGCCCTTGCCCATAGGTGAAGCTCCCGCCGCGGTCTTGGACCAGGAGCCTAGCGCGTCCATCCACGCCCTGGACGCCTTAGAATAGACCTCGAACATGTCTGACCCGACCTTCTCCGCCATGTGTTGTCTCTCCTTTTTTGATATCCTGCTAGACCGGTCCTGCTGTTGTGCGGGTTCTCGTGAGCCACTGCCGCAGACCGACGGAGTGGTCCGGAGGCGGCTGTCGCTACCCTGCCTTCTGCTACTGGCTTACTTAAGTTATCCAATGAAAGCAATTCTATCGTCTTGCGCAGGGTATGGTTGGCACGGCAGTCACCACGGGGAGCAATGGGGGACAGACGAAGGTCCCGTAAACTCGCCGATACTAATCTTAACACTGCGGCAACGTTGACCGTCCATCCGCAAAACCACTGAGTTTTGCTGGGGAAAACCCGTAGTCCTTTACAAAGCTATCAGGTTGAAAAACTCCGTAGATACAGTGGCTGGAGGACGAAACGGTGTCCAGAAGAGGCATGTTCAGTTCGAAGGGGGGCATCCCGACAGCACTCGTTCCAACAAAATGCCTTGAGCACCCGTACTTAGACAGATAGCGAGAGGCGCTACACCACCTCTCATTCCGGCTCGGTGGCCGGAATCCAGGAGACGTGAGCACTGCGGGGATCCCGATGCATCGGGGCCGGAGTTTACCCCGTACCCCGATACGGGGCTGGGATGACGCGTTGCGGGGCCGTCTCCCCCGTGCCTCAGATTAGTTACCGCTATCTGGTCAGGAATATGTTGGAACATGTGATCCCGTCGGGTCCCGAACCGTCAGTATTGAGAAATGGTGGGGCACGAGGTACGCGGCTGGGCACGATGCATCGTGCCCCTACGGAGTCTCCTCACCTTTACCTATATCTCGATTCTTGGACACAGGCGTTATCTAACAGATGCGAAGAACTGATGCGTGGAGCGTCTTTCTGCTGGCAAAATGTAGGCGAGAGGCGGTTCCGTTGTGATTCTCGCAGTTTCGTTCCGAAGTGTGATCTCTTATGTCCAGCGCAAGGTGTGGGACATGTTCAGTTTGCAGGGGGACCGGGGGACGATTTGTGGCTATGCCTGACCAGGTAATGGACACGACGCAAAATGCAAGGACCCGGGCATGTCTCCCGATGGGATTTGCGGTCAGGCGGACGGGCGTATAGTATGGTAAGACATCATCCAGTGGAGCTGGAGGTGACAGGGTGGGTCGTGAGAAGGTTACACACCAGGTAGAAGTGGCATCGTCGAGCCACTACCCGCTCACTAGATTAAGGGCCGACCTCTTCAAGTCTAGCGAAGCGATTCTCCCCGCGATAACGGTAGCGGCGACCCCTTCGGAAGCGGTTGATGAAGATGAAGCGCTCGGCTTCAAGCTTGTGCGCTACAGGTGCGGGTGCCAGGAAGCCGTCCGCAGGAGTATCCTGTTCGTCCCGCACATCATCAACCGTCCTTACATTCTGGACCTCAACGAGGACGTCAGCGTTGTGCGAAGCTTTTGCAGACGCCGTTTCAGCGTGTACCTCATCGACTGGGGAGACCCTTCCGCGGAACAGGCAGAAGTAGGTCTTGCTGACTACGCCGGCTATGTAAACCGGGCTGCTGCCCTGGTATCTGCTGGGCCTGTCTCGATCCTGGGATATTGCACCGGCGGCATGATCTCTCTAATCCACGCTGCCCTGGCGCCGGACCGGGTGAACGGCCTCATCTTGCTGGCCACGCCGGTAGATTTCTCCAACTGGCTCGACTACCGCATCCTCGCCGGGAGGGCCTCTCAACCGAGGAACACGCCGTCCCTCCCGGGCAACGTCCCCGGCGAATTGTTCAACCTTGCTGGTTTCGGCCTGCTGGCGCTATATATGCCGGTCTTCCTCAGCAGTCCCGAGTTTTTCGCCGAGTTCCTCACCTACGAAGCGTGGCGCGACGCGTGGAGAAGATCCCGATGGCTTGTAGATACTCCGACCGTACCCTCCGCTGCTTATGTCGAGCTCATGGAAGGCTTTTATCGCGATAATTTGTTGATGCGGAATAAGCTGGAAGTTGGCAAGCAGCGGGTTGACCTGGGCCGGATACGCTGCCCCCTATTAAACATCATCGGCAGGTACGATCACCTTGTGCCGGTCGAATCAGCAACAGCGCTGAAGAAGGCATACTCAGGGCCAGAATACGAAGAAATCGTTTTCCCCGCCTCTCACGTCGGCCTTTCGGCAGGTCGGAAGGCGCATAGGGAACTGTGGCCCAAAGTATCTGAGTGGCTGGAGGCGCGGGTCTCGTTGCAAGAATACTACAGTCGAAGACCGGGATAATGAGTGGCCGCGCGGCGTCCGCAGACCTATCCGGCCTGAGGTGGCTGTGCCGCAGTCTTGAGGGTTCTACTGCCGGGGAAAACGCAGTTCTCACTCAGGTAGATGGCCCTGGGACTATCCTGCGCCTCAGCTACAAATTGAAACGGGACATCACGGTTCATCAACCAGCAGCCGCTACCGCAGCTAGATTCCTGACATGTCGTATTGGCCCGGGAGCACCAGTGTCCTTTCATTGATCACCCTCCGGGAAAACTAAGTAGTTTCCCTTCGATTGCCTCCACGCTCATGCATCTCCGTCTTGCGTTGTCGTCTCTTGTGACTGACAACCGCCGTACTCCGTTCACATCGGCGGCTTTCCCGCTTCTGGCCATGCACCTCGGCGTTCTTTCCAGTACAGGAGGCGCCCCTGTTGCGGAGCGCAGGGAAACTTCGCGCCACTTTTCCTTCCGATAAGGTCAAGAACTAATTAGAAGGTACTCCAGCCATCCCAAGCACGCAATCCGTAGTTCTACTGAGTTTTGCTCCGTAGAACCCGCAAAGCCGTCGCCGCCGACCTTGCCGGAAGAGCGAGCAAGACGCGAGGGGCCTGGTTCAGACTGAATCGGCGGCGCAGGGAGTGCCCTTGCGTCCCCCTTCGGAAAATCCCGATGAATCGGGATGAGCCGAGCAAAGCGAGTCCTGAGCCTGTCGAAGGATCTCCGAAGGGGAGATTGAGAGGGGTTTGGCAAATCCACCTTGCGTCCCCGTCACCTTTTTGATGTTGCCGCCACGGTTTGATGGCGGATTCGGCGATAGGTTGACGATCTGCCCGGGCTGATGGACCACGGGTAATGCTCCTATGTATTGAATGGCGGCTCGCGCATTGCTCGCGCATTGCACTTGACAAGAGCCACACGTATCGGCTACAATTTCTGCAATTTAGGCATCTCAACATGAACGTGCCCTCTCAATAGGGTCCGGTCGAGAAGGGGAGGCAACAGAAAATGCCGTCGGTAAAGGTCAACAAGATACAGAAGCTCTTTGGTAAGATGAAAGCCGTAGACGGCATCTCCTTTGAGGTGAAGGACGGCGAACTACTTACTCTTTTGGGGCCTAGCGGCTGTGGGAAAAGCACCACTTTGAGACTTATCGCCGGGCTTGAGCGGCCCG
Source organism: Chloroflexota bacterium (assembly GCA_016210545.1). GTDB lineage: Bacteria > Chloroflexota > Dehalococcoidia > JACVQG01 > JACVQG01 > JACVQG01. The sequence goes on from JACQTY010000026.1 coordinate 9,605, forward strand.
ATGCCGGCGAGATCTCGGTGGGGAACAAGGTACTGAGCTCCAACGAAAAGAAGATTTTCACCCCACCGGAGAAGCGCGGCATGGGCATGGTGTTCCAGTCCTATGCGGTGTGGCCGCACATGACGGTGGGCGAAAACGTGGCCTATCCCCTGGCATTGCGCCATGTGCCCAAAGAGGTGCAAAAGGAAAAGGTGCGTTCCGCCCTGGAACTGGTCGGCCTCGGTGGCCTCGGGGACAGGCCGGGTACCCTGCTCAGCGGCGGCCAGCAGCAGAGGGTCGCCCTGGCTCGCGCCCTGGTGTTCGAGCCCGAAACACTTCTGCTGGACGAACCACTGTCCAACCTGGACGCCAAGCTGCGCGAGTCCATGAGGATCGAGCTGAAGGCCCTGCAGCAGCGCATCGGCGTCACGTCGGTATACGTGACCCACGACCAGGCCGAGGCAATGGTCCTCTCCGACCACATCCTGGTAATGAACCAGGGGCACGTAGAGCAGGAGGGTCCGCCGAGAGAGATCTACGAGAACCCCAAGACGCAGTTTGTCATGGACTTCATCGGCCAGGTGAACTACATTGAGGGCAAGGTCGTCGAAGTAACGCCGCAAGGAACCTTGGTGAAGGCCCTGCAGGCCCCGGGCAACTCCTCACTTCAGTGCACACGCTTGGAGACCACAAGGGGCGGCCAGGATGTGCTCCTCTGTATCCGCCCGCAGGACATGACCCTCTACAAGGAGAAACCACCCGAGCGTCCCAACGTGTGGATGTGCACGGTCAAGGTGGCTGCTTACATGGGCGACCACGAAGAGTACGAGTTGACGCACGGCGATCAGGTATTGAAGGTTTCCGGCCCGGCGTCTCTGAAGTTACGCGCCGGCGACAATGTGTTTGTGGAGTTGGTCCCCGAAGGTATTAAGGTCTGGGAGCGCAAGAAATAGGCCTAATGGCGAGGGGACGCCGCTCCTGCGGTCCACGTAAGCCTTACGTCTAGCGATGAAGCCGGCTCGAGGTCAAAACGGTACAGAAGCACCAGGCAACTGGCCTGGTAGGATTTCTCGAGGCCGGCTTCACTATTGGACACGGTCTCGATGGGGAAACGCCACAGTCTGCCCTCCGGCATGCTCCTGAGACCAAGCTCAATATTCAGATAGCGGTTCCCCAGGTACACCTCCGAGGCCGATTCCTCGTGTCCCGCGCAGTCCAGATAGTCGTACCTCTCCCCGGGGAAGCGGTAGTAGGCCTCCGGATTATGTCCTCCTCCCAGCAGGTTGATGTTCCACTCTGAGCCGAACAGCCCCCCAGCACGACCGCTCCCGGTGTTCGTCAACCTGTAGACTACCTCCAGCCCCACAGGTCCAGCCTCAGAGAGGCCGACCACCAACTGCTTCTCTATCCGCAGGGGAGACCCGTCCCACGAATCGCCTTCTCGCTTCAACATCAGCGCCAGTTCGCGCTGGCGCGGCTCCACCTTCATCTCATACGGCGAGTTGGCCCAGTTGCCGTATCCGGGTTGCCGCCCCCACTGGAGATCCTCCATAGTCGCGTCGGGCGGCAAGATGTGTTCGACGAGGCTAACCCGGGGGTAACTGTCATAGTAGAAGGTCGCGGGCAGTCCCGTCCTGGTCCGCAGGCCGTTGTGAATGCTCTTCACGGACCCGCCGTCGGGTTGGCTGCCTGCGGCGTGTCTCTCCAGGAACTCCAGATGGTAAGCTTCGGGCCGCCGGGCCAGCGTGCTGAGCAGGTTAAATCCCGGCTGGCGCAAGTCCCATTCCACCAGGCTACCGCCCTGGGCCGGCTTGAGCCACAACGACTGGGCCTGCGTCTCCACCGTCAGCTCGGGCTGGCCATCGTAGTCCATGTCCGCCTGTTCCCAGTGCAACCACGGGTGCGGCCCGTGGAGCACCCGGTCGGCCTGTTTCTCCGCCAGCACAAGGTGGTGGTATGTGGCTGACCGAATGTCCGACAGGTAGAGGCCGCCGAAGACCCCATGCCAGTAAGGGCAGTTGCACTGTCCCTGCCACAGCTCGGACCGGCCGCAATCCCCGGATGCCTGGGCGGCCGCCTGGTGCACCTTGCGGTGTACCCATAGCATCTTCTTGTGCATCCAGTTCGCCTCGGGGTACTTGACCTGGAAATGGCGCCAGAAGCCCCCCTTGAGGTACTGCAGGACGTCCTGTCGCCCCTGGGCTTCCAGGAGGCGCTTCATGGTGGTGAACTGAAAGGACCTGGCAGCCGGCAGGGCCCATTCCAGCATTTCGTCATAGGATGCGCAGGGCAGATAGGCCCTGCCCACCGGGGGGAACTTCCGGGCAAACTCGCCCAGGTGGATGAGGTGCAGCCACTGGCTGTTCTCCTCCAGGGCTTTGAAGAAGGTCTCCATCCACCCCTTTTCCCAGCAATGCTGGTAGGTCTCGGGCCAGACCCCAAATTTCTCGCCGTCGTCGCCCATCACCGCCACCCGCGTCCCCGACTCATCAGCGGCCTCGCGCAGGAAGGACATGACCTCGGAGACATCCCGCCACGGGATGGAGTAACGCAGGCGTTTGAGGCTGGGGAAGACCTTCAGCCGGCAGCCCTGCTCCTCAGTGAGATAGTAGCCCAGCAGGTCTTTCTCCTCCAGCCCCACCATCTTGAAGTGGTTGTCATCCACCAGCGTCCACTCGACGCCCGCCTCCGCCAGGGGCTTCGCCAGATAAGGCTCCCATACCCGCTCCGCCAGCCACAGCCCGGTGGCCTGGGCGGAGAACCTCTCCTGGAGGAAGCCGGTCATTCGGGATATCTGTCCCCTCTTGTCGGCGTCGGGGATGGAGGCCAGGACCGGCTCGTAGTATCCGCCGGTCATCAGCTCCACCTGGCCCCGGGAGTGCAGGGCCGCCACGCGTCCCAGGAAATCGGGATGCGTTTCCATCAGCCAGTCCCAGACCGGGCCGCTGTAATGCAACGACAGGCGGACGGCGGGGTGCGCCTCCAGGGCGTGGACCAGAGGGAGATAGGCCTTCTGGTAGGCCTGTTCAAAAACGTGGGGGAAATTGCCGACTGGCTGGTGATTGTGCAGGGCCAGACCCAGATAGATCTGGTTCAGTCCCATAGGAGCCTTTCCCGGATCTTGGTGCGTATGTCCCTGGCGATTATGACCTGATAATAGGCCTTGGTCTTTTCCGCGTCGGGGCAGCCGCTCACCCTTACCGCCCGGAAAGCGTTAAGGATGACCTCCTCCTGTTGAACAAGCCCGCGGCTGACCATGTTGATGTCCCACCACGGCCTCTTGCTGGCCCACCAGAACTGGCAGCTATGCAGGGCAGGGTCCAGAAGGCCCCTGGCGATATTGGAGTACTGCTGGCTCTGCTGGTTGTCGCTCAGCCTGGCGGCCCTTTCCACCAGGTCGTGGCACAGGGCGAGATGTTCCCATTGCATGGAGTGCGTTGTATTATTCTTGTCCTTCCACAGCGGGAACGGGTTATCATGCTCTATGTCCTCCAGCGAGGTGCTCCACGAGGAGGTCCGCGGCTCGATGAGGGGGCCACGGGGGAAGATGTCCAGGAGCTGGCTGATGGTCACGATTTCGATATCCTTGGCCTCACCTCTAAAGCTGAACAGCCCCTGGTGTTGCTCGGCGACCGCCTTCATGTGCGGCAGGTTGGTGAACAAAGGCCCTGCCGGCTCCAGGGCCTCATAGACCTCCGCCAGGAAAAGCTTCTCCCAGTTCTGGATGTGATGCCCGAAGGTCTCGGCATCCATCGCCGTTATCACATAGATGTCGCCCTGGCCGCTGTGAAGCTGCCTGAGATGCTCAATGAAACCGCTGCCGTTCACGCTCTGAAAGCTTATTTTGTTGCTGAGGATATCATCGCGGAAGAAGACGGCTATCTTCTCCCCGTCGGTCCCGGTCTCATATATGAAGTCCATGGGCCACTTGCTGGGACAGGCCACGCCGCTCAGGATCACCCACTCATGCCGGGACTCGATTATCGGGGGCACGATATCCTGGCTGTAGGCCATCTCGGGCGGAAAGAAACCCCTTGGAGAGTAAACAGAGCCGAAGAAGTGCCGGTTGGTGAGGTGGTTACGCCGGACCTGCTTCTCCACCTCCTCTCCCGGTATGAGGGGAAGGATGGGATGGTATTTGGCGGAGCCGGTGAACTCCACCTGGCCGCGCTGGGCCAGCTCCTGCAGGCCGCGGATGACCGCGCCCTGGCCGTGTTCCCACAGCATCTCCGTGAGCACGGCATTCATGTTGATGGTAGCCTTGGCGTAGGGGTAGCCCTGGAGGACCCGGATAAGCGGTCTGTAGGACTCGTCGCAGATCTTCTTCAGTATCGGGTAAATCTGGGTCGGGGGTTGATAGAAATGCAGCAGCGGCGCCCAATAGATCATGCGACTATCTCCTCCGAGGCCGGGGCTTCCTGCGCCGGCGACGAAAGCTCGGAAAACCCGGGCAACATGGGGAGCGAGCCATCGACGGGCTTGCGCGGACGGCCCCGGCGGCGCCAGCCCATTAGCTCCAATAGCCCACCGATGGCGATCTCCCCGTGGCTAGGGTGGCTCATGTTCATCTCCGGGTTGATCCGGTAGTGGTTGCGGCGGCCCTCGCGGCGGCGCACAATGAACCCGGCTTCTTCCAGGTCGTCAATTATCTTCCTTATCGACCTCTCGGTAAGCCCAACAGCGATAGCCAGTTCGCGGGCCGTGCTGCGCGGGTGTTTCGAGATGTAGCTCAACACCAGTCCGTGGTTGGTAATAAGAGTCCATCCAGAAATCTTCAAAAACCTCCTGAAAAGGTGTTGACAAAGGGGACATCCTGTGATAATGTAAACATGAATTGAAGTTCACCCTTTGGTGAATGGCGCAAGCCAACCTAATACTAGCATAAAAGTCCGAAAGGTTGCAAGAACTCAACAGGATTATGGATACGTCAATAGACGATCACCCGTCAAGTAGTAAGAAGCGTAGTAGCTCCAGGTCTGGTTTCTGGAAAGGCTGCCATTTGCACGCAAAATGGCAGCCTTTATGTTTGCCTTCGAACAGGCGATTCCCGGCGTGACTGTCACGTGGGGTGGCAAGTCACAACAACTACTGAGACTTATTAGAAAAACGTAACAGGAAGGAGGTGATCATCTTAATGTTTAAGTCCAAGCCCCCGGCCAAGCCTGCTCCCAAGAAATAAGCTATACCGAATAGCCCAGACAATGGAACATATCTTAATGTTGCAAAGGAGGTTCCTATGTTGCTGAAGTCGAAGCCCCCGGCCAAGCCCGCTCCGAAGAAGAAATAAGCTATACCGAATAGCCCGGCCAATGGAACATATCTTAATGTTGCAAAGGAGGTTCCTATGTTGCTGAAGTCGAAGCCCCCGGCCAAGCCCGCTCCGAAGAAGAAATAGCTTAGCGGACCGGACAAAAGCCACTAGGACGAAGGGAAGGGCTACTCGAGTAGCCTTTCCCTTCGTTGTATCTAAGGCGCCGTAATGACTTATCCAAAATCCGCCGCCCATTCAATCTCACGAAACGGAACGATTCTTCACCTGGCTGGTGCAGCACCTTGGTCCGCGCGCACCTTGCGGCAAATAGGCGGCCAACCTACCTCTCCCTTTGG
>JACQTY010000037.1 GCA_016210545.1 Chloroflexota bacterium
AAAGGCCAGCGCTACACTCGCGTGCTAGAGCAGAGCACTGGCCGGTATCTGCCCCTGTAGGGCAGGTTTCCTAACCTGCCAGCGCAGTCGGGTTGGGAAACCCGACCTACGGCGTTTTGAGATAGATTCTTAGTGACGAATCCGTTTGTTTATCCTCAACCAATGTGCTACCATGTTTGCAGCATGGAACACATCCGCAATTTCTGCATTATCGCCCACATCGACCACGGTAAGTCCACACTCGCTGACCGCTTCCTGGAGATAACCAAGACCATTGAACTTCGGAACATGCAAGAACAGGTCATGGACCAGATGGACCTGGAGCGGGAGCGGGGAATCACCATTAAGGCCAAGGCCGTACGCCTCAACTTCACCTCGTCCGATGGCCGGACATATCAGCTTAATCTCATCGACACGCCGGGACACGTCGACTTCACGTATGAGGTATCCCGCAGCCTGGCAGCCTGCGACGGTGCGATCCTGGTTGTGGACGCCTCTCAGGGTGTACAGGCCCAGACCCTCGCCAACGTCTACATCGCCATGGAGCATAACCTGACTCTGATTCCAGTCATCAACAAGATCGATTTGCCCAACGCCGAACCCGAGCGGGTAGCGCAGGAACTGGTAGCGGTGCTCGGCTTTGACAGAAAGGATATCCTGTTCGTTTCAGCGAAGGACGGCAAGGGCGTCCCCGATGTCTTAGAAGCAGTGGTCCGCCGTATTCCGCCGCCCGGTGGAAGGACAGAGGCGCCGCTGAGGGCGCTGATCTTCGACTCTAAGTATGATTCGTATAAAGGCGTGATCGCCTATGTACGTGTAGTGGACGGGAGCGTGGTTGACGGTGAAAAGCTCCTGCTAGTATCGGCCCAGAAGCGCCTGGAGGCCGTGGAGGTGGGGATATTCCGCCCTCAGCCCGTATCGGTGGGCAAGCTGGAGATGGGGGAGGTAGGCTACATAGCCACGGGGCTTAAAAGCGTCCAGGACTGCGAGGTGGGGGACACGATAACGGCAGAAGCGGCGCCGGCCGCGGAGCTGCTCCCTGGCTACCGGCCGGTCAAACCTATGGTCTTCGCAGGGTTGTACCCTGTTGAGGCCAATGACTACCCACTGCTGCGAGATGCCCTGGAGAAGCTGAAGCTTAACGATGCCTCCCTTGTTTATGAGGCAGAGACCAGTACCGCCCTCGGCTTTGGGTTCCGCTGCGGCTTCCTGGGCATGCTTCACATGGAGATCGTCAGGGAGCGTCTGGAGAGGGAGTACGGGCTTTCTCTGGTGGTGACGGCGCCCAGTGTGGCGTTCCAGGTGAAGAAACGCGATGGGACCGAGGTGACGGTGCAAAGCCCGGCGGCGTTGCCTCAACCGGCGGATATTGAGGAGATCCTGGAACCCTGGATGGACATAACTGTCATAACCCCGCGCCGTTACATTGGCGCGGTCATGGAGTTGGTGACGGGGCGGGGGGGGGAGTTCAGCAAGCTGGAATATCTGGGTGGTGGGGAGGGGGATTCTCCCTGGGATAGGGCCTTGATGCAGTATGGCATACCCCTGCGGGCCATCCTGGTGGACTTCTATGACCAGCTTAAATCATCCACCCAGGGCTATGCATCGCTGGACTACACCTTCTGCGACTACCGGCCTAACCGGCTGGTGAAGTTACAGGTGCTCGTCAACAACCAGCCGGTGGACGCCTTTTCCCGGATTGTGCCCGTAGACGAGGCTCAGGTGCAAGGAAGGGTACTCGTGGACAAGCTCCGGCGCCTGATACCGCGACAGCTTTTCGATGTGCCAATACAGGCAGCCATCGGTTCCAAGATAATCGCCCGCGAGACCATCGTGGCCATGCGCAAGAACGTGCTGGCCAAGTGCTACGGCGGCGACGTCACCCGCAAGCGCAAACTCCTGGAGAAACAGGCCGAAGGCAAGAAACGTCTCAAGCGCATCGGCCAGGTGGAGGTGCCTCAGGAGGCGTTCCTCGAGGTGCTCAAGCTCAGATAATGAAGGAGGTGGGGATGCCATTGAAAGCACTGTCCATTGGCAAACTCCGCAGGCTGCAGCAGATTTCCACCGCCGACGGTTTCGTCACCATCTGCGCCATAGACCACCGGGGGTCCTTGCTGAATATGGTGGGGCAGGGGAGCAACGGAGCCGCGGACTACCAGACGATGGTCCAGCTAAAGATCGAGTTGTGCCAGTCGCTGGCGCCGTGCAGCAGCGCCATTCTCCTTGACCCGGTCTACGGCGCCGCCCAGACCATCGCCAGCGGTGTCCTTCCCGGGCGCGTTGGGTTGTTGTTGAGCATGGAGGCTTCAGGGTACGAGGCAAAGGATGTGGGGCGCATCACCCAGCTACTGGAAGGGTGGAACGTCGCCAAGATAAGAAAAATGGGCGGCTCGGCGGCGAAGCTCCTCCTCTATTATCGGCCTGACCTGACCGAGGTGGCGCCAGTCCAGTTGCAGACGGCCCGGAAGGTGGCCGACGACTGTCAGAGGAACGAAGTCCCTTTTCTACTGGAGACGGTAACGTACGCTGTGAAGGGCGAGGACCCCGATTCCGCCGGGTTTGCTTCCAGGAAGAGCGAGCTAGTGATACAGACGGCTGGACAGGTCTCAGGGCTGGCGGTTGATGTTTTCAAGGCGGAATTCCCCGCCGATATGAGGTTCGAGAAAGACCAGGGTAAACTGCTGGAGACATGCCGTAAGCTGGACCAGGCGTCGCTGAAACCGTGGGTGCTACTCAGCGCGGGGGTGGGCTACGAGACCTATGCTAAACAGATGGAACTGGCTTGCCGGGCCGGGGCCTCCGGCTACGCCGCCGGCAGGGCTATCTGGCAAGAAGGCATGGCCATCACCGATGCCAGAGAACGGGTGAAGTACCTGAAAACTGTGGCTGCCGACCGGCTCAAGAGATTGAATGAGATTGTGGCGAAGTACGGGACGCCCTGGTATCGCAAGCTCAAATTGAGTCCCCAGCAGTTGACCAAAGTGCCGGAAGACTGGCATAAGAGATACTAAGAATCTATCTCAAAATCCCGTAGGTCGGGTTTCCCAACCCGACCCCAAGTAAT
>JACQTY010000036.1 GCA_016210545.1 Chloroflexota bacterium
TCCAGCGGTGGCGCCGGTTCAAGAGCTGGTACGACCAGCCGGTTGACCTGGCGGGGGTGTGGTATCTCGAGGCCGTCGATAAGCTATTCAAGAGGAATTCGCTCATCACGGGAGAGATGGAAGTGCTCGGCGAGAAAGTGGACCTGCGGAACATCCGGTGCCCGGTGTCCCTGATCGCCGGCGAGAACGATGACATCACCCTGCCCCCCCAGGTCTTTAATATGGCGAAGTACGTCTCCGGGCCGACCACAGTGAAGCTCATTGAGAACGCCGGCCATGTCGGTGTGTTCACCAAGAAGGCATCCCTCGATTACTGGGAGGCGGCGGTAATAAGGAACCTGGACAGGTTCGCCGCGTCCCAGGCTGCGGAGTGCCACGCCTGACCCCCGCGGGGGTTTGCTCACGCTCCGGCGGATACACGCGCACAAAGGACGCTGTTTGTGCTGAGGCCCAATTCTGCGACTAGCCGGTTTGCTCTCTAAAGGGGCGTCCCCGAGGGGCAAATGTCTTTCCAACGAGCGCATAGTTGCACGAATCCGAGTGACACCAATCTCCTCTCCCCTCTCGAAGACTCGGCTGCGCGGAGCGAGGGAGAGGACTGAGATGAGTCCCGATTCATCGGGAGCATGCCGTTCGGCTCGCTCAGGGGGGATCTACCCTTTTCCCTTCGAGGGACAAGGGACCCGGGCATTATGCCAACCTGCGCAAGTAGGTACCAGCTAAGGCAACCCTGCACGCCGCGCGGCCGGGGCCTCGGCGCCATTGTCTAAACCTACCGGGCCGGGTACGCTCCATGATTTCCACATGCTCTCCTCGGTCTAATCCCTCGCGTCAGTGTCCCTCCGTACTGCCAGTCCTTTGGGCAACCCTTCGGTAGTGTCCGCCGCCGCGGCGCCAACCACCCACTTCTTTCAGGGTTGACGCTCGTCCGCATTCCACCCCCCGCCAGACGGGCCCCGGTCCCGCAATCTGCCCCTCCCAATTGTTGAGACTTCCCCAAAAGCATTCCGAAACGGCCACGCGCTTTGCGTGGGCTGGCCTCACCTGCTCTTGCGCTCTCCTCATCCACCCTTCCACTGGGAAAACCTACCTGTATGCCATCTACATTGCTCATTTCGAGTTTGCGCCGACGTCAGTTCGTCCCCCGGGATGGACGATGGTATGAGGCAAAGCGGGTTCGTGGGCGGTAAAATACTCGTGCTTATTTATACAACTACTAGGTCAAGGAGACTTGACACACTGGTTAATACACGGTGTATAATGGTTGTCAGCCTTTACCGTCTGTGCCTGGTTATTAACCATATTTTAACCTTTGCTAAGGAGACCGCTTGGGAACACTGAAAAAAGTGCAAAAATATGTTCACACCCCGTCAAAGCGTTCGGTGGCGTCCAGACCGGCGGTGATGTGTTTCGAAGTGCCGGCGAAGATGGGACGGGAGGCCGCGTGAGATAGCAATTGTTTGCCAAGATAGTGGTGACGATTCAGGGACTAACGGTAGGCCAACTGCTCGATGGGCCATTCTCAATGACGAATAGCCAGACTGGGGAAAAGATGGCACTGGCATGGCGTAGAGACCTATAGTAGGCCGAGAGGCGTTTCGGGGCTAACGCCGGTGTATTGACCAAGAGGGAATACAAATGAAGGGGGCAAGACAGTGGCTCCATTGACACAACTAATAATCGAATCGGGGTGGGACTTGGATCAAGCGGATCCCGCAGGCGGATTGGCCGGCGGGCCATCTGTTACGACATTGCGGCGAGAGCAGTTCCCGGTGGAATCACTTGCGGCTGGTCGTCACGCGGTGCCGCAGGAAGTGAGGCAACGAGTCAAGGACTCGTTCTTTGACTTCATTGGTAACAAGCCTGCTGTAGATACCTTGAAACGGGCCGTCCTCAAGGCCCTCCTGACGGCGCCGCCACAATTGCCAGCCAGTTATCTCTTTACCGGTAATCCCAGCAGCGGCAAGACGGAACTGGCTCGACGGGTTGCGCACTGTCTTCGTCTGCCTTTTGTCTCTATTGATGGCAGAGCCCTATCAAGCCGGGAGAGGCTCTTTGACCTAGTAGACGGGGCGCTCCACGATGTGGGCCAACAGGCAAGAGATGCCGGGACCCAGTACCAGAAACAGGTGTTAGAGTACCCGCCAGTCGTCATCTTTGTCGATGAAATTCATTTGGCGCCACGGGCTATACAGGAAAGTCTTCTCACCGTTCTGGAGCTAAAGACCAGGTCATTGCTGTTGGCTGAGCGAGTGGCTCGCTTGCCGAGCGCTACGTTCCTATTCGCGACCTCCCGGCCATCCAAGGTTGACATGGCTTTCCGCACGCGTTGTACGGAGATACCACTGCAAGATTATGTGGAGGATGAAGTGGCCACCATAGTGGGCCTCGAGTATTCAGGTTGGCCTGAACCGCTAAGACGCAGGATTGCGAGGTATGGCAGTCTTGTTCCCAGGATCGCGCTTGAATTGGCCAAGGAACTTGCGACCGAGGCTCTGGTTAGCGAGCATCCCGAGCGGACTCTTGAGGAGCACTTGGAGGAGGTTCGCACAACGAGGCTGATAGGTGAGAACAGCCTCAAACGCCCACATATGGAGTATCTCGAACTGCTGGAGAGAGAACGCAAAGGACGGCGCTAGGAGCATGTACTACGGACCTGTGTTCAGCCGAGAGGCGTCTCAGAGCAAGCGCCAGTGTACCGAACTAGAGAGGTCATAAATGGAAAGGAGAAACGAGTGACTTCGTCGACGCGACTAATGACCGCATCAAGGTGGAGCCTGGCCCTGGAGCGTTCCTCAATTGAGTTCGCCGCCAAGCACATGGTGTTCTCGACCGTTCACGGGCAGTTTGGCAAATTCGAGATTGCCGTCGACCTCAACGAGGGACGACCGGAACGAACGAATATCGAGGCCATGATCGACGCCACATCCATCAATACGGGGGAATCGCGGCGGGATGGCCACCTCCGGTCGCCAGCCTTCCTTGATGTGGAGAACTACCCTCACGTGGCCTTCCGTAGCACGTGCATCCGGCCTCAGGGTAGTGGACGATACGAGGTAGTCGGCGACCTCACCATCCGGAGCGTCACACGGCAGGCCTTGTTCGATGCGCTGGTCGAAAGTCCGCGAAGGGACCAATTGGGGAATCGGTGCATTGCCTTCACTCTCAAAGGCTCGCTTAACAGGAAAGACTTTGGCCTGATGTGGAAGGCGGCTGTCGAGAAGAGCGGGCTGGTCAGCAACAGCATCAGCGTCTCTGTGAAAGCCGAGATCGTGGAGCAGTGGTAGCCCGCTTCACGAAAGGGGGAGACAGAGATAAGTGTTGAGGTTACAGAGTTGTCCTGGCTTGGCGCGGACAACTTGGCCAGTCGGGCCGACGGCCGCCGGTTCGGAGAATGCATTCGGTGTGGCTAAGCACTGTTCCGCAAGAAGCTTCAGGGGCGTTCCCTTGGGACGCCTGACGTTGAAAGGGAAATACGATGCTGTTCCAACTAACCAGGTTTTGGTCCGAGGTGCTTCGACCCTTTGAACCGCTCGACTGGAAACTGGCAAACTCGGTTGTCTATGAAAACCATTCGCTCAAGCTGAGGTGTTTTACCCCCTCTCCAGACCGCAATAA
>JACQTY010000029.1 GCA_016210545.1 Chloroflexota bacterium
AGTGTATCCCCCCTTCAAAACCCTTGTGTCCAGCGCAAGATGTGGGACATGTTCAGTTTGCGAAAGGGGGACGTAAGGGGGATTTTCCTGTTACACAGACAGCAGTGGGAAAATCCCTCTCAGTCTCCCTTTTCCAAAGGGAGAGGCTAAAGCGGCCTCTCCAGAACATTTGCTGCACCAATTTGGTGAAGAAGATGCTGGTTTATCGAGATTCAACGGGCGGCGGATTTTGGTGTCTGAGGCTACTGGACAGGCAAAGCCGATTATAGTAACATCCTAGTTAGACAATTGAGAATTGCCTTAGTAAGCATGTCCTGTCCTGTTTGTGATCCTCGGCGTTACCGCGAAAGGTGCTCTTGCAAAATGAAATTCCTGGTGATCAACGGACCCAATCTCAACCGCCTGGGGCAGAGAGACCCTGGTATCTACGGGACCAAAACACTATCGGAGATAGAAAGCCTACTTCAAGAGCGGGGCAAAGATCTGGGCGTCGAAGTGACTGCTTTTCAGTCCAACAGTGAAGGATCCATCATAGACCACATCCAGGAGGCATCTCCAGGACTCAGTGGCATAATCATCAACCCCGGGGCGCTAACCCACTACGGCCTGTCGCTGCGCGACGCGCTCGCTGACGCGGGCCTGCCCGTCGTCGAGGTGCACCTGTCGAACATACACAGCCGCGAGCAATGGCGGGCGCACTCGGTCATTGCTCCTGTCGCCCTCGGGCAGATCTCCGGCCTGGGTTGGAGAGGCTACATCGCCGCTCTCGAGATTCTGGCCGCCCAATGCAAAGAGGCGCCGCAGAAGTGAGGACCACCTCTGGATGGCGGCGCGTCCGACAGCTTTTATCCTTTTCACTGCGCCTTCCGCGTCGGCAGGTCGCTCCTCGGCCCCCTCTCAGGACCACTTGCCAGGGCCAGACGCGACGGAACCGGCCTTAAAGGGGGTCATAATGAAGACTGGGATAACCCGTCGTCTGCACGGCGTCCGCGACTACATGCAAGAGAGACCCCTCGACTGCCTCATTGTTACCCAGATCGATAACCGGCGCTACCTGTCTGGATTTGCTGGCTCGGCTGGTACCCTATTCATTACCGGAAAGCTGGCCATCCTGGCCACGGACTTCCGATACGTAGAACAGGCAAAGCTACAGGCCCCCCAGTTCGAGGTGCTGCAGATAAAGGGGGAGATGGCGAACTGGCTGCCGCCACTGGCCGCCTCGCACAATATCAAGACCATTGGCTTAGAAGCTGAGGATATCTCCTATGCGGCTTACACCCAGCTTGCCGAGGCGCTGGCCAAAACTTGTTCGGCCCATCTCATATCTACACAGGGCGTTGTAGCCGGGATACGCGCTGTAAAGGACAAGGAAGAACTGGAGCTAATCCGGCGCGCCGTAGCCCTGGGGGAGCAGGCATTCATTCACCTTACCACCTTCTTGCGGCCGGGCCTCTCGGAGAAGACGGTTGCCTGGGAACTGGAGAAATACATGCGCGAGCAGGGCAGCGACAAGATGCCCTTTGACATCATCGTCGCTGCCGGGACTAATGCGGCGCAACCCCACCATCACCCATCGGAGCGCCCCGTCCAAGAAGGAGAGCCAATCATCGTTGACCTGGGCGCCAGCTTTGATGGCTACGGCAGCGACCTCACCAGGACCTTCTACATCGGAACGCCGGACGACGCCTATCGAAAGATTTACGGACTGGTGCTCAGGGCCCAGCAAAATGCTATTGACCGCATCAGGCCCGGGCTGACCGGGGGCGAGGCCGATGGCCTGGCCCGCAGTATAATAGAAGAAGCCGGTTACGGGGCAGCCTTCGGCCACGGCCTCGGCCATGGAGTAGGGATGGCTACGCACGAGGAGCCACGCCTGGGACCGGGCGCTGCCCAGACCATGCGCGCCGGGATGGCGGTCACCGTGGAACCAGGCATCTACTTGCCCGAGTGGGGCGGGGTACGCATAGAGGACGACGTATATCTCACTACGGGAAGCCCGCAGATAATGAGCCATGCCTCACGAGACCTTCTGGTGGGCATAGATAAGAGTTGTGTCATTCCTCGCTGAATACCTGTGAAAGGGTGAATTGGCCTGAGTTGCTGAAAGCTGATTTGCACGTTCATACCAGGTACTCCTTCGACTCCACCATGGAACTACAGAGCATCATTGACAGATGCACTGGGCTCGGCATAAGCTGCGTTTCCGTCAACGATCATGGCACCATCGAAGGGGCGTTGAAACTGCGCGAACTGGCCCCCTTCAAGGTGATAGTGGGACAGGAGATCCTGACTACCGAGGGAGAGGTGATGGGCCTGTTCCTGCAACAGGCCGTCCCAAAGGGCCTGTCACCCGTCCGCACGGCCGAGATGGTCAAAGAACAGGGCGGTCTTTTCGGTCTGCCCCACCCATTCGACAAGATAGGGCGATGGGGATTGCCCAAATCCACGATTCACCGTCTCGCCCCGCTCATAGACGTCATCGAGGTATTCAACTCCCGGACCTTGTTCTTCTGGGACAGCGCGAAAACGCGGCTTTTCGCGCAGCAACACCACATCCCGGCAAGCGGCGGGAGCGATGCTCATGTTCCCTGGGAAGTCGGCCGCGCCTATGTGGAGATGCCTGATTTCAATGGCCCGAAGGAGTTCATTGAGGCCCTGGCTGAAGGACACATCGTTGGCCGTTACACGTGGCCGTGGCCCCACCTGATGGGGCTGTGGACGCGGCTGAAGAGGCGCTTTTTTTGCTGAGACTGGGCTGGTTCTCCACGGGTCGAGATGAGGCTGCCCGGCAGCTCCTGCAGGTTGTTCACCGGGCGATCGCGCAGGGCAGGCTGGCAGCCGAAATCTCCTTCGTTTTTTGCAGCCGGGCGCCGGGCGAATCCCGGGAAAGCGACCTGTTCATTCAGATGGTCCGGGACTACGGTTTCCACCTGGTACATTTGTCCTTCAAAGAGTTCGCCGCGGCCAGCACGGCAAGGGCTTCAAGAGCCAGGCTCCGTTCGGCCTACGACCGGCAGGTAGTTAAGCTCCTGGAGGGGTTCAACGTAGACCTCTGCGTCCTGGCTGGCTACATGCTCGTCGTCAGCCCCGAGATGTGCCGCCGCTACCCGATGATAAACCTCCACCCGGCTGCCCCCGGGGGCCCCAAGGGGACGTGGCAGGAAGTCATCTGGCAACTGATAGAGAGCCGGGCGACGTCATCAGGGGTGGTGATGCACCTGGTTACGCCAAAACTTGATGAGGGGCCTCCCGTTACTTACTGCACCTATTCCCTCCGAGGCCCAGCCTTCGATCCCCTGTGGACAGCAATTGAAAGGATGCCTTTCGAGGATGTGAAACAACGGGAGGGAGAAGGTAACCCTCTGTTCCGCCTGATCCGTGAAGAAGGCCTGAAGCGAGAGTTCCCCCTCATCCTGGCAACGCTCAGCGCCTTCAGCGAGGGACAGGTCAAGCTGATGAGTGGTATGATTCTCAATAGAGACGGTGATTTCAAGTCGGGAAAAGATCTGACACCAGAGGTGGAAGCTGCTCTGGAGGCCGTTGCCGGATGATGCAACCGGAGCAACGGTAAGGTGCTGACAGAAAAGGAGGCCGTCGGTGGCAACGAACGTCCCTCTCATCGCTTCCGACCTGGAAGGCCCGCTATCACCCAACGACAACGCTTACGAGCTGATGCAGCTTTTCCCCGGCGGAGACCACCTCTTCCAGGTGCTCAGTCGCTACGACGACCTCCTGACCTTAGAAGGACGTAAGAGCTACGAGCCGGGCGGCACGCTGGCCTTGATCGTCCCCTTCCTGGTCCGTCATGGCGTCTCCCTGAACGACATCCTGCGCCTCGCTGAATCGGCCGGCCTCACTCCCGGAGCAACGGACCTAATCTCCCGCCTGCAGGCCAATGGCTGGAAAGTCCACATCATCACCACCACATACAGCCCGTACGCCCGACGCCTGGCCCGGCGGCTGGGCATAGACCCGAACAACGTCTGCGCTACCGTCGTCCCCATAGACCAGTACCGGGACATGATGACGCCACAGGTACTGCGGAAGGCGGCCCGGATCGAAAGGGAAGTCTCCGAACTTGAACCCGAGCGGGACGACCAGGTCATCAAGCAGAAGCTGGACGAGTTTTTCTGGGGCTCCAACAGTGAGTTTCGCCGCCTGTTGCAGGAGACCACCCCAATTGGGGGCAGGCGAAAGATGGTAGCGGCTCGCACTATCGCCCTGTCATATCGCCTGTCCTTGAGCGAGACAGTGGTTGTGGGGGATTCCATCACGGACTGCCGTATGTTGGAAGCGGTCAATAAGGCGGGGGGTCTGGCCGTCGCCTTCAATGCCAACGCCTACGCCCTGCCCCACGCTACGTTAAGCCTGGCATCGACAAGTATCCTGGACCTGTGGCCAGTCCTGGAAGCGTGGGCCGCCGGGGGCCGCGGCTCAGCTACGGAAGTGGTGAAGGCCCGAGAGAAGGCCGGAGGGCGCGGCGACAGCGATAACTTCCACTGGCTCGACGGGGGCGCCCCGCTGCCTCTGGAAGTCCACAAGCGAATCAGGCGGCTGGTCCGCGCGAAAGCGGCGGAGCTGGGATAGCCAGGCGAAATTCCAAATGCCAAGCACTAATCCCCAGACAATACTCAAACCCGAATGGTCCAAACCCTGGCAGTGGCTTAGCTCCCCGTGGCTTGCAACACTCCGGCTGGCCATGCCCTGGATTTAGGCTTTGGCATCTTGGATTCGTTTAGGACTTAGAGATTAGGACTTCGGATTTCGACGGGAGGTCGTGTGTCTTCCCCTCAGGTGGTTGGCCTCGGGGCCATGAACATGGACTACTTCTATCGCGTGAAAAGCCTGGTGAAGGACGGCGAGGCTGAGGTGGAGGAGTTCCAGGCCTTCCCCGGCGGTTCGGCGGCCAACACTGTCTACGGTCTGGCCAGGCTGGGGGTACCCTGTGGCTTCCTGGGGATAGTGGGGGACGACGAGGCAGGACGCAGCCTCGTCGCGGACCTCGATAGAGCCGGCGCCGACATGCGCCTCGTAAAGGTGGCTGCGAAAGCCAGGACAGGGACGGTTGTCGCTATTGTTGATAGGGAAGGCCGACGCGCCCTCTACGTACACCCCGGAGCCAATGCGCTGGTGACCAACTCCCGCCTGTCGCCAGCCGGTCTGGAGTCAGCATCCCTTCTGCACACATCGGCCTTCGTGGGCGACGAGCAGTTCCTGTGGCACAGGGAGGCCTTGACCGGGCTGCCTCCACAGACCAGGCTGAGTTTTTCGCCCGGCGCCCTCTATGTGCGCCGCGGCTTCGAAGCCCTGGCGCCGGTCCTCAAAAGGACGCATCTCATGTTCCTCAACCGCAAGGAACTAAAGGAACTCACCGGCGCCGACCTGGAGGCTGGCGCCTCCCGCTGCATTGAGGAAGGTTGCCAGACTGTGGTGGTAACCCTGGGCAGGGGTCTCATCCGGGGCCGGCGGCGATGCTGCGCCCTGGTCGCCACAGGAGACAACCGTGTCTGGGTACAGGCCGCCCCAGGCCGGAAACAGGTGATCGACACCACCGGGGCCGGAGACGCCTTCGCTGCCGGCTTCCTCTACGGACACCTGAAAGAAAAACCCGCCGATGAGTGCGGACTCCTGGGCGACCTCATGGCGGGTTTATGCATCTGTAAGCTCGGCGCCAGAACGGGGCTACCCACCGGGCCCGAGCTGAACCAAGTCTATGCAGCAATTACTGGCAAAGACCTGTAGCAACTCGAGGGCTGCCCCGCGCTCTCTTATCTCCCCTTATAATTCGGCTTTCGCTTTTCGGAGAACGCCTTAGGTCCCTCCATGGCGTCCTCGCTCTTGACAACATTGGCCGAGATAAGCTCCTCCAGGCGCAATCCATCTTCCAGCGGCATTCGGACACCCCGGTAGGCCGCTTCTTTGGCGCCCCGCACC
This sequence comes from Chloroflexota bacterium, assembly GCA_016210545.1. Classification (GTDB taxonomy): domain Bacteria; phylum Chloroflexota; class Dehalococcoidia; order JACVQG01; family JACVQG01; genus JACVQG01. The sequence continues at coordinate 5,935 of JACQTY010000029.1, forward strand.
GCTATAGGGCCGTTCTCATTTATCTTGTTGGCCAGGGCCTCTGCCGCAGGCATGAGGTCCTTCAACGGCACTACCTGGTTGATCAGCCCGATGCGCAAGGCTTCCTGGGCAGTGACTGGCTCGCCCGTCAGGAGCATCTGCATGGCCAGCGCCCACGGGACCTGCCTCGGAATACGCTGCGTGCCGCCAGCGGTGGGGATTATGCCCTGCTTCACTTCCGGCGTCCCGATACGAGCGTGCTCGGCGGCGATACGCAGGTCGCAGGCCAGCATGAGCTCGCAGCCGCCGCCCAGGGCCACACCGTTGACAGCAGCTATGAAGGGCTTGTATACCTCAATCCCCCTCATAGGGTGAATCAGCGGCACAGGTAGAGCGGGCGGTTTTCCAGCCTGGATCGCCGCCTGGAAAATACCGCTCATCTCTTTAAGATCAGCTCCGGCGCAAAAGGCCTTCTCGCCAGCGCCAGTTACAATTGCGACCCAGATATCGTTATCGTCTCTAACCTGCTCAAACGCCTTGAGGCTGAGTTCCCATACTTCCTTGTTGATAGAGTTGAATGCTTCGGGGCGGTTCAGGGTGACATAAGCTATGTGTCCCTTTTTCTCAAAGAGGACAACCGGCATTCTTCTGCCTCCTTCGTACTAGAATTAGGATGCCATTCCCTGAGACGGCAATGAAGCGATCTCACCCCCTTCTCCCGAACTTGACGCCCTGCCCAAGTAGCCCAACCTCGTGGCCAGACTTCAACTCTTCTGACCGGGCTTGGTGAGGATCTCGTCGATCAACCCGTATTCGATGGCCTGCTCCGGGCTAAGATAGAAATCGCGATCGGTATCCCTGGCTATTTTGTCCACTGGCTGACCGGTATGTTTTGCCAGGATGTTGCGTATTACGTCCTGCAAGCGCATGATTTCCTTGGCGGCGATGGCGATATCAGACGCCTGCCCCTGCGCCCCACCCAGTGCCTGGTGCATGTGAATGGTGGAGTGAGGCAAGGCATATCGCTTGCCTTTGGCGCCCGCAGTCAGAAGGACGGTGGCCATGCTCGCTGCGAGGCCAAGGCATATGGTGGATATGGGTGGCCGCACAATTTGCATGGCATCGTAAATAGCTAACCCGGCGCTGATCACGCCGCCCGGTGAATGGACGTACAGATTGATGTCCTTATCCGGATCTTCCCGCTCCAGGAACAGCAACTGGGCAATGATCAGATTCGCAACCATATCATTGATCGGGGTGCCCAGAAAGACTATCCTCTCCTTGAGCAACAGAGAGTAGATGTCGAAGGCCCTCTCTCCCCTTGCCCCTGATTCGATCACCATTGGTATGACGTTCTGCGGTAGGTTACCCATCCTGTCCTCCTATGCCCCTGTGTTACACGCTTTTTTCCTCATTTGCCGACTTTTCGGCTTTCCCTGTGGCAATCGCCACCAGCCTGTCCAGCATTTTATCGCTGCGCAACCTGTCCTGCAAATACCGCCTTGCAGATGGCGACGAAAATAACTTCTTGACCTCCGCGGCCCTTTCATCAGATCCCTTCGACGCCTTTTCGACCTCAGCATCTATCTCTTCAGGGCTGACGGTTATCTTCTCGACCTCGCCGAACTTTTCCAAAACGAGAGAGCGGCGCACGCGCTCCGTTACCGAGGGCCGCAACTGCTCCATGAGCGCGGGATCGGGATGCGAGTCCTTAGGAACAGCGCCCCTGTCCCTGAGCATACGTTCGATTTCTCGCTCTACCAATATCTGGGGGTACTCAAGACGGGAGACCCCGACCAGAGCATCCAGAGCAGATTCCTCCAGTTTCCTTCTGGCCTCAGCCTCTGCCTTCGCCTTCACATCTTTGGCAGCCTTCTCGCGCAGCGCCTCCAGGTTGGGGAAATCCACCGTCCGGGCGAAGTCATCATCCAGCGGAGAAATCTTCTTGGCTTTTATCTCCAGGATCTCCACGTGAAAGTCCAGCGCCTTACCCCGAAGCGTCTGCACCGGATGGTCATCGGGCGTCGGCAACTGGAAGTCCTTCTTCTCGCCTTTGGCCATGCCCACTAATTGCTCCGAGAAGCCACGCACCGGGAACTGGGCGGAGGCGTCCACGTCATACTGTATGCCCTTCTGGTTAAGGATTACCCTATCGCCATTTTTCCCCTGCACGTTCAGGGTAACCAGGTCATTCATCTCCACCGGACGTTCCATCGGCTCCCACGTGGCGTGGTCATCGCGCATCTTCTCGACAGCCTTTGCCACGTCCTCGTCGCTTACTGAAACCGGCTCCTCGGTCAGCTTGATGGTGGCATAATCCCCAAGCTCCACCACGGGACGCAGGGCCACAGTCGCCTTGAACGTCAGCGGCTCGGTCTTGGTGATTTCGATGTCCGGTTCTGCGATGGCTTCAAGTCCCGCCTGCTTAAGGGCGTCCTCGTACGCTTCGGGGATGAAATGGTTGTACGCCTCCCGCTCCAGTACAGCCTTGCCGACATGCCGCTCCAGCACCTCACGCGGGGCTTTCCCCGGTCGGAAGCCAGGCACCGCCGTCTGTTTGACCATGTGGCGGTAGGCTTCCACCATGGCCTTCTCTAATTCCGCCGGCTCAACCTCAACGTCCAGAACAGCCTGACAATTCTCCAGTTTAGTTGTAGATACTTTCATGACCCTCTCATCTAGAACAGTGCAAACCTGTCTCTTGGAAATTATAGCATAGGGACATGAGCGAGGCTACGGGTTACGGACGATGGGACCACATCCATCAACTCACCTAACCGAAAAGACTACTACAAAGCGGTGCGTTGAATCCCCATACTATGCCACAATCCGTTTGACAAACCCTGGCATAGTATGCTTAAATCTAAGTGCAAGAAGAATAGGAGAGCACAATGGAAGCTCGTTTAACGGTCAATATCAAGATAGGTGGTCACCTCCTAGGTACTACAGAAACTAGAATGGTCAGGGCCTCAGAGAGCCTTGCGCCTGAGTGGTACCCAAGCGACACCACGGCTTTCCCACTCTACACGGCCATTGATTCGCCCGAGGATCTGGAACTCATCAACGGTCAAGCGAACCAATCCTAGTCTACACTTTCCCACCTGGCACCCTCCAACCTGAAGTCTCGTCTTTGAACCGGCGCTTGTGCCCTCAGCTGGGCCATCACTTGCTGGGAAATCGTTTGTTGGATCTGGTTTATCATTTCCTGCAGTTGTTGCATTACTAATCGTCTCAAAATAAAATGGTCTCACTGACTTGCAGCATAAACTGTTTCCGGCATACCGAAGAAAGAACATAGGAGAGAAGGCAGTTTCTGTAATTTCCAGAGATGGGAAAGTATCAGCCGTTTCAAGTGATCTGGGCCGGTTACAGGTTGTTTCCCAACGCCGTGATTTTTCAGGTGATTCCAAACCTGTTCGTCGGGATTGA
>JACQTY010000030.1 GCA_016210545.1 Chloroflexota bacterium
GAGCATAGCGAAGGGGCAACGAAGAATCTGGGGAGGCTGGGTTTTGCCACCACCCAGGACCCTTCGCCCCGATTCATCGGGACTCATGGTGACAGGGGGAAGAGTCGTTGACTCGCTAGGCGGGTGATTCCTTCCTAAGGTTCTAACCATCGGGTGAAAAAGGTGATAGACACGAAATGAACCCTGGTGAAACCTTCTGGGGAATAGTCTGGGGCTTCGTTGGTGGGGCAGTACTGACGGTCACAGGCTCAGGCGTAATCGCCTTGGTGCAACACAGGCTCGAAGGCCGCCGCCGCAAAGAGACTCAAAGGAGTCTGCTGAAGGAATTGATAAGAGATCTCGAGTCCTTGCGCGGTGTCTTTGCGGACAGAAAGGAACTTGCTAAGAGTGATCTGCCTATAGTGTCGCCGGAGAGGGCACGGGAAGCTGGAGCTATTGCGGGGCTGCCAACGGAAGTGTACAAGGACTTTTCCATAGTGAGGCGCGATATCATTGCGTTGGCGGACGACTGGGACGTACTATCACGGTCTGCTGGTTCCACGGTATATGGAAGGGTTAGTTATGAAACGTACGGCAAGCGGCCCGCGTGCATAAGCCTTGAAGGATCGCCAGGCAATGAAGGCTCACTGGTCAAAGCCATCTCTGCCCTGACGAGCTATTTGGATTGTTGAGCAGACCCAAGCCCGGGCTTTAGCCTGGGGTAGGAAAGCAGGGAGTGGATACCTACAAAGAAGTCCAGGGTTCGGTCTTGTGGGGGCGGGCGCTGTTTGTGGCTCACCTTACAGGGTTTACCAGCCTGGCCGTCTACAGGGCAGTCTTCGCCGGGCGGGGGCCCGGTTGGTTCCTGGGCCTGAGCATGGCCCTTTTCGTTTTCCTTATTGTCAATTTCTGGCGGATGTCGGTAAGGGTCAATGGCGAGTCTGTTACGGTGTCCTTTGGGCTTATCAGAAAGCGTTTGCCCCTGTCCGAGATAGACTCGTGCCAGCCCACCGCCTACAAGTGGTCGAAGTATGGCGGCTGGGGCGTCCGCCGGTCGGTTCGCGATGGCTCAGTAAGCTGGTCGGCCAGCGGGAAAAGCGCGGTCGCCCTGAATACCCCGACGAGGAAATATGTTATCACTACTCCCGATCCAGACAGGCTATGTGAAGTAATTGCACAGTTTAAGAAAGGCAGCAATGGCTTATAACATCACGCTCATCCCCGGAGACGGAGTCGGGCCGGAGGTCACCGAGGCTACCGTCCGGGTGCTCGAGGCCACCGGAATCAAGTTCAACTGGGAAACGGGGCTGGTCGGCCAGGAGGCCCAGGACAAGCTGGGCACGCCCCTGCCCGATTCAGTGATAGAGTCCGTCCGCAAGAACAAAGTGGCCCTTAAAGGGCCGGTTACCACCCCTATCGGCTATGGCTTCCGCAGCGTCAACGTGCGCCTACGCCAGGTGCTGAACCTCTACTCCTGCGTGCGCCCCTGCAAGATCTATCCCGGCGTTCCTACCCGTTATCAGGACGTGGACCTGGTCCTGGTCCGGGAGAACACGGAGGACCTTTACATCGGCATTGAGTTTGAGAACGGCACCCCGGCGCGGGACAAGCTGTTGCGGCTGGTAGCTGAAAGCTCCGGCGAGAAACTGGGGAAGGACACCGGCATCAGCCTGAAGGTTATCTCCGAGAGCGCCACGCGGCGTATCGTGAAGTTCGCCTTTGAATATGCCCGGACGAATGGCCGCAAGAAGGTGTCGGCGGTGCACAAGGCGAATATCCTGAAGTTCTCCGACGGCCTGTTCCTCAGCGTCGCCCGCGAGGTGGCCAAGGAGTACCCCGCCATTGAGTTTGAGGATGTCCTTATCGATACCCTGTGCATGAGGCTGGTGGTCACCCCGGAGCGCCTCGACGTCATCGTGTTGCCGAACCTCTATGGCGACTTCATATCGGAGCTATGCGCCGGGCTAATTGGCGGGCTGGGTGTAGCGCCCTCTGCCAACCTGGGGGACGGGATCGCCGTGTTCGAGCCTACGCACGGCAGCGCTCCCCAGTATGCTGGCAAGAATATGGTCAATCCAATGGCCATGATGCTTTCGGCGGTAACTATGCTGCGGTATCTGGGCGAGAAGGCAGCCGGCGACAGGATCGAAGCCGCGGTAGCCAGGGTCATTGTCGAGGGCGCCTGTATCACCTACGACCTGGCCCGGGGCCGGCCCGACTGCGTGCCTATGGGCACGCGCGAGGTGGCCGGGGCGGTCATAGACGCGATGAAGTAGCAAGAGGCCAGCAGCCAGCGTTCGCGGGCGCTTCTTGAACGGGGTTTGGGCGACGTCCCTTAACTTCTTATCGCTACCATCTCCTAAAAGGAGCGGATTACACCGGGTTCCTGTGGCAGGTGAGTCCAGTCCCGACCAGTCGGGATTGGGGGGGTTTTAGGGGTGTCCCCTAAATTCCTTATTTCCCCCTCTTCGTTTCGGAGAGGGGGACCAAGGGGGTGAGGTTCCATGCGTAAGAAAGTAACCATAGTCGGGGCGGGGAACGTGGGGGCCACGGCAGCCCAGCGCATCTTCGAGAGGGGCTACGCCGATGTGGTGCTGGTGGACGTGGTGGAGGGCCTACCCCAGGGCAAGGCCCTGGACATGCTCCAGTCCGGCCCTGTTGTGGGCAGCAACGCTGGCATCCTCGGCACGAATAGCTACGAGGAGACCGCCAATTCTGACCTGGTGGTTATTACTGCCGGGATTGCCCGCAAGCCAGGGATGAGCCGCGACGACCTGCTCCTTACCAACATGAAGATCGTCAAGGATGTGACGATGAACGTTGTCAGACACTCCCCCGAGTGTATTATTATCGTGGTGAGCAACCCGCTGGACGCTATGGCCCAGCTCGCTCTGGAGATAAGCCAGTTCCCCCGCAACCGCGTGCTGGGCATGTCCGGCATCCTGGATGCCGCCCGCTTCCGCTCCTTTGTGGCGGAACTGGTGGGCGTATCGGTGCAGGATGTGTCGGCCTGCATCCTCGGCGGACACGGCGACAGCATGGTGGCCGTGCCTCGGCTGAGCACCGTGGGCGGCATCCCTCTCACTGACCTGCTATCGACTTCGGCCATTGACCAGATAGTTAAACGGGCGGTCAATGGTGGGGCTGAGATCGTGTCGCTGCTGAAGACTGGCAGCGCCTATTATGCGCCCTCGGCAGCCGTAGCCGAGATGGTGGACTCCATTATCCTGGACAAGAAGAGGATATTGCCCTGCGCGGTGTACCTGAAGGGCGAGTACGAGATCCATGGCCTGTTCGTCAGCGTGCCGGTCAAGCTGGGGAGTACGGGTCTGGAGGAGATACAGGTGCTCGAGTTGAACGAGCAGGAGCACGCCGCGCTGCGCAAGTCGGCGGCGGCGGTGAAGGAACTGGTGGACATAATGCGGCTCAAGGGTGGGCTGCACCCGATGCCGAGCTAGGGGGGGTGGGGTCATTGAGTTCTTTGAGTCTATTGAGTTTGTTGGGTCCGTGGAGTCCATGAGGTTCGCGGTTTGGCTGAATAGCGATGCGTCGGTGGCTAGACGTGGTATTGTGGTTGCGTTATGGCGAGGCGTGCCACGACGCGTCGGAAGATGAGAACGTGAAGAAGGCGCCCTCTCCCATCTACGCGCAAGGTCAATTCTGGCAGTTGGGAACTGCAGGTGGGATTGTGCGTTCCAAGCAGCGGCTCATTGCTTTTGGCTGGTACGGCGGGAAGTTCAATCATCTTAGCTGGCTGCTGCCCTTGCTGCCCGCATGCCACCACTACTGTGAACCATTTGGGGGATCGGCGGCTGTGCTTCTCAACCGGTATCCGTCGCCGGTGGAGACTTATAACGATATAGATGGCGAAGTTGCTAACTTCTTCCGTGTCTTGCGAGACAAGACAGAGGAGATGGCAAAAGCCATTGCATTGACCCCCTTTTCTCGTGAGGAGTTCTTTTATGCGGTAAATGGAGACGATGAGGCGCTTACGGACGTTGAGCGTGCACGGCGGTTCTTCGTGCGGGCTCGCCAGGCTAGAACTGGGCTGGCCCAGACCGCCACGTTGGGCAGATGGGCTAACTGCCGAAATACGAGCAGAGCCGGTATGTCCGGTGTCGTGTCTCGATGGTTGGGTAGTGTGGAGGGTCTACCGGAGATAGCCGCACGTTTGCTACGCGTTCAAATAGAAAATAGACCGGCTATCGAGTGTATAAAGCTTTATGATGGTGCGGACACGCTTTTCTACTGTGACCCGCCATACGTCCACGCCTCTCGGGGAGATGGCAAGGCCTACAGTTTTGAAATGGATGATTCGGCGCACCGAGAACTGGCGTATGCACTCCGGCGTTGCCAGGGCAAAGTGGCCATCTCTGGGTATCGGTGTAATCTCATGGATACTTTGTATGAGGGCTGGCGTCGCTACGATGCCCCGATAAAGAACTGTCATTCCATAAAAGAGTTGCGGGAAGAAGCAGTTTGGATGAATTACTGAGAGGGAACTGATGCCCATTGATCACGGAGGGGCGAGGAAGCTTCTTGAAGAATCCTTTGCTCAGGTTGCGGCAGGCATGTTTCAGGGAGTGGTGCGAGCTTCGCAGCGTCCATTAAGTTTGTCGGGTTCGTTGAGTCTGTTGCGTCGGGGGCGGGATGTGCTCCCCGTCTCCGTAGTTGCCTGATTTATCAGGCTTAGTTCGCCCAATGAATTGGGCAACTACACTTCTTGCCTGGATGTTGCCAGGTAGCGTAAATTGCTTGGCCTGTGTGAGCACAAATGCTTGCGAAAAGTGGGCGGACAAACCATTATCTGTTAGGCTGGATTTGAAATGGAATGGCTATTAGCTATTACTGGCATTGTTGTTGGCTTTGGCCTGAAGCTGTTGTTTGATTCACTCAAAGCGCCAAAACTTGCCATACAAAGTGTGTCTGCCCCTTTCCAAATGATTGAACCTCTGCGTGTAGGTACCCCACGGCCCAGTGGGGGATATAACTATCTGGCGTATAGAGTACGAGTTAGGAACAAACGGAGAAGATTCTTCAATGTTGCTGCTGAGAGCTGTATTGCCTGGTTAGACTTGGACTCGGGCCAAGAACCTTACCAGTTAAGTTGGGTGGGTGAGTTGGATTCAGTGACCATCAACGTGGAAGACCAGAGAGAAATTGACCTCTGCGCGATAAACGAGGTGGATAGAGGCATTATCAGCCCGACGGAAAGGGGGTATTTCCATCCCTTTCCACGAGTAATTGGGTACGCCGGGCAGACGTTGAACCGAAAAGTCAGGGTGACCTGCCGAAATGGCAAGAGGGCTGTTACAAACGTTAGCATACAGGCAAATAGCTCAATGAAGCTTGAAATAGTGCTCAGTGCGCCAGAAGAATTAAGGAGCAAGTTTTCCTCTATGTTGCGTCGGTGGATAATAGACAAATGAAAGAAATTGATTGCCGCCAAATCACTCAGACTATCGCCCGCCTTTGCCAGGAGGCCAACTTCTTCCTGCCTGAGGATGTTATCCAGATCCTGAAACAGGCAAAGGACAAAGAGGAGTCTCCGGCAGGCCGGGACATCCTGGGACAGATACTTCAGAATGCGGAGCTGGCGGCGCGGGAAAAAATGCCGCTGTGCCAGGACTGCGGCGCCGCCGTCCTCCTGCTGGAGGTGGGCCAGGAGGTCCACGTCACTGGCGGCTATCTTATGGATGCCGTGCAGGAAGGCGTGCGGCAGGGCTACACCAGGGAGTACCTGCGCCGCTCCATGGTGCGCCAGCCCTTCTCCGACCGGGTCAACACCAGGGATAATACGCCCGCGGTAATACACACCGAGATCGTCCCCGGCGACCTTCTGAAGATTACCGTCATGCCGAAAGGCGGCGGGTCGGAGAACATGAGCCGGCTGTTCATGCTGGAGCCGTCCCAGGGACGCGAGGGCGTCGTCCGCTCGGTATTGAAGGCGGTAGTGGAGGCTGGGTCCAACCCGTGTCCTCCGATTATCGTGGGGGTGGGGATAGGGGGCACCGCCGAGAAGTCGATGATCATAGCCAAAAAGGCCCTCAGTCGCTCCGTCGGCCAGCCACATCCCGATGCCGAGGTCGCCACTCTCGAGAGAGAACTTCTGGAGAAGGTGAACGCCCTGGGGATTGGACCGGAAGGGTTTGGGGGAACCGTCACCGCCCTGGGGGTACACGTTGAGACCTTCCCCGCCCATATCGCCAGCTTGCCTGTGGCCGTAAACCTTCAATGCCATTCCGCCCGGCACAAAGAGGCTACACTTTGACCCGTTTTGGCGCTATAATAGCGGCGGTTGAGGACTCCTTTCCCTCACGAGATGCTTCCAAAGGAGACAGGGTGGACGCCCAGAAGGTCAAGATAGTTATACTGGGGGTGCTGTCAGTAGCCGCGATAGCCCTGTGGGTTATGCGGCTGATTGGTTGATGAAACCGCGTAGCTAACAGCCGCACTGCGCCGCCGGGAGCCTTTGTCACGCCGTGGAACGGAGGTGTTGTCATGGAAGTTCTGGGGGTCGACCACGTGGGTATAGCTGTCGAGAGCATTGACAAATCGGTCCCGCTGTATGAAAAGACCATGGGCGTCAAGGCGGGACAGATCTTCAGCGGTGGCGGCGGGGCCATGAGGGGCTCGTTCGTGTCTCTGGGGAATACCCGTCTGGAACTGGTGCAACCCATAAGCCCCAAGAGCCGCACCTCCCGTCTCGTGGCCGAGAAGGGATATGGGATCGTCCACATCGCGCTGCGGGTGGCCGACCTGGACAAAGCCGTCGAGGAGCTGCGGGCCGCCGGGTTCCAGTTCATGGACGAGAAGCCTACGTCCTCCTCTTCTTCCGGCGACCGGGTCATCTTTGTTGATGGCAAGAGCCTGGGGGGCGTGACCCTGGAGCTTGTCGGCAAGTAGGAGATTTTATGAGCCTGGTCAAACGTTACCCGGATATCCATCCTGCCCACTACCGGATAGGGGCCTGGGCATGGCTGGCCCACCGGCTCACCGGTATTGGCATCGCCGCATACCTGGTGGCACACATTATCGTCATATCGTCGGGGCTGTCCGGCGGGGCCACTTTTGATGAGGTTCTGGCTGGCCTTCAGCGTCCGCTGTTCCTGGCCCTGGACATCGTCCTGCTGGGGGTGATACTGTACCATGCTCTGAACGGATTGCGCATCCTGCTGTTTGACCTGGGAATAGGAATCCGGCAGCAAAAGCCGCTATTCTGGAGTTTCATGGGGGTAGGAGTGGTGGTGTTTGCCCTCATGACGCTATTTATCCTGCCGTTTGTCCTGGGGAGGCCGCTATCATGATAGCCGGGAAAACTCAAGGGCGGGCCAGTGAAGTAGCCGCTGCCTGGGCGTGGGTGGTGCAGCGGGTGACAGCCGCCTTCTTGCTGTTCTTCCTGGGGTCCCATCTGTGGGTGCTTCATTTCTCTCTGGGCGATGAAAAGATAACCTTTGTCAGGGTGACGGAACGTCTGAAGCAGCCCTTCTTTCAGATGCTGGACATGGTGCTGCTGGCGGTGGTGCTGTACCACGCCCTGTACGGCGCTCGGAGTATTGCCCTGGACTTCAACATCAGCAAGGCGGGGAAGCGGGCCTTGACCTGGGGTCTCATCGTCCTGGGTCTGGGAGGGTTCCTTTACGGATCGGTAGCCCTGTCGGCCTTTTTCAGGGCCATGTAGGCTTGGCCCTTCTTCATGAGACTGAGCAAAAGGGGTGAGGGATTTGCCCTATAATCAGGTACTCGTTGTGGGGGGTGGTCTGGCTGGCCTGCGGGCGGCCATCGAGGCCGCCGACAGGGGTGTGGATGTAGCCGTGCTTTCACTGGTGCCGCCCGTGCGGTCTCACTCGGGGGCGGCTCAGGGTGGCGTGAATGGGGCGTTGGCCAACGCCGAGGATGGCCGCGACGATACGCCGGAGCGCCATGCCTTCGATACAGTCAAGGGAAGCGACTATCTGGGCGACCAGGATGCCATACAGATCATGGCCGATGAGGCCCCGGCCCGCATTATCGAGATGGAGCACTGGGGCTGCCCCTTCAGCCGGACCAAGGATGGTAAGATCGCCCAGCGGCCCTTCGGCGGCGGCGGCTTCCCCCGCACCTGCTACGCCGCCGACAAGACCGGCCACTACATGCTCCATACCCTCTATGAGCAGGCCGTCAAGCGCCGCGTTAAGGTGTACATGGAGTGGGCCTCCGCCTATTTCGTAGTCGATGGCAGGCGGGTAGGGGGGGTGGTTGCCTTTCATTTGCCTACAGGACAGTTCGAGGCGTTCCAGGCAGACGCCGTCATCATGGCTACCGGTGGCTACGGACGCATCTACGCTCGCTCCACCAACGCTATTATCAACACCGGGTACGGCATGGCCATGGCCTACCTGGCCGGGGCCCCTCTGGAAGACATGGAGTTCGTGCAGTTTCACCCAACTACCCTTCTTGGAAACAACATATTGATGACTGAGGGCGCCCGGGGCGAAGGCGGTCTTCTTTTCAACGCAAAGGGCGAACGCTTTATGGAGCGCTACGCGCCGACGGCCAAGGATCTTGCCCCGCGCGACATGGTAGCCAGGGCTATTCAGACCGAAATCAACGAGGGCAGGGGTTTCCCGGGTGGGTATGTCAATCTGGACCTGAGGCGCCTCGGGAAGCAAAAGATAATGGAGAGGTTGCCCGGTATCAGGGACATATGCATTAGCTTCTCCGGCGTCGACCCGATAACTGATCCGATACCTATTCAGCCCGGCCAGCATTACTCCATGGGGGGCATCGGCACTGATGTCTGGGGACAGTCGGAGCTGCCGGGCCTTTTCGCCGCCGGCGAGTGCGCCTGCGTCAGCGTCCACGGGGCCAACCGGCTGGGGGGCAACTCGCTGCTGGATACGGTGCTCTTCGGCAAGCGGGCCGGCGAACGGGCGGCCCAGGTCGTCAAAGGAAAGCCGGCGCCCCGCAACGAAAAGGCGGCTCAGGCGGCGCTGGAGCGGGTGCGCAAGGCATATGCTGGTCTGATTGCAGGTACCGGCAAAGAAGACCCAAACCAGATCCGGGACGAGATGCGGGAGTCCATGTTCGAGCTGGTGGGTATCTTCCGGACCCAGGACAAGCTGGTCCAGGCCGTCCGCAAACTCGGTGAGTTGTCCGAGCGGTACCGCCGCGTGCGGGCTTGCTATGACGGGAAGAAGTTCAACTGGGACCTGGTGCGGACGTTCGAGCTTGGCGGCCAGCTCCTGGTAGCCGAGGTAATCGCCAAAGGTGCTCTGGCGCGCCAGGAGAGCCGTGGCTCGCACTACCGGGTGGATTTCCCCAACCGAGACGACCAGAGCTGGCTGAAGCACACCCTGGCGCACTACTCATCCCAGGGGCCGGTACTGAAATACAAGCCGGTGACCGTTGCAAAATGGCAGCCGGAGGCGAGAAAGTACTGAGATCGCGCCGCGCTGAGCCAGTCGAATCCCGACAGGTCGAGATGGCCGCGTGTCCTTCGACAGGCTCAGGATGGCGGCCAGATTGCTACCCAAGTAATTCCCCCTTGCGACCGGCTTCATGTTGGTGATCAAGAGCCTCGGTCCCGACGAACGTTCAAAAGGTGTGGAGAAGAGTTATCTAATGGCGAATAAGAAGGCTGTTTTCAATGTCTTTCGCTTTGACCCGGACAAGGAGAAGGAACCTCACTACGACACCTTCTCGGTAGAGGTCAAGGTGAAGATGAGCGTCCTGGAGGCGCTCTTCGAGATTCTGGAGAAGCAGGATAACACCCTGGCCTTCCGGTTCTCCTGCCGCGGGGCTATCTGCGGCTCCTGCGCCATGTTCATCTCGGGGAAGTACCGCCTGGCCTGCGAGACCCTGGTGGAGAAGCTAGATCCAAGGGGAATTGAGGTAGCCCCGCTGCCGCATCTGCGGATACTCAAGGACCTGGCCGTCGACATGGAGCCGTTCTATCGGAAATTCGATCGCATTATGCCCTTCTTCCAGGAAGGGAAGCAGAAGGTCGAGCGGGAATACATCCAGGCCATCCGCGAGCGCAAGGAAATCGATGAGATCACCGATTGCATCTTGTGCGCCGCCTGCGAATCAGCGTGTCCCCTCACCTGGACCAGCGACTACCTCGGGCCAGCGGTGCTGACCAAGGCCTACCGCTTTGTGGCCGATTCCCGGGAGGGGGCTACGAAGGAACGGCTTTCCCTGGTGGACGGGGAGGATGGGGTGTGGCGCTGTCACACCATCTTCAACTGCGTCGAGGCCTGTCCCAAGCGGATAAACCAGACGCGTGCCATCGAGAAACTTCGCAAGGGCCTCTTTGCCAGGAAGCTGGGATTTAAGTAGCGTTGACATAGCAAGGTAACTGGGCGCGGCGTCGCCACACTGTCTTCTACTGCGGTGAGGTCTGCCCAAACGGACCAGACAGACTCGGGCCACCGGGAAGCTGTGGCACGGCCTGTTAGCCAAAAGGCTGAAATTCTGGTAATGTGTGGGTGAGGCGGGGTCAAAAAGATGCCTTTCACTGTAGAGGATTTCCATGATATTATCCGCATCATAGGCGAGCGTCCTGAATGGCGCGCCGAGCTGCGCCGTCTTGTCCTGACGGAAGAACTCCTCGCGCTGCCAGAGCTGGTCCGCGAGCTTTCCCAGGCGCAGAAGCGCACTGAGGAGCAACTGGGATTCCTGGGAGAGCGGATGGCGGCTCTGGCTGAGGCCCAGCGGCGCACCGAGGAACGCCTGGGAGTTCTTGAAGAGCGCATGGCCGCCCTGGCTGACGTGGTGAGGGAAACCCGCGAGCAACTCACTGGCATGGCGAAGGACGTAGGCGGCCTCAAGGGTCTCGTTCTCCAGCAAACTTATCGGGACAAGGTGTTCGCCTACTTCGCTCCCCTGGCTCGCCGGATTCATCTCTTGACGGGGGATGAGTTGCAAGATGTCCTGGAATCGGCTGTCGAAAAGGGGCAGCTAACAGAAGAGGAGACCATTGATCTGTTGCGGGCGGACGTGATCGCCCGGGCTAGGAGCAAGGAGGATGCCGCGGAGATATTTCTGGTGGTGGAAGTCTCCTGGGGCATCGGTCCTTACGACGTAGAAAGAGCGGTGCGGCGGGCCGGGCTTCTGACCAAGACTGGTGCCAGGACTGTGCCCGTCGTGGCCTGCAAGATGATTGATGCCGATGCCATGGAGAGGGCCCGTGAAATGCAGGTGAAGTGGGTCCTGAACGGGCAAAGTTCTTTATAGGTAGGGACATACACCCGGGGGAGCGGCAGCGTCGTCCTTCATGCTTTTGAGACTGTTCAATAGAGGGTATCCGGTTTGAATGAAGTGCTTCGTATTAGATCACCAATAGATGAGGCTACCATAGCTAAGCTTCGCGCCGGTGACCAGGCGCTCATCACCGGCGTCGTCTACACCGCCCGCGACGCCGCCCACAAGCGACTCATTGCTGCCCTGGAAAAGGGCGAGAAGCTGCCCTTTGCTCCTGGGGGCCAGACCATCTACTACGTTGGGCCGTCGCCGGCGCCGCCGGGGCGGGTCATCGGCTCTGCCGGGCCGACCACCAGCGGCCGCATGGATGGCTATACCCCTCGCCTCCTGGCCGTGGGGCTGCGGGCAATGATAGGCAAAGGCTCCCGTTCCCAGGAAGTGAAGGACGCTCTAAAGAAGTACCGCGCTGTCTACCTGGCGGCGACGGGCGGCGCCGGCGCCCTTATCGCCCGGTGCGTCAAGAAGGTGGATCCCGTGGCCTATGCCGACCTCGGCCCCGAGGCGATCGTCAGGCTGGAAGTCGAAGACCTGCCGGTGACCGTCGTAAACGATATCTATGGCGGCGACGCCTACCTGGAGGGCAGGGCCAAGTATGAAAGGCCGACCAGTAGATAGGCCCTCCACCTCGAGGCGACTGGTGTTCAGGGGGATAATCGGCAAGCTGCCCCGCAGCGTCTTCCACATGTTCGGCGTCGCTGTGGCCCCCGCGGTTTCGTTGTTTGTTCCTTCCAAGGTCTTCCTCATCGGAATGGCCATGGTTACTGGCCTGTTCATGGCTTTTGAGTCGGCCCGCTTCGCCGACAGGAAGGTCAACCGCTGGTTCTTCCGCTACTGTGTCCGGCTTCTCCGCGGCAACGAGGTCTCCCGTCTGACCGGCGTAACGTACGTTATGGTGGCCATCCTTATCTGCTTTCTTGTCTTTGAGCGTGACATCGCCATAATGGCCATGGCCTTTCTGGCCGTGGGCGATCCGCTGAGCGGGCTGATCGGGCCGTGGGGGAGATGGTGGTGGAAGGGCAAGACAGTAGAGGGGCACCTGGCCTTCCTGATACCATCGCTGGCAGCGGGCTGGGCCTTGAACAGCTACCTGTTCGGCCTGCCGCCTGTCATCCCCGTCGTTGGAGCTGTCGTCGCTGTCGCGCTCCATGCCCTGCCCCTCCCCGTCAACGACAACCTTTCCATACCCGTGGCCTCCGGCGCGGCGATGGCGGCGGTGGGGATGTGGGGGTAAAGTCCTTCAAGAATAAGTGGGAAACAATAATTGACCGATTAACGTAGGGGCGATTCACGAATCGCCCCTACGCAGCCCCAGGCTCTCGAAGAAAGCGTCGAAGCGGTCGTTGACCTGGGTGGATGAGAACTCGCGGCGGTCGGCCATGCTGCCCTCGTAGGTCACTGCGGCGATGCCCTGCTCCTGAAGGATCGTCTTCAGCTCCATATTGCCGATGGTGTAGCCGGGGCAGCCGCGGTTGAGGTGGATGATGACCCCTTTGGCCCCCCAGTCCCGGGCCAGCGACGGCACCACGTCCAGCTTGCCGGGGACGTGCAGCAGGCGTTTGAAGAACTGGGCCTCCAGGTACCAGCGGGCCAGGAAGCGCACCGCATCGTCCCGGGACTTGAGGACAACGCCGTTTTCCCTGGGGGAAGGCAACGGCTGCCAGCGTCCATTTTCCACGGCAAACGGCGTCAGGGCGATACAGAAGGTGTAGAAGGAGCCAACGACAACCGCACCGTACTTGGCAGGATAGCGCAGCAGGTTCAGGGCATACCACGGCGGCTGCCCCTCGTGGAGCAAGCGCATCTTCTCGACCCCCAGCGCCGACACGCCATCCCTCACCCTGCCCTGCACCTCGGCCAGCAGCCTTTCGTGGAACCTGACCACCTCCAGCTTGTGCCTGCCCAGGAGCATCGGCGTGAACAGCGTGAACAGGTGGCGTTCGTCCAGTGGGGCGGGTATCGTCTTGTTGAGGCTGACGATCTGTCCCCACAGGTTCAAAGTGCGAGTGGCATTGTAGACAGTCTCTATGAACCGGCCGTCATCGAACCTGCGGCCCAGGGCCTTTTCCGCCCATGTTATGAAATCGGAGTACTGGGAGGCCATGAATTCCACGTAGTCGGGCCGGGACGACAGCTCCATGAAGGTGGTCAGCGGGATATCGAAACAGAAGCCCGGTATGCCGTAGCGTTCACTGACTATTTGGGCGGCCTTGCCCTGAGAATCGCAGGCGTTTATCTGCACCACTATGTCGGGCCGGGGGAAAGCGCCGAACGGGCCGTAGTTGAGGAACATGGACCCCAGGAAAAGTCGGTAGTAGCCGCAGCCTTCCTTGCCATAGCCGTGGGCCTCCAGCGCCTCCAGGCATCGCGTAGAGACAGCGTCGTCCGCCGCCAGGTTGCCGCCCCAGGTCTCGCCGGCGACAAGCTCGAAGTCGCCGAAGCCGCCCATCAGCTCATAGGGGACGGCGGTGCCGCCAGCCACCAGGACCTTGCCTTTCTCTTTGGCCTGCGTGATGTCCTGGTATATCTGCTTGCGAAGCTCAGCGGCCTCGTTCCATGACTCCAGGGGCCGGGTAGGGTAGTCCACAGCACAACCTCCATTACTAATCGTCTTATATTAGTATGGTCTTGCTGGCCTCAGCACAAAGGTCATTTGGCTTCAGACTATTATGAGACCATTAGTAACTCTTGCACCCTGTAGGGTGGGTGGAGACCCGATGAAATCGAGGCGTAACCCACCACCCGTCCAAATGGTGGGTTTCGCTTCGCTTCGCTTCACCCACTCTACGTTCTTCTCCCGTCAACGCCTCGGTAATCTCAAGCTTCCATCTGCAACATCTCGACGAATGCCTCCAGCCGGGTGGATATCTGCCCGTGCGGTGTGGTCACGTCCATCTCCAGGCTGAGGGTGGGTATGTTGTGCTCCTTCAGTAGCTTCACGATTGCAGGTATGTCCCACTGGTGGGCATCGCAGAACTTCTGATGGATGAGCAGCGCCCCTTGCACCCGGTACTCCAGGGCCAGCCTTAACATGTGGTCAAGGCGGCGCCTCTCCACCACGTCCTTCTGCGGGCACGGCGGCTTTTCCAGGTAGCGAGAGGCGATGGCGCCGAGCAAGCTGTCCGGGAAATCTCCTCCGCCCGTTGAGGTAGAGGGGAAAGCGATCTCCTTCCAGAAGTAGCGGGTGCCGGTACAGTGCTCGTCTGTGACTACACTGGCGCCGGTCTTCTCCACCAGACGCAGCACCTCGACGTCGTCGTCCTCCATGCCTATGATCATGATACGCACCCCGGCGGCGGGCGCATTATTCGGCGAGCTTGCCGGTGTGCGGGCGAGGAACTCCACCAGCAGTCTGTTGTGCTCGGCCTTGTCCATCAACATGGAGGCCAGGACCATTTCCATCACTTCGGACCCTGAGACCGGCGGGTTGTCCGCCTTGCGCAACTCGTAGACCTTTGTCAGCAGGCGGCGGTTGGTGTTGTATACGTCAATCGCTTTGCCGAGGTCTTCGGCAGTGGTCTGCTTGCCGGTCCACGTCTGCAGGGACGCCTTGAAGCGTTTCAACTCCTCGACCAGAAACGGATGGGCGCCGGGGATGGTGAGCCGGGCGGGCATGGACAGGAAATAACTGTAGGAGACGGGGAGGTGGCGCTGCCAGCTATCGAAAGCCTGGTAGATGTGGACGCAGGTGCGGGCCATAGCTACGCCGTCCACGTAATCATACTTGCCCAGCAGACCCTGGGCCAGGCAGTCGCGGCAGAAGGGGCAGTACATGCTGTAGAGGTACGGCTCGGTGACATCCTGGGGCTCATGGCTGCCCAGGATACGTACGGGCAATATACCTGCGGCGTAGGCCAGCTCCTCGGGGACATAGGTGCAGAAGTAGCCGAGCACCTTGCCGCCGGTGCGGTCTTTCCACTCGCGGGCGTACTCGTGGCGGTGGGATACAACTTCTTTCATGATTGCCAGTGGTTGTGTCGCCTTAGCTATCTGCACGATGTTCTGTTTCCTTCCTGGTTGAACTGGTTATATGGTGCATTTTACTATCTGAAGGCCAGAGATGCAAGTTCGTTGGGTTTGTTGAGTCCATTGAGTCTGTTGGGTTTGTTGAGTTTATTGGGTTACCTAACCC
>JACQTY010000031.1 GCA_016210545.1 Chloroflexota bacterium
CTATCTCAAAATGCCGTAGGTCGGGTTTCCCAACCCGACTGCGCTGGCAGGTTAGGAAACCTGCCCTACAGGGGCAGATACCGGCCAGTGCTCTGCTCTAGCACGCGAGTGTAGCGCTGGCCTTTTTGAGATAATCTCTAATGCCTGACCCCGTGCTAACATAGTGCGTCAGTGCTAAAATGGGTATGGCCTATCATTGAAGAGAAAGCAGGCATGCATGTCATGAGAGATACCCGCCAACGAGATGCCATCCGCCGGGCGCTGGTCGACGCGGCGAGGCCCCTATCGATCGATGAGATCCTCGAGACAGCCCAGAATGAAGTCGCCCGGCTGGGGATAGCCACAGTCTATCGAAACTTGAAGTCTCTTCAGGGCGAGGGGCAGATAGTCCGGGTTGACCTGGCAGGACAATCGTCGCGCTGGGAAGTAACGCCGGGGTGTCACCACCACCACTTCCTTTGCAGCACCTGCGACAGGATGTTCGAGGTCCACGGTTGCCCGGACGACCTATCTAACATGCTGCCCGGGGGATACGCCCTGGAGGAACACGATATCCTGCTTCGCGGCCAATGCGTTGACTGCTCCGGGGGTTCAAAATTACGCCACGGCCAGAAGCGCGTCAGACACAGCCACTAACGTCCAGCTTAACACGTTGTCGCCGGTTGGACAGGCCCCGGCGTCCCTTTGGATCGCGAGGTATCGACAGTGTGCCAACTTGTTGCGCAACCGCCCCCCCCCCCCCTACTCCAGGAGCCGAAGCCCCAGGGCCACCAGCGAGCCGAGGACGAACGTGAACACTACTTTCAGGTTGAACCTCTTGTGGGCCTCCCCCAGCAGCGCAGCCGCACCAACGTAGATGAATACGCCGGCCACGAAGGCTATGGCCATTTCCCGGAAACGGTCGGGGACGAAGCCGGACACTGCCGTCCCTATGGGGTACATGACTCCCGCAAAGATCAGCATAGGGAGTATGCGGTTCAGCTTGTACCCTGCATCTTTCATTATGAGGGTGGTAGCCATCCCCTGGGGGACCTCGTGGACAATGACGGCCACGGTGATGAGCACTCCCAGGACCGAGTTGATGGCAAAACCCACGCCTATGCCCAGCCCATCGATGATGTTGTCGGAGGCCATGCCGAGGACCGTTATCCAGCTTATGCCCCTAGCCTCGCATTCGGTCTCGCCGCAGGCATGGAGCTCCAGACCCTTTTCTATAAGGTAATACACGAAGAAGCCCAGCCCCAGCATAAGCCAGTTCTTCTCCACGTTGGCCTCGGGCAGCAGTTCAAAGAAGGCGGCGGCGATGACGGTGCCGGCGGCAAAGGCCAGGATGTAGCGCATGTTGATGTTCCTGGTCCGGGAGTAGAACGGCAAAAGGCCGCCCACGACGTCGGCTAGGCCCGCCAGGACTGCCAGCAAATAGACCACGTTTTATCTCCTCTAGCTATGCATCAGGCGCCAATCCCTAGCCCAGGGCCTTGCCGCAAGTTGGGCAAGGCCCTATGCCCTTGATCTTGTTGACGCACTCCATGACGGCCATGATGTAGGTAGCGTGGCTCCAGGATAGCGGGGACGCCGAGACCAGGTCGCCCGTGTACGGGTCCAACTGTTCCGCCAGCACCCCGGACTTCAGCGCCCGCGAGGCGACCCAGTCCAGCATCTTGATGGCGTCCCGCAGCGTCTCCTTATCCTGGGAGCGGGCGATGTAATATTGGGCCAGCCACAGGCTGCACACTATCCACGGGTTGCCCGGGACCCTGTCGGTTTCCTTGCTTATCTGCTGGTAGTAGTCGTTCGAAGGTTTTCGCATCTGGTTGGCGCGACATCTTGATACGCTGACAGCTTCAGCGCCTCTTGTCGAAGCAGAGCTTCCGACGGCGGATTCAGGTGGCACGGATTCTTAGCGGCCTGTGCCGCCGCCGGCCACGTTGAGAACAACCCCGCTGACGAAACTGGCCTCGTCCGAGGCAAGGAAGAGGGCGGCGTTAGCTACGTCCTGGGCGACTCCCAGTCTGCCCAGAGGGTAGTCCTTGAGGGTCTCGGGGATGTCGCGCATGAGAAAGCTTCCCACGGTGCCAGGGGTCTCCGTGAGACCGGGGGCGACGCAATTGACGGTGATGTTGTATGGCCCCATGTCTTTGGCGATGGACTTGCTGAAGGCGTCTATGGCGGCCTTGGCGCCAGCATATACCGGATTATATACATTGCCCACCTGGGCGGTACGGGAGCTGATGCTTACTACCTTGCCGCCGCGCTGCTCGATCATAAGCGGCAGCACCGCCTTGCAGAAGTTCAGCACGCCGAAGTAGCAGATATGCACGATCTTGTCCCACTCCTCTGCGGGCAGGTCCAGGAATCGCTTGTTGCTCCAATACCCGGCGTCATTCACCAGGATGTCTATCCGGCGAAAGCGCCTGGCAACCTCTCTCACCACCGCCTCCGCCTCATTGAGCTTGGATACGTCACACTGGACAGCCGTTGCGTCCGAGCCCTGGGCGCGGACCTCTGCGGCCACCTCCTCCGCCCCTTTGAGGTTCATATCCACCACGGCGATCCGCGCCCCCTCGCGGGCGAAAGTGAGGCAGATAGCGCGGCCGATCCCGGAAGCGCCTCCCGTGACCAGGGCAACCTTATCCTTCAGACGCATCGGAACCCTCCCTCAGGCCGCACAGCCCAATTGCCGTGCGACCAAATTCGAAATCCTAAGCCCTAAACCCCAAACAAGACCCAAATCCGAACGACCAAACCTGCCTCACCCCCTTCCCGCATCGGGAAGGGGGTCGGGGGGTTAGGTCTCGCCCCCCCCGTTCTTGCCTCTGGCCTCTCGTTCCCCATCTCTCGCCTCTCTCCTCTCACTTCTCATAGCGGCATATTGCCGTGTTTCCGCCACGGCAGTTCCTGCTTCTTGTTCTGGAGGGCTTCCAGGGTCTGGATAAGCACCGGACGCGTCTGGGCCGGATCGATGATGTTATCGATGTGCTGGTAGGAGGCAGGATAGTAAACGCTCATGTAGGTGTTGCGGAACTGCTCCTCCCGCTTCTTTCTCTCCTCCTCCGGGTTGGCGGCGGCGGCGATCTCCTTGCGGTAGATGACGTTCACCGTGCCCTCGGCGGCCACCAGGCCGATCTCCGCCGACGGCCAGGCGTAGACCACGTCCGAGCGCAGGTACTTGGACCCCATGGCGATGTAGGCCCCGGCAAATGCCTTGCCGATTATCAGCGTGATCTTGGGCACAGTTGCCTCGGAGGTGGCATAGAGGAGGGAGGCGCCTCGGTAGATCATGCCCTCCTTCTCCTGCTGGGAGCCGACGAGGTAGGCGGGGCTGGCTACAAAGTAGACAATCGGGATGTTGAAGGCGTCGCAGAAGCGGATGAAGCGGGCCGCCTTTTCTGCCGCTTTGGTGGTGATGGCGCCGGCCATATGGAGAGGGTTGTTGGCTATGAATCCCACTGAATAGCCGTCCAGCCGGCCAAAGCCCACCACCATGCTCTTGGCGAAGTCCTTGTGGATCTCGAAGAACTTGCCGTTGTCCACAATCTCCTTGATAACCTGGTGCATGTCGTAGGGCGCCCGCGGCCCGCCGCCGACCACGTGCAGCAGGTGCTGGCTGGTGCGCCGGGGGTCGTCGTTGCCGGCCAGCCGCGGCGGTTTCTCCCGGCAATTCTGCGGCAAATAGCCCAACAGCTCTTTCATCTGGTCAACGGCGGCCTGGTCATCCCTGGCCACCACGTGGCAGACGCCGCTAGTCGAGGCATGCATCCTGGCGCCTCCCAGGTCCTCCACGCTTATCTTCTCGCCGATGACGGACTCTACCAGGGGCGGCCCGGCGATGAAAGCGGCGCCATCCTGGGTCATGAAGATAAAGTCCGTTAGGCCCGGTGAGTAGGTCTGGCCGCCGGCCACCACCCCCAGCATGCCCGAGATCTGCGGCACCACTCCGGAATATATGGAATTCAAATAGAACAGGTTGCCGTACTCGCGGGATACCGCCAGGAACTCCTGGAGCCTGGCCCCCGCCGACTCGTGGAAGCCAACAATGGGTATGCCCCATTGCCCGGCCATCTCCGTTATCTTGGCGATCTTCTTGCCATGCATCTCGCCCATGGTGCCGGTGATGACGGTATAGTCCTGGGCGAAGGCAGCCGCCTGGCGGCCGTTTACCTTGCCATAGCCGATAATGACGCCGTCGGCGGGGGCCTGGACCTTGTCCATGCCGAACTCCCGGCCCAGCGGCCTTGCGAACATGTCCATCTCGACAAACGTGCCCGGGTCGAAGAAGCTGCCCATCCGCTCCCGGGCAGTAAGGCGCCCCGGCGTCTGGTGCTGCTTCTCTATCTTCTCCTTGCCGCCGCCCAGCTTGATGTCCTCCTGGAGCCTGTGCAGTTCCGCCACTTTCTGGGCTATGTCGTCGTGGCGCTGGGTCATTCCTTTCCTCCTTGTCCGAGTGAAACATCGGAGTCCGCTCCCTGCTTGGAGTCAGCAGCACGGACATGGCGGACCGGACCGCCGACAAGGCACACCCTGTCTTCATAGCGGGCAAGAGTAAAGATCAGGTCGGCCAGCCGATTCAGGTACCTTGTGACCTCGTCGTTGGGCAACATCCCGGACTGCCTCAGCTCCACGGCCCGCCGTTCGGCGCGGCGCACTATGGTGCGGGCCACGTCCAGGGAAGCGGAGCCCACGCAGCCGCCGGGGATGATGAATGCCTTTGGCATCTCTATCTCGCGTTCGAATTCTTCGATGAGCTGCTCCAGCCTGGACACCATGGCAGAGGTAATCACGCCGAAGCGCTGGGCCAGTTTGGAGTACTCCTCCGCCGGGGTCGCCATCTCAGCGCCAACGGTGAAGAGTTCCTGACCGAGAGCCAGCAGGATGGGCTTGACGCGGGGGGTCACCCAGTTGCGGGCCAGCCCCAGCGCCGAGACCGCCTCGTCGATGGTGCCATAGGCTTCGCAACGGAGGTCGCTCTTGGGGACCCGGGAGCCGAAGAGAAGACTGGTCTCGCCCTGGTCGCCCCGTTTGTTGAAGGTCTTCACAGTTGCTCGGGCTCCTCTCTAGGGGAATGGGACAGGTGCGTGGGGCGTGCCCTGAAGACGTCGGAAAGGTGAACCCCATCAGCAGGCCGCGCCAGTCGGAGCGCTAACTGAGAAGTATTCTACTACGCAGGGACAGGTATGTAAATACGCATAGGGAACGTCGTCAGGGTCTTTGTATTATTGCAGAACGCTATTGGAAAAGTGGAAACGTAGGGCGGTTGAAGCGAATCCCGACAAGTCGGGACATTTTGGCAGAAAGGGTGGTGGGTTTCGCCTCGATTTCATCGGGGCTACACCCACCCTACAGGCTGAAGCGGAGCAAAGCATCTGGGGATACCTTTCACTCACCCGGCTCGGCGAAGGCCCGACAGCTACCCTCCGGAGCTGTTTGACAACATTCCGCCCCTGTGGTAATCTTTCTTCACTTGTAGGTTAATATATGGTCAATGGAGGTATGTCTGACGTTAATGTTGGGTTAACGACGAGTAGCACAGTGGGATCGTAGAAAGGAGTTCTCGTGAAACACAGTTGGTCACATGGAGGGGTCTTGAGCCTTGTCCTGGTGGTGGGTCTATTGTTCCTGAGCAGCGCAGGGGTTTTCTATCCGGCCGGGTCAGGCGGTTACTGGGCAGGGCCTCCCGTACTGTCAAGCCTGTTTGGCGAGGCCGGCCTCACCGGGGGAGGCGTGTCCGGCGTGCTGCCGCCCACGGCTGACACGATGTACCTCACCGATGACCCCGGTAACTGGTTCCGCAGCGCCAAGACAGGGACGCCGTTATCTGTGGTGAGCATGGGGGACAGCGTTGAGGTGGACTTCCGTGTGGGCCAGTTCACCGGCACCAGGCATACGGTGACCCTGCTATTGCGCCCGCCGGCTTCCAAGGTTGGGTCGGACCAGGATGCTTCCATCAATGGCAAGGTCACCGTGAAGTTCGACGTCCCCGGCGTTTACCTTTTCGGGTGCAAGGTGCACCCCTATATGACCGGAGTGGTGGCGGTGAAGGATGCCGCGGGAAACATACCGCCGGTGCCGAAGGCCGAGTTGCCTTTCATCGGACACCTGGGGGCGGACTCGTTGCCGGCAACTACCGTCCTCAGTGTTTTGACCACTGTCGCTGCTACGGACGCGGATAAATCAGCGAAGTGGCAAATTTTCGGCGCGGCAGATGAGTTCCGGCCCGCCATACCTGGTGTGGGCGAGGTCTGGGTTGACTCCCAGTTCGAGCGCGTACCGGGGCAGGCGGATGGCTCCGGGGTAGCCAAGCCAGGGAGCATCACAGTGCTCGACGCCTCAACCTTTACTATTAAACGAGAGATCAACGGGCTGGATCCGGGCGCCCAGGGCAAGTGGAACAACCCCCACAATATGTGGGCCAACGAGAGCCTGAGCACGGTATACAACGGCAACTGGTTCGGCAGGGCGATCAACAAGATAGACCGGGCCACTGGTAAAATCCTTGATACTGTTGACATCGGCGAAGCGCCGACGCACATCGTCACCATACCGGACGAAGGCTCAGCCCAGTTCGGCGTACTGACTACCCCGCTCAGCGCGGGGAACGATCTGGTCAAGATGCGGGACTCGGCGGGCGGGCTTTCGGTGATCAGCCGCAGCCCGACAGGCGCGGGGCACAACCACCCCCACGGGCATTGGATCAGCTCGGATGGCAAAAAAATCGTCGTTCCCAATGTGTTCAAGGGCCTGGGCATAGCCGGCTCCATCTCCATAATGGACGCCTCCACGGGGCAGGTGCTGAAGGAGATCAGGCACCTGCCCCAGGGGCTGGAATCCGCCCTGCTGCTGCCCATAGCCTCCGGCATCAAGGGCAACAGCAAGGCATATGTCACCAGCCTGGCCAGCGGCCAGGTCACCGTGGTGGACCTCAACCTCATGAAGCTGGTCAAGAACATACCAGTGACGTTTACGCCAAACGGGCTGCAAGGGTCTCAGTTCGGCATCTTCGATACGCTTCAGGTGCCGATCCAGCCCCCGGTCAGCCCGGACGGAAGGTTCGTGGGTGTGGCGGTGCTATCCCTGACCACGGTACCCCGCGCACCCACCAGTTCGGCTGACCATGTGGCCATTATAGATACGGCTACGGATACGGTGGTGAAGTACCTGCCGACTCCGGCCGGGACCCATGGAGCGCACTGGGGGGCAAAGAAGGGCGGCGGCTACTACCTCTATGTGACCAATCAGCATTCCAACGCCCTGACCATAATCGATGCTGACCCCAACGAAGATGGGAATGCCGCTGACGCGGCGGTAGTGGGGCGCGTCCTGTTGTCAAATAGTAGTGCCGGAGCAGGAGCTACCGACGGCACGGGGGGCCAGGGCCTGAAGCCCCTGCCCAACATGTACGACGGCTGGGTCCAGGATACGGTTACCCTTTCCGGGACTGACAAGCTATCGGCGGAGGTGCAGGGATGGATCGACGCCCTGACGCCGTGCCAGAAGAACCCCGGCGGAGTGGGGTGTTGACAAACTCGGAGTGACCGGCGAGCTACAGGGGCGGCCACCATGATGGTCGCAGACGAAGCAGATTTGAGCCAGCGGAAACTCCGCCCCGGAAGAAAGCAGTGAACGGTCAAATATGGTTACAATTGTGCTGGCCGATGACTCCGCGATCGTGAGGCGGGGAGCCAGGGCGTTGCTGGAACAAGAGCCTGACTTTCAGTTAACCGGGGAAGCTTCAAGCGGCCAAGAAGCGTTAGAACTGGTGAAAGAACTGGCGCCCGACGTCCTTGTAACCGACCTCGAGATGGCCGACATGTCCGGCATCGCGCTTGCCAAGCGGGTCAGGGAGGTGTCGCCTAAGACCGTAGTGATCATGTTCTCCATGTACCGGGCAGCAGAGTACGTAGCGGAGGCGCTCAAGGCCGGGGCCAGGGGCTACGTGGTCAAAGGTTCCCATGCCAGCGAACTGGTGCAGGCGATACGGGAGGTAACCGCTGGCCGCCAGTATCTGGGGCAGCTTCTCTCCCCAAGAGGCATCCCGGGGGACACGAAGAACTCCAAACCTTCCAGGTCCGCACGCCCCGTCCAAAAGCCGGAGCATAAGAAAGATTGCTGACCCGGTAGTGCTACAGGAAAAACAAATTCCCTCTTACCCCCCTTTGCGGAGGGGTAAGAGGGAAGCCTATCGTATGTACGGCGCCGATAAGGGGACGTTCTAGCAAAAGACGGGCAATAAAAGGGTGGCGCGCCCCCCGGCGCGAAGAGGGGCGGCCCGGTGCACCGGGACCGCCCCTTTCTTGATTCTGATAGGGCACGGCATGCCGTGCCCTTACGTTCCCACCCCTTGCCTCCTACCCCTATTTCGGCGCGTCCTCTATGTGCTCGAAGCCCCCGTGGCCGAAGTACTTGTACAGCCGTGACTGGAAGGCGACGAAGGTGGCCGGCTTCTTGGGGTCGGCGTTGAGGTGCTGGTGGACGGTATTCACCGGTATAAAGACCACGTCGTTGGTATCCCAATCGTAGCGTTTGCCGTCCTGGATGTCGTAGCCCTTGCCGCTGAGTATTTGGTGCGCCTCTTCGCTGATGTGGCGATGTACGCCCGACTTGCCGCCGGGCGGCAACTCCTGAATAAAGCAATCGTAGACCAGGAGGGGCGACGGGCGGTAGGGGCTGATGAGGTACTTTATCTTGCCCATCCGGGTTTCCTCCCAGGGGCAGTCCTTGCCCTTCACCACGTGGGGGATGCCCTCGCGCCACCGGTTCTGGTCCGCCATCTCTTTGAGATACTCGTCGTAGACATTGCGCGGCTTGTCGGGCGACACTACGCCCTTTTTCGAATCCATCGTCTTTTGAAAATCCCCGTCGGCGCCCGGAACGAACTTCGTCCCGTCCTTGGTCTCGTAACCGATCACGTCCCCCTTGGCGTTGCGGATAAGCTTGGCATCTTCGGGGTAACGGTACTGGGGGTGCAGTTCTATCTGCTCGGTCTTGCCGATACCGGCGAAGTCGAAGGTAGTAGGCGTCGAGAAGAGGAAGCGGGCCCAGCTATCCTTGTTCGTGCAGAAGTGCTGATGGATGCAATAGGTAGGCACGCACATGACGTCGCCGGCCTCCCAGGGATACTTGACGTTGTCGTGGATCTCGTAGCCTTCCCCCTCCAGGATATAGAAGATAGCCTCGAAATAGTGGCGGTGCTTCCCGGACTTGTTCCCCGGCGCCACCAGTTGCTGAAGGAGGGAGAAGGTGTAGATCGGCGCTTTTTCGAGCCGCTTGGGCAACAGGGTAGTCGTCCAATACTTGACATGGGCCTGGGCGTTCTGCACCCAGGGCTCCGAGTCATACTTGACCACCCGGGGCAAAGCAGCGACCCTGTCCACCTCTGACTGCTGCCACTTGTAGCGCTCCTCCAGAAGCCTGGAGAACATAACAGGTTCCGTTTCCCGGCGTCGTTCAGCTTGTCTTTCCATTTGGCATTTCCTTTCTGAGAGATAGCGTTAGTCTCCAATGGCGGTTAAGTGGCCCTATGCTACGATAGTTTAGAGGAGCTGTCAATATGGGTACGGGTCCGTGACCCGCCACCAAACTCCGGCAGCAACATCAAAGATTTCAAAGAAAGGCAGCGGGCTTGGGCGGGTTCTCCCCCTTTCTTAAAGAGGGACGCAAGGGGAATTTACCAAGTCCCTCTTAATCTCCCCTTCGGAGATCCTTCGACTGGCTCAGGACTCGCTTCGCTCGGCTCATCCCGATTCATCGGGATTTGGTGATGTGACCGCTCCTTCAGCGAGATTTGATTGTGATGCTGGATTTTGAGGGTACGGAACTCAGAATTAGCGATCGGCGCCCGTAGGTCCCAGTGGCCGGAGGCCGGGTTAGTCCCGATTAATCGGGACGACCTGCAGACTGAAGCGCTGGTCTCAGGCGGAACCCTGTCCTCGTTCGAGAGTGTTACAGAGTCTCGATGCGTCCAACCTAGGGACGTCATCGGACTGGCCCCCTCTCCGAATCGGAGAGGGGGAACGGGGGTGAGGTCGCCAAGCGCCGCACGGTGGGCTTTCAGGCCTTTTTCTGCTACATTGAAAGCAGCGTCCCATCCACGCAGACATCGGACGGTGATGAGCGGCTGGGATGCTGGGCACGCTATCCGTCTGGCCGCCGGGGCAGGCCCCAAGAACTCTACTCCGGTAAACAGGCGAGTCAGACCCCATGGACATCTCTCTGCGTATCTTACCGGAAGGAGGCAAACATGGGCCAACCCGCTTCACGCCGCGTTTGGTCGCCGTTCCTGCGCCACCTGAGACGCAGTCTCACGGCCGGACTACTGCTCCTGGTCCCGGTGGGCATAACCTATTGGGTGCTGAGTTTCACCTTCAGGTTCCTCGACGGGTTATTCGACCCGCTGGCCCAACGCGTCCTGGGTAAGACCATACCGGGCCTGGGTATTCTCTTGCTCTTGCTTCTGGTGTACCTGGCCGGCCTTGTGGCGAGCAATTTCGTTGGACGGGCTATTATCCGGGCCGGGCAGGGCGCCCTGCTTCGCATACCCCTGGTCAACACTATCTACAATGCCTCCAAACAGCTCATCGAGTCCTTTTCGGGCGAGGCGAGACAGGGGTTCAAGCGCGTTGTGCTGATAGAGTACCCGCGTCAGGGTGTGTGGACCCTGGGGTTTCTCACAGGCACAACATCGGACGAAACAGGCATGGTCCTCGGCATCATTTACATCCCCACAACGCCTACGCCCACCTCGGGAGCAATGGTCATACTGCCCATGACAGACATACACGACACCGACCTGACGGTCCAGCAAGCCCTCGGCATAGTCTTCTCCGGCGGCATCACGTCACCACCCCAGATAAGGAAGGTACCGGCAGCCTGATCCCGCGGCGCCACGCCATCGGCCCGGAACGCGCCGCCTGGGATCTACCGGTCAGGCGGCTTTCAGGCCGGCGAGAATGGGTTTGAGGATATCCAACGCCCTGTCAGCCTCCGCGAGGGTGATAGTGAGGGGCGGCGTGAGGGCCACCCGGCTGCCCGGAGTCGTGGCCGCGTTCATGCAGCGGACCAGCAGTCCGTTCTCCATAGCCCGCTTCTCCACTTCCGCCGTCACCGCAGGCGGAAATGGTGTTCGCGCTGTCTTGCTTCTCACTATGTTCATGCCGAGCATCAGCCCTATGCCGCCCACATTGTCCACGCAGGGCAGGCCGTTGAACTCCCCATTCAGACGGTCCAGCATGTGTCTGCCCACCCGGGCCGCGTTCTCAGCGACTCCCTCTTTGACATAAATTTCCATCGTCTTGAGAGCGGCGGCGGCGCAGGCAGGGTGGCCGCTATACGTAAGACCCAGCATCACGTTCCCCTTGAGGCCGTTGAAGATCTCGTCATTGAAAGCCGCAGCCCCGAAGGGCAGGTAGGCGCTGGTGATGCCCTTGGCCATCGCCAGTATGTCGGGCGTGATGCCCCAGTGTTCTACGGCGAAGGGCTTTCCCGTCCGACCGAAGCCGGTCATGACCTCATCGGCAATCAGCAGCACTTTGTGCTCACTGCATATCTTCCTTACCAGAGGCCAGTACTCCGGAGGCGGCGGTATCATGCCGCTTACCCCCAGCAGCGGCTCGGCGATGAAGGCGGCGACGCTGTCCGGCCCCTCTTTGGCAATGGTCGCCCCGAGGAACCGGGCGCATTGAATATCACAGCCGGGGAACGCCTTGCCGAAGGCGCAGTGGTAGCAGTCGTAGGAGGGTATGTGGATGAACCCGCCGGGCAGCGGGCCGGCGCCGCTCCAGGCGTTGCCATTCCCCATCCCAGTCGCGGCCAGGGCGCCGAGGGTCATGCCGTGATAGGAATCATACAGGCTAATTATCTTGTATTTGGCTTTGCCTTTGAAATGCCAGTAGGATCGGGCGATCTTGAAGGCCGACTCTATGGTCTCCGACCCGCCGGAGGTGAATACGAAATGGGCAAGTCCGGCGGGCGTCATGCCGGCGAGCCGCTGGGCGCACTCGATCACAGTGGAGTTGGAGAAGCCGTGGAAGATGGTAGTGTACGGTAGCTTGTTCATCTGCTCGGCTATGGCGTCGACGATCTCCCGGCGTCCGTAGCCCAGATTGACGCAGGCCAGTTGGGCGCGGAAGTCAAGGTATTCTTTCCCGTTCCTGTCGCGCAATACCGCCCCGCGGCCTTCGTCGATGACGACGCCGTTGTTCTCGCCAACTCTATATAGGGGATGTAGTATGTGCTCCCGGTCCCAGTCGATAGCCGTGTTGGCAGTGTCCATTGCGCCTCCTTCGGCAGAGATGAACTGTTATAGCACTTTCTGACGGGCGCTGCAACAGGCAGCCCACCTATCTGTCGCCATCCGGGACAGATGGCAGTTTACTCCCGGGTCGCCAATGGCTATAATCTTTACACCCTTTTCAGCGTCCTGTGGGAGAAGACGCAAGTAGGATGCGAAAGAAAGGAGCCTGCACAGTGGCTACCAAAAAGCTGGTCTCAGCGTCCAGAGTAGCTGTCGTCGGAGGCGGGCCGGCCGGGAGCTTCTTCGCGCTCTACCTCTTTCGGTATGGCCAGAGCCGGGGCGTCGACGCCAAGATAGATATTTACGAGCCTCGTTCTTTCGCCGTACCCGGCCCCAGAGGCTGCAACCGCTGCGCCGGGATACTATCGGCCTCTCTGGTACAGAACCTTAAGGAACTGGCCCTCGATCTCCCTTCGGCGGTGGTGCAAAGCCAGATCACGGGATACAGCCTTCATAGTCCCTACGGGGTGATAGATGTGCAGAACCCCGATCCGCAGTCACCCATTTACAGCGTCTACCGCGGCGGCGGCCCGCTGCGGTTCCCCGTGGGGGTAGAGGCCAGTCTGGACAATTTCCTCCTGGAGCGGGCCAAAGCGAGCGGGGCCAGAGTCATATCCAGGAGGGTAACGGCCATACACCTTTCCCCATCTCCCAGGATTAGCTGCGAGGGGCAGGAGTATCCCTACGACCTTGTGGCGCTGGCCGGCGGCGTGAACGCCCTGGGCGTTGAAGTGGAAGGCGCGCGCTACACTCCCCCCAGGGCGCGGCGAATGGCCCAGGATGAGCTTCATGCCCGGCCAGAGGACATAGCTGCAGCCTTTGGTAACCGGGTACGGGTCTGCCTTTTCCCGGGGTCAAGTCTGGCCTTTGGCACCCTTGCCCCCAAGGGCAGTTTTGTCAATGTGTCCCTGCTTGGTCTGGGCGCCACACCGCCCAGCGTGGGGGAGTTTCTCAACGCCGATCTGGTGAAGCGGCTGTTACCCTGGCCGTACCAGCAGGCCTGCGGCTGCGAACCTCTGATTGCGGTGGGCCCAGCCCGTAATCCGGTCGCCGACGGCTTCGTCGCTATCGGAGATGCGTGTGTTACCCACCTTTACAAGGATGGCATCGGATCAGCCCTGCTCACCGCGCGGGAGGCGGCCCGCGCCGCCGTCTTCCACGGCATTGGCTCGGACGACCTCGGCAAGAGCTACCTCCCCTTCTGCCGCGCCATAGAGCGAGACAACTCCTGGGGCAGACTGCTATTCAGTGTTCACCGCAACACCAAGAATTCCAGGACCTTCTTCCTGGCCTATGCTCGCCTCATCGGGGCGGAACAGAGGAGACCAAAGCGTCGCAGCAGTCGGGTCCTGTGGGGGCTGTTCACGGGCAGCTACTCATATGGGCGGCTCATGAAGCTGTCGCTTTCGCCCGGCGCGCTGTTGCCGCTGGCCGGGGCCATGGCCACTGAGTTGCTTGCTTACCATCGGCCTTCGCTTGCCGCCGGACCCGGTAAGAGGGTCCACATCCTGATATTAGGCGGCGGGTTTGGCGGAGTCTATACCGCGCTCCGTCTCAAAAGGGCTATTGGCGGAGAGAACAACGTGGATGTCACCCTGGTCAGCCGCGAGAACTTTTTTCTCTTCACTCCATTCCTTCACGAGGTGGCCACCGGCGGCATCGAGACTCGCCACATCGCCTATCCCATCCGCCAGATCAGGGGATGGAGCAACTTCCGTTTCATCCACCACCGAGTTACACTGATCGACCTGGCCGCCAAGAAGGTCTTTCTGGACGAAGCGATGCTGGAGTACGACTATCTGGTACTGGCTTTGGGCGGAGTGACCGATACTAACCGCCTTCCCGGTCTCACGGATAATGTGTTTACCCTCAAGACCCTGCGGGATGGCATGCTCCTGCGGAACCATATCATCCGTATGTTCGAGGCCGCCGATGCTGAATCTGACCCCCGCCGCCAGGCGTGCCTGCTAACCTTTGTGGTAGTTGGGGGAGGCTCGACCGGCGTACAACTGGTGACTGAGATGCGCGACTTCATCTACCGTTTCTTGCTGAAAAACTATCCGCACGTAAAGGCTTCCCGAATACGCGTAACGCTGGTACAGGACAAGGAATATGTCCTCGAAGGCATGGACGCCAAGCTGGGCGCCTATGCGTTGGACACCATGCGTCGCAAAGGGATAGATGTCAAACTGAAAGCCAGGGTGACAGGCGTCACTCTGGAAACCTTGAAACTCGCGGACTCGGAGGATATTGCGACGCGCACCGTGGTATGGGTAGCGGGGACAACGGCCAACCCATTAGTGGCTGCCATGCCCCTGGCCAGAGACCAGACAGGGCGCATCCTTGTCAACGAATACCTGGAGACGCCAGACTTCCCCGGCGTGTACGCCCTGGGCGATAATGTCCATTTTCCAGATCGGGGGTGGGCTCAGGGCCTGCCACCCCGGGCCCACATCGCTGTGCGGCAGGCCGGCACTGTGGCGGCCAATATCCACGCCCGGCTCAGGGGTCGGCCGCCGCGGCGCTACCATTACTCGCATATGGGAGAGATGGTCTCCCTTGGCTCCCACACCGCCGCTGTGAATGTGTACGGCCTGCGGCTTTACGGGTTGGCCGCTCGTTTCATATGGCTCAATGCCTATCTGGGCCTGTTGATGGGGGGCTACAATCGCGTCCGGGTCCTGATGGACTGGTTCTTGTCTCTCGCTTTTGGCAGGGATACCACGCTGCTGGAGATCAAATGATGACGGCGGAGCATGGACAGGACCTTGAGTAGTCTAAGCCCCGGACCAGAGGTTTCGCAAGCGGCGCCGTCGGCCGCAGCGCCGCGGCGCGTTATGCACGATTTCGGCTTTCGTACAAGCAGCGGTAGCAGCGGCGCTCCGGGGACCCCGAGGAATCTCGCGTCCGACTGGCGGGCGACTCCCAGCCGCCCTACGGCCCTGGATGGCAGCAGGCGACACACCGCGGACTGACCGTTGACTTAGTCACCTCCACACCCTATACTTACCCCATCCCCCGGCAAGGAGGCAACATGGCCAAAGAAGAAAAGAGGCTGGTCCTGTACCTGGTGGGCGCCAATTGCAACGACCCGGCCCAGGAGTCCGAGTTCAACCGGTGGTACAACGAGGTCCATATCCCGGAGGTCCTTCGCCTGCCGGGGTTCGTGTCAGCCCGCCGCTACGAGATCATCAAGCCCCGCGAGGGCTATCCCAAGTATATGGCCGTCTATGAGATGCAGGATGAGGCCGCCTACAACGCCTTCCAGGAGTACATGAGGAAAGCTCGCAAGGGGGAGGCGCCGGCCTTCACCGCTGGCCCGGAGTTCGCCGTACCCTGGACGGCGGGCTACAAGCCTATTTAGAAACTATC
Source organism: Chloroflexota bacterium (assembly GCA_016210545.1). Lineage (GTDB taxonomy): Bacteria > Chloroflexota > Dehalococcoidia > JACVQG01 > JACVQG01 > JACVQG01. The sequence goes on from JACQTY010000031.1 coordinate 15,662, forward strand.
TCAAAAAGGGAGGCGCCACGCCTAGGCACAACCAGTAGGGCATCCCGACTTGTCGGGACTAACCAGCCGATTACTTGGGGTCGGGTTTGGAAACCCGACCTACGGGATTTGGAGATATATTCAAAGCCGCCAGCGAACAATGAAATTTATAGCTCATGACAAAGTATAAGTCACGCAACCAA
>JACQTY010000032.1 GCA_016210545.1 Chloroflexota bacterium
CGCAATGACGGGGGTTGTTTGTTTTCAGAGCAGTAACCGCGACCAATGTCCCACAACCCCGAAATCCCCCTGTGTCCAGCAACCCAGGATATGGGTAAGGGTCAGTTTACTAAAGGGGGCGCTCCGATGCACACGAGGCGCATCGGAGCGGGGGATTATCGCAACTGACTCAGCGGGATGAGTTCCGTATGCATGAAGTTACTTATGCTTCCACGTGGGCTTGCGCTTCTCCAGGAAGGCGGTCAGGCCCTCTTTGGCGTCGTCCGTCATGAAGGACAGGGCCCCCAAGTCATTGGCCACGCCTAAAGCCTCGTGCAGGTTCAGGTTCAGCGTTCGGTATACTGCCCTGCGTCCATAGAGGAGGGCTATGCCGCTCTTGGCAGTGAACCGCTGGGCGAATTCCATCGACACCTTCTCCAGGTCGGCCTCAGGGACTACTTTGTTGACCAGTCCCAGGCGCTCGGCCTCTCTGGCGTCGATGCTGTCGCCGCTGAGGACGAACTCCATGCCTTTCTTTATGCCGAAGAGCCGGGGCGAGAAGACGGCTGCCACGGGGGGAATCACAGATAGCTTTATCTCGGGTTGCCCGAACTGGGCCTTCTCGGAGGCGACTACCATATCGCAGGCCAGGGCGACCTCGCAGCCGCCGCCCAGGGCTATGCCGTTGACCACGCCAATTATGGGCTTGTCCAGGTCCAGCATGATCTTGAACAGCCGGTCGAAGACCTCTACCATTATCGGCGCCCGGTCGCCCAGGTGGTCCCGGATCTCAACGCCGGCCGAGAACGCCTTGGTCCCCGAGCCGGCGATTATCTGCACCCTTACATCGGGGTCTGTTTTGGCCGCCGACAGGCAGGTGCACATCTCCTCCAGGGTCTCGATGTCCATGACATTGACCGGAGGCTTGTTGATGACCAGCTTACCGATGCCATCGGCCTTGGTGACGATGATATTCTTGTATGCCACTGTAACTCTCCTCTCGCGCAGAATAGGCCGTTGACGGGTTTCGGCCCCGGGACTCCCAGGGGCGGAGCCATTATAGACTAAATCTTGTGGTAGGGGAAGACCAGTTTCTTGACCTCGTCCACCTTCTTCTTGACAGAACGGCGGGCATAGGCCTTCTCCGCGGGGTTCAGCCCGGGGCCTTCACTATCGTGCAGCTTCTTAAGTCCGTAGAGTTCCTGATAGCTTGGCGGGATATCAACCGGCCAGTCCCTGTCCATAAGGATGCCGTAGGCCACTGCCCAGGAGCGGGCAACCACTCCCACATCGTAGCCGCCGCCGCCCAGGGCCAGCCAGGGGCGGTCCAGGGAGCGTATCTCCTTCACCACCGCCGCATACCCGCGGGTGGTGAGGCAAAGGTGGGTGAGCGGGTCCAGGTAGTGAGTATCGCAGCCCAGTTGGGTAACCAGGATGTCGGGTTTGAAGACGTTGACCAGCGGGGGGACGATCTGTCTGAAGGCCCAGAGATAGGCATCGTCATCGGTGTGGGGCGCCAGCGGCAGGTTGACGGAATAGCCCTCTCCGGGGCCTTCGCCGATCTCGTCCGTCTCGCCGGTGCCGGGGAACAGCAAACGGCCCGTTTCGTGCAAGGATATGGTAAGCACCTGGTCCGTCGAGTAGAAAGCCCGCTGCACGCTGTCCCCGTGGTGGGCATCGATGTCGATGTAGGCCACCCTCAGGCCGCTCTGCAAGAGATAGTTAATAGCTATCACGGCGTCGTTGAAGATGCAAAAGCCGGAGGCGCAACGGGGTTCAGCGTGGTGATGGCCGCCGGTGACATTGAACGCCGCGTCCACTTTTCCCTGCACCACAAGTTCGGCGGCAGCCAGCGAGCCGCCCACGGCGGCCATAGCCGCCTCGTACATGCCGGGGTAGGCAAGGTTATCGCCATGTTCGCTGAAGTTGTAGAGCTGAGGGTTAAAGCGGCGGTCCCCCCGGCTGATTCCCCTTACAGCCTCGATGTACTCGCGGGCATGAAAGGACAACAACTCCGATTCGTTGACCTCACGCGGCGATACGAGCTTCGATCCCGGCAGCTTGAAGGCGTCATAGGCTTTCAGAAGCTCGTACGTGTACTGCAAACGGGTAGGCTGAGTTACACCTGGTGGAAACAGGTCCTTGTTGCCCAGAGCCGGCTCATAGATGAAGGCTGCTCTTCTCATGGACGCACCCCCGCTTGCCATTGCTCCAAATCATGATTCATGTTCTGCCAGTGTGTGCCCCGCCAGTAAACGCGCTTACACCCGGGGCACTGCCGGAACTCCGTTTGAGTTTTGAATACGTATGGCGGCACCAGGTCCCTCATGTCCTCTTTGGCCCGCTCAACAAGGACCTCATTGCACTCCAGGCAGCGTGTGAACCGGCCCAGGTTGTAGTCGAGTCGGAGAGCCGACACTACCTGGCGGAGCTGTTGCTCCGGGCGGTCGTCTTGAACGAGCAATGCCTTGAGGCGACCTATGGTCACTATCCTGCGCCGCATGATCTGGGTGTCCCTGGTCAACAGTATCCTATCCTCCTTCAACGCCGTGGCGATGAGGTGGTTGTCGTCTTCGTCAGGGATCACCTTGGCATCATAGCCCAGCACCCGCAACAGGCGAGCGAGCTTGACTACGTTCACGTCTGCCAGGAAACGGACTTCCATGACACCAGTATACAATTTCCCGCACGACCGTTCCTGTGTGAAACGAGTCCCGGACGCTTCCGTTGTTCTGCTGATTGCCACTTGACCCCCAACCCCTTCCCGTTTCGGGAATCCCGATACATCGGGACTTCCCACCCTGGGAAGGGACTGAGGGTTAGGTCGAAAAGGGGTCTACACCCTTAGCCTCATCCCCTCCTTGGCCAGCGTTATGGATGCATTTAGATCCTCGGCTACCGCTTTCACCTCGGCTGCCAGCTCTTCATGGTCGCGTATGGGGAGATGCACCAGGACGACCCTGGGCAGGTATCCCTTCAGCTTCTGGAACTGTACCAGCTCGTCGCGCAGGGAGGCGGGGGTAAAGTGCTGCGCTGCGGCCATCCGCTGGGCCAGGCGGTTTGGCCCGCTCATCTCCGTGATCAGAAGCTGCGGTGAAATGTGTTCCCAGCACGATGCCAGCCCGGGACCGGTGTCCCCAGTATAGAAAAAGCTTTTTCCGCCGCGGCTGACCAGATAGCCGACGGTGGGGACGGCGTGGCTGACAGGCGCCGGCAGGATAGTGTAGCCGTGAAGCTGGAACGGCTTCAACGGCTCGACGGCGCGAAGTTCCAGCGCCGGCTTTTCCGGCGGCCACTGAGAGAAATTGGGGTAAAGCCTGCCGTTGATGAGGTGGGTTGTTAACATCTCCAGCACCGGCGCCGTGGCGTAAAGCGGCGTGGTCCCGATGAAGGCGGTAGCCAGCCCGAAGGTGGCCACGTCTCGAACGTGATCGAAGTGGTGATGGGTGAGCAGGATGGCGGACAGCTTCTCCTGGGCTGGCAGCGACAGGCTCGAAGTAAGCCCGCCGGCGTCTAAGACCAGCGAGTTGTCGACAAGAAGCGAAGTCAGTCTGGTCTCCGAGGACTCCAGATTGTGGGCGCCCAGGATGCGGATTTCCATGCTTACCTCTATGGCAGATGAAGGTCTATTGAAGCAGAGGCTCTTCTATATCCACCGGCGGTGTCTGAAGAAATACAACATGCCGGCCACAACGGCAACTTGAAGGATAACGGTGCCTATGAACACGTTCGTGTTGTTCACCCACGAAGCGGGTATGGTGTTGGACCCGGCCACGGTAGATAGCAGCTCCACCGGCATGAGGACCGCGATGAATATGGTCAGCACACGCATTATCTCCTGGATGCGGTGAGAGGTGAGCCAGTTGCTGGTGTCGGACAGGGAGTCCACGATCTCCCTGTGGTCCTCCAGTGTGCCGCGGATCTTGTGCAGGTGGTCGCCAATGTCGCCGAAGTAGACTCCCAGGTCTTCGTCCAGGAACGGGTACTTCTGGTTCTCCAGGTTCCGCTCCAGACCGTCGATCACGTCGATCTGGGGGCGGATGATCCGGCGCAAGGAGATTATGTCCCTGCGGAGCACCAGGATGCCCTGGGCCGTCTGGGGCACCGGCTTACTTATGACAGCGTCCTGCAGGGACTCGATGTTGTCGTTGATCTTGTCCAGCATGGGGAATATGGCATCCACCAGGCGGTCTATGACCTGATAGAAGAGGTAGCCGGAGCCCTTCTCCATGTATTTGCGGCGCAATTGCTCGTCCAACTGGCACTCCTTGAAGAGTTTGGCCAGAGGCTTGAGGTCGCCGCCGCAGTGCACGGTCACCAGGAAATTCTTCCCGACGAAGATATCCACCTCGCTGGGCAGGCTGATACGGGCCTGCTTATCGAAAACCGGGAAGTGCAACACTGTGAACAGGTGCTCGTCGTATTCGTCGATCTTGGGTCGCTGGATACGGCTGAGGCAGTCCTCCAGATTCAACGGATGAAAATAAGTATACTCCTTAGCCAGTATGTCTATCTCTCGCGGCGTAGGGCGTTCGATATAAGTCCATGTGAGGTCGCCCCAGGTGACCTTCCACAGGTTCATCTGTGCCGGCTGCTTCTCCCTGGTCGGTTGGACTACCGCCATCTTTCTCCTCTGCTAGGCCCGGGTACGGGCGCGGTGCACCATGCCCGTACCGAAATCCCAAGCAATCCCAAATCTCAACGACCAAAGAGTTCTGGCGACTCCTCCCTGCTAGGCCCAACAGGTCGAAAAAGTCCCCCGCCAAAGGTTTGACCACGCCTGTCTCAGTGTTGAGATTTGGGTCATTTGGATTTGCCTGGAGTTTAGAAATTAGTGCTTGGGATTTCCGTGTCTATATCCAGCGCCAGCGGTGGAACAAGAACACCATTCCTATCACGATAGTTACTTGCACAGCGACTGCGCTGGCGAAGTGAGGGCTGTTGTGGACCCAGGCCCGGGGTATGCTGTTGGCGCCTTCCATATCGGAAAGCAGCTTGACAGCCGTAAAGACCGCCAGGAACATGGTCAGGAGTCGCATTATGCCCTGAATACGATGGGATGTCAGCCAGTTACTGGTGTCGGAGAGTGAGTCTATTATGTCTTTTTGGTCTTCCAACACACCACGGATCTTGTGGAGGTGGTCTCCCACGTCGCCGAAGTACTCCCCCAGGTCCTCCTCCAGAAAAGGATGCCTCCGCCTTTTCAATTGGCGCTCCAGACTGTCCATTACCTCTATCTGAGGCCGCACGACACGCTGCATGGAAATGATATCGTGGCGGACGACCAGGATACGTTGCGCGGTACGGGCCTCGGGTCTAGTTATGACTGTGTCCTGCAGCGACTCGATCTTATCATTGATCTTGTCCAGCATGGGGAATATGGCATCCACCAGCCGGTCTATGATCTGGTGGAAGAGGTGGCCGGAGCCCTTTCCCATATACTTGCGGCGCGCTGTTTCGTCCGTCTGGCAGTCCCTGAAGAACTGGGACAGGCGTTTCAGGTTCCCCGAGCAGTGAACGGTTACCAGGAAGTTCTTGCCGATGAAGAAGTCCACCTCGCTGGGGGAGCTGACTTGCGCCTGTCTGTCGTAGACAGGGAAGTGCAACACCATGAACAGGTGTTCGTCGTACTCGTCGATCTTGGGGCGCTGGATGCGGCTGAGGCAGTCGTCCAGGTTCAGCGGGTGGAAGTATGGGTGATTCCTGGCCAGGTTCTCCATTTCACGTTGCGCAGGCCGCTCGATATACGTCCAGGTGAGGTCACCGAAGGCGATCTCTGACATGGCAGGCTGCGCCTGCAATTCGTCTTTTGCGCGTTGGGTTAGGGCCACATAGCGCCTCGCATACACGTCTGGGGGTCACAGTTTGGCCTGCCCGGGACTGGTCCTACAGCTTCAGGTAGCTGTGGGCGTAGAGGATCTTGCCTTCCAGCATCTGGATGGTCTTCGCTATATCCTTGACTTCCTGATTGGACATGTTCACGCCGCCAGCGTCGAATTTCTCCGCTGCGGCATAAGTATCGTAAAGGGCCAGGTAGACTTTGCCTTTGGGGGTCGAATCGTCCCGCTTCTCAAGAATGCGCAGCGCCCCCATTAGCTCCTTATCCATCGGGTCGGCGATGGCTGAGTCCAGGCCGGCCCCCAGCAGCATGACCATGAACACACGGTTGATGAGCGGGCGCAGTTCGTTGGGGGCCCCGTTGGAAATGTTCGAGAGGCCGCAGGTCGTCATGGGCGGCGGGTCCGACATCTGCTTGAAGAAGCGGACGGCTTCCACGGTGTTCATAGCCTGGTCCTGGTTGCCGTTGACCGTGAGCACCAGCGGGTCAAGATATATGTGCTGCGACGGCACGTTGTGCTGGGCGCAGATCGGCAGGATGTGTTCCGAGGCCAGTTCGATGCGGGCGTCCGCGGTAGTGGGCAGACCAGTGGCGGCTAACGTCAGGGCAATGATGTTTGCGTTGTATTGGGCAGCCAGCGGCACCAGGGCGTTCAGTCGCTCGGGGGTGGCGTCGGTGCTGTTGATGATGGGCTGCATGGTCGTTACCTTGAGGCCGGCCTCGATGGCGACGGGGTTGGTGGTATCCAGCGAAAGGGGGGTATTGGTGACCTCCTGCACGGTGTTGACTATCCACTCCATGACCGCCGCCCCATCCTTCTTGCGGGGGCCGATATTGAGGTCGATCACGTTCGCGCCTGCTTTGACCTGCCGCAGGGCCAGGTCCTGGATGAATGCCTTGTCCCGGGTATCGATCGCGGCCCGTACCTTGGGGGAGATTACATGGATGGACTCACCGATTACGATCATGACGTCCTCTCCTTCCTCAATTTGGTTTCGTGATTGACTCTATACCAGCCCCAGCTTCCCGGCTACTTCTTCTACGCCACGCCGCAGGGGCGAGTCTGCCGGCAGCTCCTTGAGGGCCGTGCCCCGGCCATCCAGTTCGGTTACCATAGGGTCGGTGTGCAGGGTAGCCAGGAGGTCCAGGCCCGATTCCCCTATGCTCCGTTCCGCCTCCGACGACAATGGCCCGCTGGCCCGGTTTATCACCAGGCCTATCCTCTCCACCCGGGTGCGGATCTCTTTGATGAGGTCTCTGGTCCGCACCGCGGTGATGATCCCGCGCAGCGACGGGTCCGAAACGATAAGCAAGATGTCCACGTCACGGGTCGTCTGGCGGCTGATGTGCTCCATCCCGGCCTCGTTGTCTATCACCACGTAATCGTAGTTGGTCTCCAGGCGGTCGATGACGGTGCGCATCATGTTGTTGGCGGCGCAGTAACACCCCGGTCCCTCCGGCCGTCCCATAGCCAGGAGGTCCAGTCCCGACGCCTCAACGATGGACTCGTGGATCCTGAGGTCGATGTAGTCATGCTTGGCCATGCCCGGGTTGAATTTGTTTCCCCTGACTGCCGTGAGCATCTCCTCACGGACCTCGCCTACCGTGCTGGTCAAGGGTAGCCCCAGGGCCAGGTGCAGATTGGAGCTGGGATCGCCGTCGATGGCCAGCACCACGCCCTTTTTCGTAAGAATTTGAATGAGGAGGGCGGCGATAGTGGTCTTGCCCACGCCACCCTTCCCGGCAATTGCGATAGTCTTGGTCATCTACACCTTCAAAGCGTCGGCTACGTATTCCAGCCCTAGCTCTGCGAGATTCTTTCGGGTGGGGATGCCCGTCTTCGGGTCCCAGCCCTTCTCCTCGTAGTACCTGTCCAGCATGGCATCCACGTCCCCGGCTGTGACCGGGGCTATGCCGAAGTAATCTTTGAGAACGGTCTCGTCCCCCTTGTCAGGCCGCTTCAGGGGTTGGAGCCACCGTTGGGGAAACCGGTCGTCTTTGCGGTCAAAGCCTTCCCGGGCGTTGAGCGCCCTGTAAATATTGTATGCCCTTTCCGCAGCTTTTGAAAGGTCTTCAGGTTGTCGCGGTATGCCGGTAGCGGCGGAATAGACGTCGGCGCAAATGGGAAGGTCATACAGGCGCGACGACTGCATTCGGAAGCAGATTCCCAGGCAATTGAGTACCGTAGCCCAGTTCTCGTAGTGGGCCAGCAGCCGGCCCAGATCGAAGCCGGGCGAGACAAAGATGCGCTCGATATCCTTGTCCGACAGCCCGCGGCGGGCCATGACCTTTTTGAAGAAGTCGGGGTTGCGGCCCTTGGCCACAGTGAGGCCGCCGACGGGCATGTCGTGGGCGCCCCTGGGGTTGGTCACTGCCCCCAGCGCCTCCACGCCGAAGCTGATGCGGGCGTCGAAGTCCGGCTCCGTGCCCTTGATGTGGTAGGCGTACTTCTCCACTCCCTTGCCGAGCTTTTGAATTGCGCCCAGCCAGCCCGCCCCAAGCACCTGTCCGAAGCCCTCGGCCCTGGCGGTCATCTCCAACAGGCGGTACGTAGTCTCGAATCCCCGGTCCAACGCCAGGCCGCCGGTGTCCTCTCTGTTGATTATGCCCTTTTCGTACAGGTCCACGCAGAAGTCCAGGATGGCGCTAAAGGTGAGGCAGTCTATTCCATAGCGATTGGCCATGTCCAGGAGCTTCACCGCCCGGTCCAGGCTGCCAACCTCGTTCTTTGTGCCGAAGGCCAGGGCCATGGTGTCCGCGGTAGACGTCGTCATACTCAGCCCGGCGAACTCCCCGGACTTTATCTCCAGTTGAAACTTGTCAGGGACGAGACATCCCGGGCAGCCGACGGTGCACCGGCGCATTTCCAGAAACCTCTGCGCCCCGTACTGCTCTATCGCCTGTTTCTCGGGGAAGACCTGGGTCTGGTTGCGGTGGATGAAATACCCGGCCTTGGCCCAGGTATCGAAGACCAGGTACAGGCCCAACTGCGCCCACTTGTCCCGCAGCGGGTCCCTGAGCGAGTCATCCCGCAACGCCTCCACTGAGGTCTTGAACCTGGTGCTGTGGCATACGGCCAACCCTTTTGTGCCCTTAACCACAATGGCCTTCAGGTTCTTGGAACCGAAGTTGGCCGCGTTGGAGCGGCCCAGCGTGGCGCACTTGTCGATAAGCACCATGCCGGTCCGGACCAGCCGTTCTCCGGCCGGACCGATGCAGACAGCGCTGCTTTGCTGCCCGTACTGGCTGTGCAGCTCGTCGGTGGCCTCCACGATGTCTTTCCCCCAGAGATTGCCGGCGTCATGGAGCTTCACTTCGTTGTCGAAGATGGTGAGATAGACGGGTTGGGGCGCCCGCCCGGTGACGATGACGTGGTCGTAGCCGGCCCACTTGAGCATGGGGCCGAAGTAGCCGCTGCCCACGGCGGTGGAGATGGCGCCTGAGGCCGGGCACTTGGTGGTGAGAAAAGACTTGGGGGCGCTGGGCGCTAAGGTGCCATTGAGGACCCCGGCGCCGAAGATCAGGGGCATCTCCGGCGACAGGGCGTCGGTCTTCGGCCTAATGAGGTCGAAGGCCAGCCTGGCGTTCATCCCCCAGCCGCCAATGAACGCCTCCGCAAGGGACAGGTCCAGGGGGTCCTGCTGCACTCTCCCCGTCGTCAGGTCAACTCTGAGTATCCGGCCGGCATAACCGTAGAATTTCATACCCGCACCTCCTCAGGTGAGCTTCAAGGCGCCAAAAGCGCAGTTCTCGGCGCACAGGCCGCAGGATGTGCAGTCCTCAGTGAAGCCGATACGGTACTCGTAGCCGAGCGTCGGTTCGACGGCTATCCACGCTTTGAGAGGGTTGTAGGTGTCGGTGTAGAAGTGAGAGCATACCAGCCCGCAGCGCAGGCAGCCGACGCACTTAGCTTCATCTATGGCAATATTTTCTGGTTTCATCGTCCTGTCACCACCCTAGTACGATTCGGCCCCGATGTGTCGGGGCGCGGTCTTGCTTGATTATAACCAAGTGATAGCGTGGGGGCAAATGAAGGGGTGGGGCAGATATAAACCGCGGGGTTTGTGCCCGTTGCGGTGGCACCGGAGCAGACCTCCCGGGCCGCGCCGCCTTTTGCCAACGTCATGCATTGTGATACGATGACCTTGTAACGCTGATTGACAGCATTTCCAAACAGCATTACTATTACGGTAGGTAATGCTTATTGTTGAGGTAAGGTGATACGCATGGGGACCACAGCAGTTAAGATCACGCGGAAGGGACAGGTAACGATTCCGAGGGAAATTCGGGAAGAACTGAATGCCAACGCCGTCTATTTTGAAGTGGCGAACGGGATCGTCATGGTAAAGCCGGTGCGCGACGCTGCCGGCTCTCTGAAGGAATACGCCAGGACCGTCAAGCCGGGCATCTCCATGAAGCGGATGAAAGACAGGGCGTGGGAGGAGGCGGTTCGTGAAAAAAGAGGCAAGAAGTCTTCCTGACACCAACACCATCGTCCGGTACCTTGTCAGCGACGATCCTGCCCTCTACGCGAGGGCCAAGGAATTCTTCGATAAGGTGAAAGAGGGCGGCGCCAGGGCGGTCATTCTGGAAAGCGTAATTGCCGAATGCGTCTACGTCCTGACGAAGATATATCGTGTCCCGAGGGACCGGGCCGCAGGGAGCCTCATCGATATTCTTCGCTACAAAGGGATTGCCAACGACGACCGGCAGGAGCTTATCCGGGCGTTGTCCCTGTTCGCGGAACAAGGTCTCGACATCGTTGATTGCATTCTATGCGCCAAGGCTGCGGCCGAAGGAAGTCACCTGTTCACCTTCGATGCCGGACTGAATAAGATGAATGAAAGACTAAGAATCGGGGATTAGGAGGGGGACACACTCCGTCAATATGGTCAGTCAGTGACCATCAGTCTGGGGCCCTGATTAGGCCGGAGCGAAACCCACCACCGCCCGCAATTCCACATACAAGATACCCCACCCCGATGTAACGGGGCGGGGTACTCTTTCGTTCAGCGAGAGGGCACGGTCCCGATGAATCGGGATGCCCCAACCGCATCGTTATTTCCCCTTGAAGATCGGCTTCCTCTTCTCCAGGAAAGCTTTTATCCCTTCCTTCATGTCCTCGGTCAGGAAGAGCATCGACTGTGCCCGGGTCTCCGCTTCCAGGGCAGATCCCAGGCTCATGTTCATTGCCTGGTATACCGATGTCTTGGTGAAGGCGACGGCCAGCGGCGGGGCGTCGGCTAGCTTGCGGGCCAGTTCCTGGGCCGTCGCTTCTAGCTTATCGGCTGGCACGACCTTGGTCACAATCCCCAGCCTCTCCGCCTCTTTGGCGTCGAAGAGCCGGCCGGTCAGCATCAGCTCCATCGCCTTGCCCACACCGATGAGTTGGGGAAGCAGATAAGTGCCCCCGTAGTCCGGCTGCAGGCCGATATTCACGAAGACCTCGCCGAAGCGGGCCGTCTCCGAGGCGATGATGATGTCGCAGGCCAGCACCATGTTCATGGCGCCGCCCACCGCCGGCCCATTCACGGCCGCGACAACGGCCTTGGGCATGTTGCGGATGGCCAGGACGGTGCGGCTCACCGGGCCGAAGAATTCCTTGATGTCGGCCGGGTTTGTCATGGAGAAAATCGGCGAGTCCAGCTCGGCCCCCGCCGAGAACGCCCGGCCGTTCCCGGTGAGCACCACGGCGCGCACCGACTTGTCCGCCCCGACCTCCTCCAGGGCATCGGGGATCTCGTTGATCAGTTTGGGGCTTAATGCGTTCAGTTTGTCGGGGCGGTTCAGAGTGATGGTGGCTACGCCGGCTTCCCTTTTCAGTATGAGTGCTTCGTAAGCCATATGACTCCTTTCGGACTAAATTCCAAATTCCAAGCCTTGTCCCCGCGAACGCGGGGAGCCAAATCCCAAACCGAACATGAGGTCGAAAGGCCGAACCGGAGAGGTCCGAGGCAACCCCCAGACCCCCGTCGGGAAGTCTCCTGAACCTCTCTTGCGGCGGTTTCCGTCAGTTTAGCGTTTCGAATTTCGTGCTTGGGATCTCACCTTGTTGCTGCCTTTTCCAGCGCCGCCTTCACCGTAGGGAACTGGTCGATGTCCGTATGGGGCAGGAACATGGCCGCCATAAGCTCGTTCATGAAGCTGTTGTCGGCGATAAGCTCCAGGTACGTCATCTTCCCCGCCATCTCGTCTGCCTTTTCCCGGGCGTATTTGGACAGCAGCACATTGTAAGCGCCCCATAGCGAAGTGTTGCCCAGAAACTTGAACCGGTCCCAGGGCAGGTCGGGGAGCAGGCCTATCTGGATGGCCTCCTCGATGTCGATGTGCTGCCCGAAAGCCCCGCCGATAAGGACCTCTTCAATGTCGGACAGGTTTATGCCCAGGTTGCGGGCCATGACGGCCATCCCGGCGTAGATAGCTGCCTTGGTCCGGATAAGATTATTAATGTCCACCTCGGTGAGGACTATGTCCTGCCCGTTGCCGGACTCGGCGGCCCAGGCCAGCACGTATTCCGCGCCGTGGTCGCCCTTGCGTACGCGGGAGCGATCGCCCATGACCTCTTGGACGTAAGAGGTCTTCATGTGGCCGGAGCGGTCGATAACCCCGGTGACCAGCATTTCGGCCAGGGCTGTGATCATGCCCGAGCCACAGATGCCCAGGGGCGGTACATCGCCGATGGTATGCAGGGATGGACCCAGGGTCTTGTTGCTGATCCTGACTTCCTCGATGGCCCCTGTGGTAGCCCGCATGCCGTGGCGCACTCCCGCGCCCTCGAAGGCGGGGCCGGCGCTGCAGGCGCAGGTGGTCATCCAGTCCTTGTTCCCCAGGACTATCTCGCCGTTGGTGCCCACGTCCAGGAACAGCGTCAGCCTGTCGGTATTGAACAGGCAGGCTGCCAGGACGCCCGCGGTTATGTCGCCGCCCACGTAGGCGGCCACCGCCGGCAGGTTGTAGATGGACGCCAGGGGGTTTATGTCTACGCCCAACTGGGCGGCGGTCAACACCGGGAATTGGTTGGCGGTGGGCACGTAAGGCTCTTCCCGGATGGACTTGGGCGGCATGCCGAGGAAGAGGTGCGTCATGGTGGTATTCGACGCCACCACCATCTGGTACACCTGTCTGGTATCGAAGCTGTGCTTCTGAGAAAGCTCTTTTACGAGATTATTGATGGCGTCTACCACCAGGTGTTGCAGCTCTCCGAGGCCCCCCTTCTCGCTGTAGACGATGCGGGAGATGACATCCTCGCCGCGAGCGATCTGCCGGTTGCGCTCCGAGACCCGCTCAATGGCCCGTCCCGACCGGAGGTCCACCAGGTCCATGACCACATTCGTGGTACCGATGTCCAGGGCGATGGCCAGCAGCGGCCCCTTCGGCTTGCCCGGCTGAATATCGATGAGGCGGGCCTCCCCCAGTCGGCTGTCGGCGTCCAGGGTCAGCGTTACCTTCCAAGCCGACTGGCGGAGGGTAGAGGCCAGACGTTGGAGCACAGGCAGCTCAACGTAAAGCTGCTCAATGCTGTGCTCCTGCGACAGCACCCTCTGAAGCCTGTCAACGTCGGTGAAGGCGTCCTCCAGGGTGGGGGGCGTCAGTTCTACATATATCTGGCGGACCGCGGGATAGCGGGGCCATTCGTACTTGAGGGCAGTGGCGGTGCGGGTCCCTGCCCGCTCCTCGACCACCTTCTCCCGCTCCTTGCGCGGCGGGACATTCAGGCTGAGGTCTCCGGCTACTCTGGCCACGCAGGCCAGCACCCAGCCTTCCTGAAGCTGTTTTGCCGAAAGGTGAGGGTTCTCGCGGTGGCTGACCTCGCCGCTCTCCACCCTCACCAGGCAGCGGCCGCACCGGCCCTGGCCGCCGCAAGGGGTATCGATAAGAAGACCAGCCTTGGCGGCGGCGTCCAAAAGGAGCGTACCGGCGGGCGCCTCAATTGATTTGCCGCTGGGTTGAAAGGTTATCTTTGGCACTGGCACCTCGGAAGGGTAGATCCCTCTTTGTCCCCCTTATTAAGGGGGATACAGGGGGATTAGGGCGTTACGTTCCTCGCAAGGACAAGCACCTGTGAAGCGCAGGAGTTATCCCTAGACGACTCGCGAACAAAGTCCATTTTATCACACTTGGAGTCGGAGGCGTATAGGTCCGGGCTGCATCGGAAGAGATGACGGCCCCTCCGGTACCTGTGTGGGGAGATACGGCAGAGGACCACAATTGGTTTTTGAGCAACTGCGAGGGGCTATTGACAACGGTGGGAGGTATGCTATTGTGGCTGTGCCGGCCGCAACTGCACCATCTTGACTTTTGTACACTGGGCCTGCGAGACCCCGCCTTCTCACCTGGTATCGCAACCTGATATAATAGTGCCGCAATTGACAACAGGACGTAGGGTCGATGGCCTTGGACAACCAGGTTCGCTAGACCGTCAGGCAAGCGGATTCCAGTCATTAACCTATGAGTACGAGGCATAAAAAGAGAAGAGCATCGGAACGCAGACTTGCCAAGGCCAGCAAGCGCACCCCAATCACAATCTGGACAATAATCATCACTCCTTTGGTGGCTCTGGCCGTGGGGATAGCCAGAGAGATAGCCCAGGCATGATAACAGTGGGAGGTGTCGACAAGTGACAGGGCCTATGTCAAAGGGAAAGTGTAGTTTTTGCAATGCCACTTTTAGTAAGGCGGCAATGACCAGGCATCTGAAGTCATGCAAGCAAAGAAAAACTGCGTCAGAGAAATCAGCGCAGAATCAGAATTTACAGAAAGCTAAAAGTTTTCATCTTGTGGCTGAGGGACGCTACTTACGTGAATACTGGATGCATCTGATGGTACCATCTGCTGCAACGCTTGAGGACCTCGACAATTTTCTCAGAGGTATGTGGCTAGAATGTTGTGGACACTTAAGTGCATTCACAATCGAAGAGAGAACGTACTCCATAAGTCCCATGAGAGAGTATAACGAAAGGAGTATGGCGGTTGCACTTGGTCGTATTCTCAGGCCCGGAATGAAAGTTTATCATGAGTACGACTTCGGCACGACTACAGAGCTCGTCCTGCGAGTTATGTCAGAACTGGGAAGTGGATCTAGAGGTAAATCTATTCAGCTTATGGCCAGGAATGAGCCGCCACTGATAGTCTGTGAATCGTGTGGCAAAGTTGCTACACAAGTATGCACTGAATGTATCTCATCGGGCGAAGGATGGCTTTGTGATGAGTGCGCTCTGGAGCATGAGTGTGGCGAAGAGATGCTTTTGCCGGTAGTTAACTCCCCACGCGTTGGGATGTGTGCATATGGCGGATAGCAACATAATTCATGCCGAACGCTGAAGAACGCAGTGTATATACTTCGGGCTGCCCTTAACGCCATTACACCCCGGGACAGTGCTCCCTTCGGTCGCATCGTCTTTATTGCTTGGAACGTCCTATTATGTGGAAAAGCTACACGTTTGCCCCGACTGTGCAATGAACAGGCGGGGAGCGTGGTTGGACAGGCTGTTCGGGCGTGAGTGGGAACGGCCGGAGCGGCTTGGGCCTTATCGAAAGCTTGCTTGCGCATGCCCGGGTCCCTCAGGATTTTCTATATGGTAGCGGGTCTGAGGTCCTGAGGCGTCCGGAGGAATACACCGGGCCGCTGGCTCGCCAGGACTGTCGTGTGTTGACCCGCCGTTCGGACTGGGGTACTATCAATCTGCGGAGTGAACGATGGACAAGCTACTTATTGGATACCGTTGAGGTTGAGGCGTAGCCGTTGAATATCGAGATGGGACGCGAAGAGGATGGCCGGTGGATAGCCGAAGTGCCTGATTTGGCAGGCGTCATGGTGTACGGAAAGAGCAAGAAAGAAGCTGTTTCCAAAGTCAAGGCTTTGGCCTTGCGTGTGATGGCTGATCGGCTTGAACACGGGGAAGAAATCCCGGAACTCCGTGACATCTTCGCAGTAGAAGCATGAGCCAATGGCCGTCAACCAAAGCACGATTAGTTCTGGCTGCCTTGCTACGGATTGGCTGGATGGTCAGCGTCAATCTGGCACATCGCACCGAGTCTTATCCTGTCCCGGGCGGCCAGATTTCATTTTCGCGTTTCATGATAGAGAAGAAATAGGCCCTCAGATGCTGGCCCGTATTGCTAAGCGTACAGGGCTAACACCGGATGATCTATGATTGGGGGCCTAAAGACAAATTCTCCCAACTCCCCTTAGTAAGGGGGGCAGGGGGATTCCGGTACGGCAGTTCTTCCCCTTCTGCTCACTGGACGGGTTGTTCGGCGTAAGGGGGAACCGCCGGAGCGGTTTAGGCCTTATGGAAATCTTGCTTACGTACGCCCGGGTCTCTCAGGATTTTCGATATCGTACCGCGGGTCCTGAGGCGTCCGGAGGAATACACCGGGCCGCTGGCTCGCCAGCACCGTCGTGTTGACCTGCCATTCGGAATGGGGTACTATCAATCTGCGGAGTGAACGATGGACAAGCTGCTTATTGACAGCGTGCTTCACCTCAAGCCAGCCGAACGTATGCGACTGCTGAAGCTCATCTACACCAGCCTTGAGCGGCCGGATACAACGATCGACAACATATGGTATGACGAAGCCGAGAGGCGGTTGGCTGCGTACAACGCGGGTAAAATCCAGGGCATTCCGGCTGATCAGGTGCTTGGCAAGCGCTCATGACCCTGGTCTTCGATCCTCTCGCTAAGAGGGAGTACGAGGATAGCTTCCAGTACTACGAAGGGGAGGGGGTTGGACGGGTTGTCCGCTCTAGCATGAGGAAAGGGCCTGCAGTAGGGGCAATTCATGAATTGCCCCTACGGGCGGAGACGGGATGAATCCCCCTACCCCCTTTACTAAAGGGGGCGAAGGAGGATTCCGTTACGTCAGTTCTTCCAGTTCTGCTTCAGGAAGCCGCCCACATCCACTGCCTCCCTGGGCCCGACCAGTATCTTCCAATCAGGCAGCTCTTCCTCCAGCTCGCCGCGGAGGACGGCCACGTGCCCGGGGATAACCACATTGCGGTGGCTGACGTTGTCGGCTATCTTGAAGTTCTTCACCGACTTGGCGATCTTTTCGGCGTCGAACTTGCCGGCGGCCCAGGCGGTGAGCACGGAGAGGCCCTCGGTATCGCAGACCACGAGCCAGGCGGCCCACCCCGCCGCTTCCAGCTCTCCGGCGATGGCGAAGTAGGTCAGCGAGAAGTTGGTGGTGATGCACACCGGACTTGTCGCCTTCGGCGTGCCTATCTGGACAATCTGCGGCGTCACCTGGATGGGCTTCTGCGGGTCGGTGTATATGTTCAGTCGCATGGTTAGCAGCGGGTATACCAGCGCCGGAGAGAAGTGGTCCAGGACTATGATGCCGGCATACTTGGCCACCTGTTGGGCAGCCAGCATGGCCTCGGTATCGAGGGAAGCAGCGGCCTCGCCGGGGAAGGTGATGACCGGGTAGCCCAGCGGGCGGAAGTTCTTCTTCAGGGCCAGGCGGCGGATCTGGGTCAGGGTGCTGAGCGAGGGGCCGAAGTCCCTGGCGCCGGGGTCCAGCACTATCTCTTCGATGCCTTTCTTGCTTACCTGATCCACCAGGGCGGTCAGGTCGTCCAGGGCGCCGTTGCTGGAGACAGCCAGCGGGCACTTGTTCTTGACGGCCAGATCGGCCATCTTTTCCCAGTTATCCTTGTTGGCGGCGTAGATGAGGGGCCTGCCCGGCGTCGCCTTGGCCAGGGCGGCCTCCATAGCCGCCGGGTCCTGCGAAATGAGCACCAGGGGCAGGTCGCTCTTGCTCTTGACCGCCTCCACCGCCTTGGCGAAGGTGGCGGCGTCCTTGGAGGTGTTCTCCACGGCGAACCCGTCCATGGTGAGGAACCTGCCTACTCTTTCCACCTTATACTCGGCTGCCGCCTGCACCTGCTGCTGCAGGCTATCGGCGGGGGCGTTGTCCTTCACACGGAGGACGAGGCCCGGCGGATGGAAGAAGGTCTTCTCGTGACGGAACATCACCGTCTCGTTGCCCACCTCGAGCTTCTTGCTGTCCGAGCCGAGGGTGACCAGTTGAATCGGGGGACGCCCGGCAGCCTCCAGGGCAGCGCGGGACTCAGCCGAGAGGTCGGGGCAGGTGGTGATGTTCACGGTCTTCTGCGCCACCTTCATGGCGAAGGCCAGGCAGGTGGGGAAACCGCACTTTTTGCAGTTAGTCTTGGGCAGGAACTTGTAGATCTCTATTCCGGTAAGTGCCATTGGAGCTATTAACCCCCTTTATGAAAGTGCTGCGAAACTCTTGGTCAACTAAATCCCCCAGCGTTAGAGGACTTAGGATCTGCCCCAGTAATAGTCATTAACAAGACAGATTGACAGAGCCATAGCCTCACCCCCTTGATCCCCCTCTCCGAAACTGAGAGGGGGAAAAGAGGTTATCTAGGGGACACCCCTAGAACCCCGCCAGACCCCGATGCATCGGGGTGGACTGCCTGCTTTCCGCAATCTACTCACGCAGAAAGTTTGTTGATGGCCGCTTTGACGTCTTCCACGGTCCTGGGATGGCGCAGCACGATGACGTTGGCGCCGGCATTGAGCAAGCCTATGGCCGTGATCTTCTCCCAGAGGATGGCCCGCTGCTCCTGTTCGCCCCAGGACTGGGGCACGCCTGCAGTGGCCTTGGACTCCTTCTGCCGCCAGGACTCCTCGCCCGCGGTACAGATCATGGGCGGGGAGGTCATTTTGTCGCCCATCAGAGCGGTGATCCGGAGTCGCTCCATTACCGAGTAGGTATATTCCAGTCCGTAGCCCAGGGCGCCGGTGGTCGGGTCCATGAGGATCGCGTCCAGAGGCAGGCCCAGGTCGCTGAGCAGGATGTTGAGTTGCTTGGCCAGGTTCATGTCGATAGGCGTCTTGGCGATGGCGACGTGGCCGTCGGCCAGACAGGTAGCGCCAATAGTGCGGTAGTTCTTGTCCAGACAATCGCCCAGGCCCAGACGCTGTCCGCGGCCCACCTCGGAAGCGGCTACCAGCACCTCATTGTCCTTCTGGGCCACTTCAGGCCCCAGGACGATGACCGGCAGGTCAACCGCGGCGAGGACGGCCGCTACGACCTTCCTGGCGTGGTCAGCGCCGGTATTGCCCTCTTCAGGGTGGGCGCTGCGCAAACGGAGGGAAATGAGGTCGGCGCCGTATTCGGCGGCCTTCTTGGCCCAGGCAGCCGGGTCCTGGAGGACGTTGCCCCAGGCTTTCACCAGCGGCTCGGCCCAGCCTTGCGGCGGCTGGTCCACTACTTCTATGGCCACAGCCGGGCGATGGGGGATATTCCCTTCGAACTTGAGGAATGGCAGGGTGTTTTCGCCGCCGACCACCAGTTCCTTGCGCCCGCCGGCGCCTCCCAACTTGACCTGGTGGACCTGGCCGTTCCACTTTTCCACCGGTATTTCGACTGGCATGAGACTCCTTTCTCACTCACGAGGGATTTGCCGAACTGTCATTCTGAACGAAGTGAAGAATCTGGGGAGGCGCCGTTCCGTACCTGGATACCCCTCTCTACCCCAGACCCTTCGCTCTGCTCAGGGTGACAGTGAGAGCGCTCTCGGGGAAAGCCCGCTTGCGACTCACGCACCTTCCTGCAACAGATTCAGAGGGGATACGCCCCTCTGGGGACCCCCTTTATGCCAAAACATCAAACAGGGCCGACTTGTCGGCCCTGTTGGTTCCAAATACTATTTGGTTACTGCAGGATGGCGTCCATCGCCAGCGCCGGGTGCCCCTTCTCCTGGAGCCAGGGCACCAACTGCTCGACGGTGGTGCAAATGGTGCCATCGGCGATCTTGTCCATGAGGTCGGGGACGCCCTCCCGCTCGCACACTTCCTTCAGCTCCTCGGCCATCTCCTCCTTGAGGTTCTTGGACAGCCACACCACCCGCTTGATGCCGCCTTCTTTGGAGATGAACTTCTTGCTCAGGATGTAGAACTTGCCGTGGCCCATCATGCCCGGCGTCTGTAGGCCGCCGCCCACGGTACCCATGAGGCTGGTGAAGGTCATGCCGGACGGGGTCTGCCCATAGTCGTCGCGAGACACTATCATCACGCCGTTGGTCTCGGGCAGCAATACCATTACGCACTCGCAGCAGCCGCAGGTCGTCATGGGGGCGTCCATCAGCGAGTACAGGGTCATGCGCTGCACCGCCATGTTGGTGTGCTCGTAAACGAACTTGTTGGACCCCTCCCACTCGCCCTTCGAGGCGTCTACCACAGCGCCCTTGGGCACCGGCTGGTTGGGACCCCTGGGGTTGATCTCATAGGAAGCCCGGCAGTCCAGCCAGTTGTAAGCGCCGCACAGCCCCACCCGTTCCGGATTGATGACGCAGATATGGGTGGGGGCGAAGGACTGGCACAGCGAGCAGCTATAATACGTGTCCACCGCCTCATCGGTGAGGTTGGCGGTACGCACGTTGCGCTCCTGGTAGACCACCCTGGCTTGCTCCAGAAGGTCCTTGACCTTGGCCGGGTCGGTGTACAGGGTTATCTGAATCTTGTCCACGATAGCGCCGAACTGGTTGTGGAAAGCGGCGTGCAATATGTCTCCAATGTTCTTGATATGGAAGCCCTTGCTCACCGCCGACTTACTGAAGCGGATCCAGGTTATGTCGCGCTGGCCCATGTGCTGGATACCCTCGGCGCCATTGGTGAAGTGGTGGATCTGCCTTTCCAGCACGGGCTCGAAGTCCTTGTTCATCTTGCGACCGGCGACATCGACCATGATGGCCAGGGGCATCTTGGACCCCATCGGGGCGTCGTCGAGTTCCGGGCCGACCACGGTTATCTTGCCGTCCTCGACCTCATCCAGGTTCTTTGTCTGCAACCATTCGAAGGCCATGCCACCCTTGCCGCCGAACTCTACCCGCAGGTTCTCCTTGCGGACAACCTCGCCCTCGAAGGCCGGGCCGTAGGCGACGGGGATCTTGATCTGGGCGACCTTGATCTTGATGCCTCGAATTTCGATGCAGCGCTGCACCAGCCTCTCGGCCTTCTCCAGGTCGTCCTTGCCGGCGATATCATCGAAGGGGAGGCTCACCACGTGCTCATACTTGGTAACGCCCGTAGGCAGGATGTTGGGGATGGCGGTATCGGCGATGACGGGGAAGCCATAGTTGATGGCGCCGGCGGCGGTGGCATACTTCAGGTCGTCCACCGGACCCAGCGCCAGGGCGAAGGCGAAGCAGCGGAACTTGTTGTACAGCAGGTTGGCCCGGGCATCGCCCGCTTTGAACCCGCCGAAGCTGATGCCGGCGCGGGTGGCGTAGCCCAGGGCGTAGATGGCCGAGACGGTGTCCGTGCCGAAGGTCACGGTGAAGGTATCGTAACCCAACTCCACGCCCGACTCCAGCAACTGGTCGATGATGGAGCGGCCCTTGTTGTTGCCGATGAGGAAGACGAGCTGTCCCTTGGACTGAAGCTCACGGACGATCTTGACGGCGACCTCGTTGCTCTTGGCGGCGCCGATGATAGCGGCGAAACCGGGCATGCGGCCGTCCACCATCTGGATGCCCCAGGCCCTCATCTGCACGTCGTCGATGGGGCCGTTGAGCTTGTAGCCGTTCCTGACCTCCGGCTGCTCCCCCTTGGCCCAGCGCACGCCCTCGATTATCTCTTCGGCATAGAGGGTAGCCATGCCGGCGTCCAGCGTCTCACCCAGGTAGGGCAGCCACAGGTTGCCGCGAGGCACCGGGGGCAGCAGGTCTTTGGCGTGCTGCAGAGGCCAGTTCAAATCAGAGAGCTTCTGGACCTTGTGGGCGGTCAGACCGTAGATCACGGGGAGAAAATAGGTGGTATTGGGGAAGGCGACCGGCGTATCCGGGCCGAGTTTCTGGACCGCGTCCGTCAGGAGCTTGTCGGCCTCATCAACGATGGCGCGGGCGCCGCGGATGGCGGCAGTGGCGATAAATCTAGACATCCAGTATCCTCCTCAGTAATTGTACAAAAACGTGTACGCTTGGCATTCTTCATCTCCTCTCCCCTCCGAGGGAGAGGGGAGACGTGTGCAACCCAAACCCGGACGAGCCGGACCCAATCATCGGTGCCACGTCATGTCATTCCAGCGTCCCGACGAGTCGGGAGAATCCAGGCCCTCGCAATCTCTTCTGGATTCTGGCCTTCGCCAGAATGACAATTAAGCGGGCGTTTTCTTTTCATTTCGCGCAAGACTTCAGTCCTAAGCGCCTAAGTAGGCGCGCTAGTAGCGGCGGAAATCACCGGTCATCTTGGCATCCATCGGGTCAGTAGCGGCCATCCGGCTGGCGTTATTGAAACCGGCGTTAGGGGTCTTCCTCTGGATAGGCAGCACACCGTTCTGCGCCGAGCGCAGCAGACGCAAAGCCTGGGCCAGGTGGGCCTCCTCGCCGTGAACGGTGACGAGGACGCCGCCGGTAGTCAGGCCGAACTCATAATAGGAATAGGTCTCCGGGCTGGCCCCGATGGCTTTGGCCAGCGCCTTGCCGGCGTCTTCCTTCTCCGCGGCCAGGTCTTTGGCCAGGGCGCCCAGCGCCGTGACCTCGCCGACCCTGGGCAGGGTGACCTCGGCGGTCTTGGAGCCGACGAGGGAGAGCAGGCGGCGGCCGTCCTTGAGGCGCATGAGCAGGCCGATCTCCTCCTGCTTATAGCCCTTGGCCAGAAGCTCGCCTATAGCTTTTGTGGCGCTTTCGGGGTCGCGAAAGAGCCTGGCGATGGTTTTTGTCATGGGGGGACTCCTTAACTACAGATTCAGCCTGCATTGCATGACCCAAGACGAGGTAACACTATTGTAAGCAGGACACCGAAGTTATTTTAGCATCAGGTAGAGGGAGAGTCAAACAAGGGGGGGTGCGCGACGGGGGACGGTGGGAGGGCCGGTTGTCCGTACACCACCAACTTTTGGAGAAAGGTGCGCCCTTGGAGGTGGAAGCCTCTATCGAGTGCTCGGCGCTCTGGAGATAAGAGCTACGGGATCCCCTGTTGTTGAAGCCAGATTGCCTGATGATTTCACAAACGTGGCGACTTATGCTAATATTTGGGCAAGATTAACGGCCAATCCGCGTGGAGAGAGCCACACGGCATGAGGTGCAGCAACAATGAACCGCATGGACTTTACATATCTATTTTACGATCAAGTTCGGGGCCGGGATAGTCTCTTTGCGGGGCTGGATGCGCTGCAGGGGACTGAGCCTCACAAGTTGACCATGGTTCCGTACGGCAGCGATTGCGCCCCAAGTGAATGCTTCAAATCCGATGCAAGAAACAGAAGCTTTGAACTAGTTCGGGACTCTGGGGAAGTGTGGCTTTTCAAGTTGCTTTTCAAGCCTGCGAAGGGAAGCGGAAACGAGGACGCACTAGAAGGGTCCTTCTTTGTCTCCGCCCACCCCACTCTTTCAAAGGTATTCTTGGTCACGACGATCGAGCCTGTTGATTTTGTCCGTAGGGCTCTCATGCCGTTTATTAGGCGAAAGCGGGCTCAAATCTATCTCACGTTTGTGAAACACGATGACCTCCGTAGATTGCTGCAAGAATTCCGCAGGAACAACGCATACACAGACCTGAGAGTGGTTCGGGCTTCGTCGGTTAGCCGCTTCGGCGCAGAGAAGGGCGAAGCCATGATTCCATCTGTCAGTTGGCCTGGACTTGGGCTGGAGCAAGCGTTTCTTTATGCGGAGGAGCAGAACGGCTGGTTTAGATCCCTAACGTTCGAGGCCCTGAAAGACTCCAGAGTGCTGGGCGAAACCACCGTGTACAGGAACGGCGTGACAAAAACTGACGGTGGTTTCTCGGGGGTTTACCGGGGTCTCATTTCACCCATATGTGAGTTGGTGGGTAGCAACCTAGAGCTTTTCGCGAAACGCGGCAGGCGCGAGAATCCACATTTGGCTGTGAGGCCACTCACGATTGAATTCCCAAAAGAACAGTTTTCGAAGGTTGAAGAAAACGCCCGGTTTATCAGCGCTGTCCGCAAGCTTGATAATGCTTCTATATCTGTGATTCACGGCAATCCCTATATAGCCTTGTCCGTCGTCGACTACACCGACGGGAGTACGTTCGACTTGTGGGTTTTGAATCCCCGCGAGGTTGTCATTGTTCCCCAGTTGAAAAGCACTGTCCTTGGAATAAAGCGGCTGATCAGCTGCGTTTTCGATAATTATGCTGAGGGATTGATACGAGAGTTTTCGGCGGCAGGAGCGGTGTAGTGACCTCGGACGACTTACGCCGATTGATACGGGACAAAGAGAAAGTAATCCGCGACCAAATTGACGACTACACCGATACTGTGTACGCCATCCTGGGATTTTGCAGCATGTGGTTGTTCGATCCGGCGACGCGGGCTGACAGGCCAAATGTGAAAGTGTTCCAGGGTCGGCATCTTTCGCCAAGGGGAAATGAGGCTCAAGCAGTTGTAACTCCGGATCTCGGCATAGTAATGCGTGAAGAGACCGGAATTCTGGGCGAAGTGAAGAAGAATTTTCCCAGGGATGGCGAACTGCGCAAAAAAGACATATTCGACCAGCTCAAGTCATATGATCAGCAAATGACAGGGTGGCCCACTCAAGACGAGCAACTTAGGCGTCACGACATAGCGCTGCTTGTACATCAAACAACATCGCGCTCGGCAAGCGACTACCTAGCCGCAGAAACCCGTGCGGGCAGACTCAAATTCGACCGCTCGCTTGGCATATTTGAATTCAATCGGTCGGACCAGCGGATCCCCTACTTCTTCTTTAGGCTTGTCGAAGGGCAAGCAAGCGAAGTGTTAGGTACCATTGATGTTCGCCAAGGGGTTCAAGTGCCCATGCAGGCACTACTTGAGTCATACTCCAGAAGCAAGTTGTATGATGCCAAACCGCCTCAGCCGTATCTCTTGCATCTGATATGGGAGAACGTCGTCGTACCAATTGCATCCCAAGACGAACGCTTTTCTCGGCTTCGGCGGAACCAGACGATAGAGGTTAGCCTAACTGTGGAGGACATCGTGGAGAGACTTCACGAGAGTTTTTCCTTCTTGCACTGGCACAGAGGCTATCCCAATAGGCAACCACATATTCCAAAGAGTGAATGGATCGGGGAAGCTTGCCAGGCCATGGTGGACGTGGGAGAAGCGAAGTGGGTAACTGGAGGCTCCCAGGTGGTCGTGTCCTACCGTAAGTATGACGATGTCTTGAAGCATTTTGTTGACTCACAGGCTGAATTGGAAGCAAAGTCAGATCAACAGCCGAGGCTCTTTAACAACAATGGTTGAAGGGCGCAGCGCAGTTGAGACGCCGTTCGTGTGCCAGCTTTGTGGCTCCAGTGATCCTCACCTAGTGCGGTTCTGTCCAACTTCAAATACGAAAGCATTCCCGCCGCCCTCTCCGCCCGCGCTGCGTACTGCAACGGCGCTGAACCTCGGAAGCCCGCGGGATTCAAGGGTGCGACACCTCAACCTGGACCATCTCCTCTTCCGCCTTTGGTTCCAACGGCGTGCTGAGCATGTCCTCGGCGCCGATTCTCAGCGATTCGATTAGTTCCTCCCCGCTTCTTTCCTGGGCGTTCACGCCCGGCAAGTCCACCAACCAGCCTATCCACCAGCCATCGCCCTTCTTGATGACAGCCCGGAACTGCATGGATTTCACCCTCCCTATTTGGGAAAAGGGACATCCAGGTCCCTGTAGGGGCGACCCTTGTGGTCGCCCAGGGCAGGCACGAGACCTGCCCCTACGGACGGGGGTCTCCCCCGCTGCATCATGACGCGTTCTACGCGGCAGTTAGCTCCTAGGCTGGCTGTACCGCGGTCTATTGCGGCCAGTTCTCTATTGTGGCCCTCTCCCATTCCTTGTTGAGCGCGGCGTCCTCTTCACGCGCAGCCTTGTAGCCTTCAATGAGGGCCTGTGTGAGATGTTCCTGTTCCAATTTGTTCAGTTTCTCCGTGTCCATCAGCCACCCCCCGCTGGAGACCACTTCCAATTTACTTGTTATCTCTACTCGCAGCAAGGGTAACAAGTTCGCATGGGGTTGGTCAAATGACGGGGTGGTTCAGTGGCCGGTCATTGATGGGTCGAAAACCCCCTCGCCCCCTTTGCGTAAAGGGGGCAACGGGGGCCCAAGCAATGCCAGACTTCCCGTGTGCAAGGAGAAGGCTTTCCTGGCAGCCCGTCCCGCCAGGAAACAAAGGCGTAACACGGGCGATTCACGAATCGCCCCTACGGAATCCCCCTGGCCCCCTTTAATAAAGGGGGGGACCAGCCCGCTTTGGCGGACTGGCCGGGAGATTCAGCCGTCAATTTCCGCAAAAACTGCACCTGCCCCTATCTGTCGGGGCACAAAAACGCCTTGACACAGATTTCACGAAACCGTATAATGAAACATGCTTTGTCGGCAAACGGTTGCCGATGTCGTCTGGTCGGTTCGGAGGGTGCTGGAAAAGTCCTAATCAACCCCCTAAATCCCCCAATCTCATTCGGCAAGCTCAGGGCAGGCTTGGGGGAGTGGGGATTCTGTCCCGATATATCGGGAAGACCCCCGTCCCCGATTTATCGGGGAACCTCTTTTTCGGCATCTCGTTTGTGTGGAGGCCCTATGAAACGTATTTATCCCCGGGAAGAGGTCTGCATCGGCTGCCGCCTGTGCGAGGTCCACTGCCTGGTGGCCCATTCCAAATCAAAGGACATCATCAAGGCGTACAAGCGGGAGACGCCCCGGGCCGTGCCCCGCATCCGCCTGGAGGCCAGGGGGCCTGTCTCCTTCGCCCTCAATTGCCGCCACTGCGAAGAGCCGTCGTGCGTCCAGGCATGCCTCACCGGCGCTCTCAAGAAGGACCCCGATACCGGTATAGTTACCGTAGATACCGAGAAGTGCGTCGGCTGCTGGACCTGCGTCCTCTTCTGCCAATATGGCGCCATCACCCCCGATGTGGAGCGCGGCAAGATAGCCAAGTGCGATTTCTGCATGCATCTCAAGGAGCCGGCCTGCGTGGCCAACTGCCCCAACGAGGCCCTGCTCCTGGTAGAGGAAACCCCGGAGAAGCCGCCTAAGGAGCCTGCCCATGCCTGAATACCTTATTATAGGCAACTCCGCCGGCGGCATCGGCGCCGTTGAAGCCATCCGCGAGGTGGACAAAGATGGCGCCATCACCATTGTCTCCGACGAGCCTTACCCGGCCTATTCCCGGCCTATGATCTCGGAGTACCTCTGCGGCGAGCGCAATCTGGAGCAGATACTCTACCGGCCTTCCGATATGTACAGCCGTAACCACATCGACGCCCGGCTGGGCAAGAAGGTTGTGAAGCTTCACATCGACGCCCGGCAGGCCGAGTTAGAGGGTGGCGAGAAGATCGGCTGGGAGAAGCTGCTGTTGGCTACCGGAGGCACGCCCATCGTCCCGGCTATGGAGGGCATGGGCAAGCGGGGCATCTCCACCTTCACCACTCTGGACGACGCCAAGGCCATCGAAGCCCTGAAAGGCCAGGCCCGCCGCGCCGTGGTCATCGGCGGCGGGCTCATCGGCATGAGCGTTACCGAGGCCCTGGTCAAGCTGGGCCTGGAGGTGGCGGTCGTCGAGTTGATGGACCGCGTGCTGGGCGCCCTCCTGGACGAGCCAGCCTCCCGCCTGGTGGAGACAAAGCTGCTGTCCAACGGGGTCAAGCTCTACACCGACAAGACGGTCAAGACCATCGCCGGCCGGGGCGCCAACGACAGCATCGTGGGTGGGGTTGTGCTGTCCGACGGCCAGAAGCTGGACTGCGACCTGGTAATTGTGGCCATCGGCGTCAGCCCGCGGACGCAACTGGTCAAGGATACCCTGGTGAAGCTCAACCGGGGCATTGTGGTGGACAACCACATGGCTACGAACGTCGCCGGCATCCATGCCTGCGGCGACGTGGCCGAGGCCTACGACTATGTTTACAGGACCTTCCGTTTGACGCCCATCTGGCCCAATGCCTACGTGGGCGGGCGCGTTGCCGGGTTCAACATGGCGGGGAAGACCACCGAGTACCGGGGCGGCACCAATGCCAACTCGCTGAAATACTTCGGCCTGCCAGTGGTGACCGCCGGAATGGTGAACCCGCCGTCGAAAGACGGGCTGGAGATTATCTCGAAGGCTGAGGGCGATGTCTACAAGAAGGTTATCCTCAAGGGTGGCCGCATCCAGGGCATAGTGTTCATGGGGGATATCCAGCGGTCGGGGATAGTCTTCGGGCTGATGCGGGATGGGGTGGATGTGACCGGTTTCAAGGACAAACTGCTTTCCGAGGACTTCGGTCTGAGCTATCTGCCGGAGTCAATGCGCAAAGAGAAGATAAAGGCCGGCTCCCGGTAGGGGCGACCCCCTGTGGTCGCCCGCCCGTGCCGGAGGGCAGGCACGGGGGCCTGCCCCAACATAGGGTTACAAGGATGTTTTTCAGGGGTGAACTGATGAAGGATCTAGCACTCATACAGAACCCACATCGGGATGACAAGGTCATGGATGCCTGCGGCCTTTTCGGCATCATGGACACCTCCGGGAAGCGGTTCTCCGGAGCGGACATCCTCAAGGCCATGACCAACATGCACGACCGCGGCAACGGCCTCGGCGGGGGCTTCGCCGCCTATGGCATCTACCCCGATCACGCGGAGTATTATGCCCTTCACATCATATTCATGACGCCGGCGGCCCGCCGCGAGACCGAGGACTTCCTCAAGCATAGTTTCTACCGTGTCCACGACGAGGACGTACCTACCCGCCCCACCAAAGGCATTGTCAACCCGCCCCAGTTGCGGCGGTACTTCGTGGACGTTGGCGAGCACCGCCCCGCCGACGTGGTCGACAACGACTATGTGGTGGAACGGGTCATGGAGATAAATGCCAGGATCGACGGCGCCTTTGTGTTCTCCAGCGGCAAGAACATGGGCGTCTTCAAGGGCGTCGGCTTCCCCGAGGACATCGGGAACTACTTCCGGCTGGAGGAGTACCAGGGCTATCTGTGGACCGGCCATAGCCGCTTCCCCACCAATACCCCCGGCTGGTGGGGTGGGGCGCACCCCTTCAACATCCTCGACTGGACCGTCGTGCACAACGGTGAGATCTCTTCATACGGCATCAACCGGCGCTACCTGGAGCAGTTCGGCTACAAGTGCACCATGCAGACCGACACCGAGGTAGTGGCCTACGGGGTCGACCTGCTCATCCGTCGCCACGGCCTGCCCATCGAGGTGGTGGCCAAGGTCTTCGCCCCGCCCTTCTGGAGCCAGATCGAACGGGCGCCGAAGGCCGACCAAGAGCTATTCCGCACGCTGCGACAGGTCTATCCCAGCCTGCTGCTTAACGGGCCGTTCACCGTCATTATCGCCCACCAGGGGGAGATGATCGGCCTCACCGACCGCATACGCCTGCGCCCCCTGACGGTGGGCGTGAAAGGCAGCATCGTGTATCTGGCATCGGAGGAAGCGCCTATCCGTCTTGTCTGTCCTGACGTGGAGAAGACGTGGATACCCAACGGCGGCGAGCCTGTTGTAGGCCGCCTGAGCACGGCGCCCGGCCCGCAGTTGCCGACGCCGACCCGGCGTGGAATTCTAGTAGAGGTAGCCCCATGAAGACCTACGTTCCCAACAAGTTCATTGTCGAGAGAGACGAGAGCAAGTGCGTCGGTTGCCAGGTGTGCGTCACCCAGTGTAGCTTTGAGACCCATTCCTGGGATGGCGAGGAGCAGGCGGTGAAGAGCCAGCAGGACCGCTGCGTGGGCTGTCACCGTTGCGCCATGTTCTGCCCCACCGGCGCCATCACCATCCGGCGCAACCCGCTGGAGTACCGCGAGAACTATAACTGGCGGGCGGAGTACATCGAGGACGTTTACAAGCAGGCGGAGACGGGCGGCGTGCTGCTGACCGGCATGGGCACCGACAAGCCCCACAAGATCTACTGGGACCATCTGGTGCTGAATGCCAGCCAGGTTACCAACCCCTCCATAGACCCGCTGCGCGAGCCGATGGAGCTGCGCACCTATCTGGGCCGCAAGCCGGAGAAGGTGGAGCTTGGTCCGGGCAACGCCTCTCTGAAGACCCGGCTGGCGCCCCAGGTGCCCATCGAGGTGCCGGTGATGTTCTCGGCTATGTCGTACGGGGCCGTCAGCATCAATGTCCACGAGTCCCTGGCGCGGGCGGCTACTGAGGCGGGCACGCTGTTCAACACCGGCGAGGGTGGCCTCCATCCCAAGCTGTACAAATATGGCCAGAACACCATTGTCCAGGTGGCGTCGGGGCGCTTCGGCGTCCACGCCGAGTACCTGGACGTGGGCCGGGTTATTGAGATAAAGATCGGACAGGGGGCCAAGCCGGGCATCGGCGGGCACCTGCCCGGCGAAAAGGTGAGCAAAGAGGTCGCCGAGGTGCGCATGATCCCCATGGGGACCGATGCCCTGTCCCCCGCCCCGCACCATGACATCTACTCCATCGAGGACCTGTCCCAGCTTATCTATGCGTTGAA
This sequence comes from Chloroflexota bacterium, assembly GCA_016210545.1. Taxonomy (GTDB): domain Bacteria; phylum Chloroflexota; class Dehalococcoidia; order JACVQG01; family JACVQG01; genus JACVQG01. The sequence continues at coordinate 30,238 of JACQTY010000032.1, forward strand.
GGAGGCCACCAACTACACCAAGCCGGTATCGGTGAAGATCGCCGCTGTCCACAACGCCGCGGCCATAGCCAGCGGCATGGTGCGGGCCGGCGCCGACATCATCGCCCTGGACGGCATCCGCGGGGCCACCGGCGCTGCCCCCAAGATAATCCGGGACAACGTGGGCATACCCATCGAGCTGGCCATCGCCTCGGTGGACTCCCGGCTGCGGGCCGAGGGTATCCGGAACCAGGCGTCGCTGGTGGCGGCGGGCGGCTTCCGCAACGCCGGCGACGTGGTCAAGGCCATCGCCCTGGGAGCCGATGCCGTCTACATCGGCACCGCGGCCCTGATCGCTATGGGCTGCGCCGTGTGCCAGCAGTGCCACACCGGCAAGTGTGCCTGGGGCATCTGCACCTCCGACATTACCCTGACCAAGCGCCTCAATCCTGACATCGGCTCCCGGCGTCTGGCCAATCTGCTCCGGGCATGGAGCCTGGAGATAAAAGATATCCTGGGCGGCCTGGGCGTCAACGCCCTGGAGAGCCTGCGGGGCAACCGCCTGCACCTGCGGGGCGTCGACCTGACCGACACCGAGTTGAAGGTCCTGGGCGTGCAGATGGCGGGGGAATAGACCAGCTTGTTTTTCGCATTCCTGCCGGAGAACTAAGTTTTAGTTGAGCGTATGCTATAAGGACACACGTGTTAGATAGTGTGCGTAAATGCTTTGCGTTGGAGAGGGCGCTCTATACCAGGCATGCCAGGCAAGAAATGCTGGGTGAGGAACTTGGGACTATAACTGATGGTGAGGTATTTGAGGCAATCCAAGCGGGGGAGGTCATTGAGAGCTATCCAGAGGATGAACCATATCCGAGCATCTTAATACTCGGCAAAACAGCACAAAAGAGGACTCTTCACCTGGTGTGCGCTTATTCTGAACAGGATGACCTTGCCATAGTAATAACTACTTATGAGCCGGATCCATCTCGTTGGGTTGATGAGAGGAGGAGACGATGAAGTGCGTAATCTGCAATAGTCCACATGTTGAAAATAAGCTGGTAGAAGAAGAAATCCACTCCGGACAGGATATCGTTATTGTGCCTATTGAAGTAGTGGTCTGCATGAATTGCGGCGAGCGGTACTATGACCGCAGGATGATGAGGTTTCTGGAGGAAACCGAGAGGAAGATAGCTAACAAGCAGATGAACCTTTCTCCTGTAGGGAAGGTACTTAGACCTACTGCTTAGCCCGGATATGGCGCCTGCTGTCTGGCCAATCTGCTCCGGGCATGGAGCCTGGAGATAAAAGATATCCTGGGCGGCCTGGGCGTCAACGCCATGGAGAGCCTTCCCGATGCATCGGGACTGCACCTGCGGGGCGTCGACCTGACCGACACCGAGTTGAAGGTCCTGGGCGTGCAGATGGCGGGGGAGTGAGAGGCGAGATGTGGGAAGTGGGAGGTGGGGGGCACGGTCCTGTAGGGGCAGACCACCGTGTCTGCCCTACGCAAGCATCCTTCGAAAGGTAGTAGAGGAGATATGCCTTCCGAGCAGAAAGGGCCTAACGAAGACGCCCAGGGCTTGCATGATTTTGTTAGCTGGCTGGTTCGCCCGCATCTCCCCTGGGAGAAGCCCAGCGAACAGGCACTTCAACATGTGTCCTCGCTAGTCCGGCGGCCGCCGTACAGGGTTTTCTGCGACCAGCTACTTGAGGGCAGCGCCAAGAGTTTTCAAGATTTCATCGCAGAGCTTTTTCGGAAACGGGGGTTTGATGTAAGCCCAGGACCACCGGGAGCAGACGAAGGGGTAGATTTACTACTTACAAGCTCTGAAGGAAACTTCATTGTCCAATGCAAAAGATGGAAAGGAAAAGTGGGCGTTCCAGTTGTAAGAGAGGTTTATGGAGCGTTCAATTGGTTCCAGAAGAAGATGGCACTCAAAGGTGCGCTTATAATACTAATGGTCTCATAATAGTCTGAAGCCAAATGACCTTTGTGCTGAGGCCAGCAAGACCATACTAATATAAGACGATTAGTAACCGTAAGCGAATTTACCGACCAAGCCAAGGATTTTGTAAGCGAATTGGAAGTCCCACTGCAACTTATTGATGGTAGGCAATTGTTTGAGTTGGTTAGCCAGCATTGGCCAGATGCCCTGGTAAGCCAGAAGAAGGGGAATTAGGGACATATAGCGTCCCGTAAGGGGCTAGAGCTTCATGGGTACTTTTTCCCAATCAGTGCAAATCGCACCTTCGCCGGACGGCCCTTTCCAAACTGTGAAAGCGCTGGTGGACACAGGCGCCACCTACACCTGCCTTCCCCGAACTCTTCTGGAGAAGCTGGGCATAGCCCCGCGGGAAAAGCAAATGTTCATTCTGGCGGACGGGCGACGAGTGGAATACGAGCTAGCCGAGGTGCGACTGCGCATTGATGGACGGGAAAGGTTCACCGTCTGCGTCTTCGGGGAAGAGGGTGCCCCCGCTTTGCTGGGAGCGGTTACCCTTGAGGAATTCGGACTGGGTGTTGACCATGTCGGAAAGCGTTTAGTCCCCGTGCCGGGATACCTGGTCTGAGAAGATTATAGAGAAGCTCTTTCCTTGAGGAGTCATTCATGAACACGACTGTAAAGACCGTAAAGATCGATGCTGCCGGGGTCTACTACCGGGACCTGAACGCCCGCCTGCGGGAGCACGTCCAGAACAGTCCCGATGGATTGGGATACATCGAGATCCGTAACGTCTGCGGCCAGCGCTACATCGGCACCGACCTGGACAAGCCCGTCAAGATCGACATCTACGGCGTCCCCGGCAACGACCTGGGGGCGTTCATGGATGGGCCGCAGATAACGGTCCATGGCAACGCCCAGGACGGCCTGGGCAACACCATGAACAACGGAGAGATTGTCGTCCACGGCCATGCCGGCGATATCCTGGCCATGTCAGCCCGCGGCGGCAGGATCTTCGTCAAGGAGGACGTGGGCTACCGGGCGGGAATCCACATGAAGGAATACAAAGAGAAGAAGCCGATCGTGGTCATCGGCGGCGTCGCCCAGGACTTCATGGCCGAGTATATGGCCGGAGGGGTTATGGTGGTGCTGGGACTCGGCCTGGAGAAAGGCGAATATCACCGGGCCAACTTCATCGGCACCGGCATGCACGCCGGCGTCGTCTACCTGCGGGGCAAGGTCCACGATTTCCAGTTGGGCAAAGAGGTCGGCGTCAAAGACCTGGATAGCGCCGACCAGCAGGTCCTGGAGGGCCTGGTCAAGGACTTCTCCGGCTACTTCGGCTACCAGGCAAACGAGATCCTCAAAGAGAAGTTCATCAAGCTGTTCCCGCTGTATTTGAGGCCGTACGGACGGCTGTATGCCGGGTGACCCGGAAATCCGAAATCCGAAGCACCAAATCTAAACAATATCCAAGCGCGAATGATCCAAACAGGCCTTCGCACTATCACAAACGCTTGGAGTAGTGATGCGTTCGTCATTGCGAGAAGTCCCGAATCTTCGGGACGACTAAGCAATCTCCCCTCTAAGAGGGGAGATCAGCCTGACGTCATGAGATTGCTTCGCTGCGGCTCGCAATGACGAGGTGGGATTTCGCACAGGCAACTCATTTCATGCTAGTGCGTTTGCATTAGTTTGGAGCTTGGGGCTTGGTATTTGGAGCTTACGTAGAAAATGGTCCTTTACGATTCCACTGACATAAAACGCAAGCTCTCGGCCATCCTCCGGGTGCTGAGCGAGGCCCGGGAGCCTCTGGGCGCCCGTATCATTGCGCGGCAACTGGAGACGCAGGGCATCTCCCTCAGCGAGCGCGCTGTCCGTTATCATCTCCAGCTCATGGACGAGCGTGGCCTTACCCAGGGCTTCGGCCGCGATGGACGTCTCATCACGCCTGCCGGGCGGGAAGAGCTCAAGAATGCCCTGGTCTCCGACAAGGTGGGTTTTGTCATCTCCAAGATCGAGCTTCTCGCCTTCGCCACTACCTTCGACATTCAGAAGTGCTGCGGGTTCGTGCCGGTCAACATCTCCTTCTTCCCCAGGGAGAAGCTGGGCGCGGCCGTGGAGGCCATGAAGGTGGCGTTCAATGCCGGCCTGTGCGTCGCCGACAGGGTGGCTGTGGCCAGGGAAGGCGAAAGACTGGGTGACACTGTCGTCCCGCCGGGCAAGGTGGGCCTGGCCACGGTGTGCAGCATCTCCGTCAACGGGACGTTGCTCCGGAACGGCGTGCCTATGGACTCGCGCTTTGGCGGCGTCCTGGAGATGCGCAACGGCAAGCCGCTGCGGTTTGTAGAGCTTATCAGCTACGCCGGGTCGTCGGTGGACCCCTCCTCAGTCTTCATCCGCGGCCGCATGACCAGTGTTCGCGAGGCCGCCAGCCGCGGCGACGGCAAGATCCTGGCCAATTTCAGGGAGATACCCGCGCCGTGCCGTCCGCTAGCCGAGGCAGCTATTCAGAAGCTGCGAGAGGCAGGCGTTGGGGGCCTGGTTATAATGGGCCAGCCCAACGAGCCAGTATGCGAGATACCTGTCGGCCTGAACCGGGTGGGTGTGGTGTTGCTGGGTGGGTTGAACCCGGTGGCGGCTGCGGAAGAGGCCGGCGTCCAGACCGAGAACCGGGCCATGAGCACTACCCTGGAGTACTCGGCGCTACGCCCCTTCGGGGAGCTCGCGGGGACGGTCTACCCGGCGGCTGCTCCGCTGGTGTCCTGACGGACATTATTTTACAGTATTTGGCTTCTCCTCAGTCGGGTCACCGAACCCAAGCTCCTCACTTGCGAGTCGTCCACGCCCTGCTTGCTTGCGAAGATGTGCCAGGCCGACGCGTCGGCCCAACCCCCCTTTACGTAAAGGGGGCAGTTTCGTCCCGACATGTCGGGACGAAGCGGGGGTTTTCGATGCTAAGCAAAGACATGACGGCAAGTCCCGATGCATCGGGATTGGCCCGGCTTTGTCCGAGTCCGGGTTCCGCGGCCAAAAATATGATAACCCGGCGGCCACGGTCGCGTTGGAAAACACGACCTACAAATTGAATCGCTGATTTTGGGCGCGACACTACCCTTGACATCCGGGGTGATAGGGGAGTATCCTCTAGGCCATCGGGCTGAAGGAGAGTAGTATGTGGAACCAGTTCAAGACTGATGCCTACGAGGGCCTGCTTGCAGACACCACCACCATCACCGGGCATAAAGGTGATCTCATCAACTCCTACTTGGTACGGCCGCTGGGACCGGGGCCCTTCCCCGGCATTGTCCTGGTCCACCACCTTCCCGGATGGGACGAGTTCTACAGGGAGACGGCCCGCCGCTTCACCCAGCACGGCTATGTGGTCATCTGTCCAAACCTCTTCTATCGTTTCGGACATGGAACGCCGGAGGATGTGGCAGCCAGGGCGCGGGGGCAGGGCGGCGTCCCCGATGACAGCGTGGTGGGCGACTGCGAGGCAGCCCTGCGCTACCTGAAGTCGCTTCCGTACAGCAACGGCAAGGCGGGTATTATCGGCACCTGCTCCGGCGGCCGCCACGCCTTCCTGGTGGCCTGCCGCGCTAAGGGGTTCAACGCGGCGGTGGACTGCTGGGGCGGACGGGTGGTCATGTCCAAGGAGGAGCTGACGGCCCAAACCCCGGTCGCCCCCATCGACTACACCCGGGACCTGTCGTCCCCTTTGCTGGGACTCTTCGGCAACGACGACCAGAACCCCTCGCCCGAGCACGTCAACCGGCTTGAGGCGGAGCTGAAGAAGCATGGAAAGACCTACGAGTTCCACCGCTACGACGGCGCCGGCCACGGCTTCTGGTACTACGACCGGGCCGCCTACCGCCCTCAGCAGGCTATGGACGCCTGGCAGAAGGTCTTTGCATTCTTCGGCAGGCATTTGTCGGGCTGACAAAGGATGAAGATGGGCTTCAGCGTCGCGTGGAGCGCAAGGCAGGCGCCATCCTGTCGCAGCGAAGCGAAGACTCCGTGCGCGGAGAGCTTGTCGAAGGACCCCGACAGGTCGGGGCCGACGCTTCGATCCCGACAAGTCGGGACGCGGCGTCCGATCGCCTTGTTTTCGATGGATATAGGAGGTAATGTGTCATCCCTGCAGTTCATCATAGATAGCATCTGCGCCAACTTCACCATCGACTCCATGTACGAACTGGTGAAGGCGCGGCTTGGACAGGGGCCATTGTTGGTGGGCGAGATCGCCCGGGACATCCGTTGCAAGGACCGTACCCTGGACTTCGATAGCTCGAAAAAGCTCGCCGAGGCGGCCCTGGAGGCCCTGGCGCAGCGCGGGGACATAACGATAGAAGGCAACTACGTCTATCCGGCGGGCTGAAAGGAATGCAGGATGAGGAACCTATTAGCATTGAGTGTGGCTATGTCAATCGTGCTCCTCGTGATGGTGGGCTGTGCTTCAAGTTCACCTGTTCCTCTCTCGGGTACCCCCACGCCTGTAGCATCGGCGCCCTCCACATCGGCGCCCGCCTCAATGCCTGCCCCAACAGGGGATGCCGAGTGGGCGAAGGTGGTAGCAGAGGCTCAAAAAGAGGGAAAGGTTAACATTTATACCTTTTGGATAACTGGCGACGCCAGTAAAGCTGTGGCCGATGCTTTCGAGAAGAGGTATGGCATCAAGGTGGAAATGGTTACTGGTGTGGGCTCAGTCCTGATTGAAAGGATCAAAACCGAACAGATTGCTACTAAATATGTCGCCGACACCTTCGATTCTGCCATTTCCCTCGTGGCCATGGCCAAGGAACAAGGTCTTCTGCAGAAGTGGGGTTATCTCCCCATTCTTTCTGAGAAGGACGTGTGGCGAATACCTCCGCGTGTAGATGCCGAAGACCAGATCGTTGACGGTGGTGTAGGGCACGTGACCACGATGGTTAATACATCCCTTGTAAAGTCGGGCGATGAACCCAAATCCTTTAAGGATTTCCTGGACCCCAAATGGGGTGGCGGCAAGATATCAATTGCATCCCCCGTCACTGCACCGGTCTCGATAATGGCCTATGTGGCCAAGATGGTTGACGATGACTTTTTCATACGCCTGGGTAAGAACAATCCGAAAATAGGGCCGACTGTGCGCGACTCTATAAACGCTGTTGCAAGGAGTGAAGCAGCCGTTGAGTTCTTGATGACAGACTCCATTACAGCTACGTTGGTGGCCAGGGGCGCTCCGTTAAAGGCCATCGAACTGACAGAGGGCGCACTGCGCATCCACGGCTTGACCATAACGCTGGCGAAGAATGCCCCACACGCCAATGCGGCGCGGGTCTTCACCAACTGGCTTCTCTCACGTGAAGGTCAAGAGGCTTACCACAAGGCATCGTCAAGTACCCCGGTCAGGAAGGACATGCCCAGCTTTATGCCCGCTGCGGTGACAGTCGACTACAAGAAAGTTACCAACCTCGGCCTTGAAGACATGTTGAAAGTTTCTAAGATACAGGGGGAAGGGACTGTGGCGAAGCTTTTGGGCCTTATGAAATAGGCCCCTTCGCCGCGTCCTGCCGCATATTTCTATTCCAGTTGCCGTACCTTCGGCTGGGTGATGGCCAGGGCGGCGGCCGCCAGCATGATCACGGCGCCGCCCATCCCCAGGGCGAAGGGAGCGCCCAGCAGGCCCGCCACGGCGCCCGCCTGCAGACTGCCCAGCGGCACGGCGCCCCAGGTGAACACATAGATACCCATGACCCGGCCGCGAAGTTCATCGGACACGCTGCCCAGGAGCAGCGTCTGCACCATTATCATCACAGTGGTATGCATCAGACCTACCACTGCCAGCATGAGCAGCGAAAGATAGAACCATGAGGACAGGGAAAAGAGGAGCAGCACCGCTCCCAATCCCAGGAATCCTCCCAGCATCAGCCACCCCCGTCGACGCACCTGGCTGAAAGAGGCCAGCACCAGAGCGCCTGCCATCTCTCCAAAGCCCTCAGCGGCATAAAGGAAGCCCAGGCCGGTTGGCCCTACTTCCAGGATGTCCCGTGCAAACAAAGGCATCAGCATATGATAGGCGCCGAAGGTATCGAAAGCGATCTCTACAGCCAGGATGCCCAGTATCTGGGGCTGGCCCCGAACATAGTTCCATGCCAAAAGGAAGTCCTTCCAGATAGACTGCCTCCTCAGACTGGCCAGGACCGGCGGCGAATGCAGCATCAGGAGCGATACTACCCCGAGGAGGAAAGCGGCCCCAACTACGTAGAGAGTCCCTCCAACACCGAGAAAGCCGATCAACGCCCCGGCCAATGGGGCGCCGGCAATGGAACCGGTGCGCTGGGCGATGCGGTTGAGGGCCACGGCATTCAGGAGATCATGCTTGCCCACCAGATCGTAGATCATGGTCTGCCGCGCGGGCTGGTCGAAGGCCAGAGCCGTGCCCCCTAGCAGGGCGATAACCAGGACCTGCCATATCTCGACGCGCCCGGCAACCACGAGGGATGCGGCGAGAAACTGGAGGGACACCATGCATGTCTGGGCTATCAGCATCAGCCGGCGCCGGCCCATGGTGTCAGACAGCACGCCCGCCAGGGCGCCGAAGAACACGGAGGGTAGTGTCCGGCAAGCCCAGACCGCTCCCAGGACAAAGGGTGAGCCGCCGAGGTCCAGCACCAGCCAGCTCAGCGCCACCCACTCCATCCACCTCCCCATGGTCCAGAAGAAGATGTTGAGCCACAGCCACCGGTAGTCCTGGTGGCGCAAGGCAGAGAACGTCTGAAGTCTTCCCGATCTGTGTTCGGCCACTGTGCGTCAATATTGCCACAGCGGGCTTCGGGAAGCAATGGCATGGAGGCTAACAGGATTTCCCCTGGCCGCTCTGCCGGGTCATACGGCATGGCGTTGGGTTGGGCAAGGCCCGTTGACTACGCCACCCCCGGTCCGCCGGGACTGTTCTTCAACCCCTCTCCGATATCCCCCATCCCCAGGTCGGCCAGTTTAGACATGGTCTGAAGCCCCGTAGCCACGTCCCAACCCCTCAGGGCATAGTACTCATCCTTCATCTTCTCGAACTTCTGCCGGTCAAACACCTCTCCCTTGCGGCAAAGGGGTTCCCCGTTCTTCCCCGGCACCAGGCAGTCGGGCTGCACGAAGTGCTGGCGCAACGGCGAGGTGAACCACGCGGGCGTTACGGTATCGGCATCCCTGCCCCGGTGTCCCTCCCTGGTCAGGATGGCCCTCTGCAGGTTGAAAATCCGCTCTCCAAATCTGTTAAGCTCCGCCTCACTCGTCTCTTTGCCGGTGACAGCCGAGTATACCTTGCTTTCAAAAGCAGGATCGCCCACATGGTCTTCAGAATTCTCCACGTCGATGATGGGCCACAAGCAGTCACAGAGAATGAGGCTTTCCTTGACGTACTGACGGTCCTGGATTTTCAGGGCGCACAGCGCTTTTCCCTCGTAGGTGGAGAAGTCGGCGGCCAGTTCGCCGCCCCAGAACCTCCGGGCGATAGCGCGGACTGCGTCGGTGGAAAGGTAGGCCCCCGGCTCTTTCTTGACCCACCTGACCCACCTGCCCATGAGCAGACTCAACTCGTGGAGTTGCTGAATGGGCCGGCGCGGCTCCATGGCCAGGATAAGCCCGGTGGTGAGGTACAGACGAGGCTCGTAGCCGCTGCGCTCACCCGACAAAGTAAGGTAGTCGGTAAGTTCCGCTTGTGCTTTCGGCCCCAGGCTCTCCGCCGCTTTGAGAGTCCCCCGGGCCAGCACCTCACCGAAGCCCTCGCGCAGGGCCATCTTCCTGACCAGGGACTCCATGAACTCCAGGCTACCGGCCTTGGATAGCGGTATGCCTGTGCTTTCATCGGTAAGGATACCGGCCTGGAAGCAGCGCCACAACCAGAGGACCATGACCTCCAGGGCGTTGGTATCTACGCCATACTGATTGCAGAGGTGCGCCGTCAGAAAGGGCACCTCAGTCTTGCCCCCGTAATACTTCTCGGCGCGGGCCTGGTAAAAGAAGCTGGCCTGGCACATGAACTTGCTCTTCAGACCGTTCTTCGCCTGATAGATGCGGCGGGCGCAGTTGCCGATGCAGCCATAGCACACATCTTTCTTGGTCTGGGGGCCGGTTGTCAGAGCCTCTCCCGAGGGCGGAGCGCCTCCCCTCAGCAACCGGAAGGTATCCAGCAACTCGTGGAACCTCTCGGGGCTAGCCACGGGAAAGGCTTTCCTGGCGCCCTTCACCACCACGGCCTTGAGTTTCTTGGAGCCCATGACCGCCCCCAGCCCACCCGATCCGCTGGCATCGTTATCGGCCAGGAGAGTGGCCAGGGCCACCTGGTTTTCCCCCGCCGGCCCGGTAGTCACCACCTTTACCGAGCTTCCCAGCTCAGCCTTGAGCGTCTCCCGCGTTTCTATAGCCCCCTTGCCCCACAGGGCGGAGGCATCCCTTAACTCGGCTTTATCGTCATGCAGGAAGAGATACGTCGGCTTATCGGCCTTGCCGTGGACGACCAGGGCATCGTAGCCAGCGAACTTGAGCTCAGCCCCCCAGTGGCCGCCGAAGTTGGAGTAGGTGAAATGCTCCGGAGAGAGGGCCGGCGACTTGCCGCAGGCCACCCAGCGAGTCGCGCCGATGGCCGGATAGCAGCCCAGGGGGCCGGTGGCAAAGATGAGGCGGTTTTCCGGGTCCAGGGCCTTGACCTGGGGAGGGACTTCGTCCCAGTAGATCTTGGCGGCAATGCCCCGTCCCCCCAGGAACCTTTCGGCGCAGGCCGCCGTCGGCGCCTCAGTGCTCTTTCCCGTGGACAAGTCCACCCGGAGGACCTTTCCTGTATATGGGGAGACACCCATTCCTAGCCTCCTATCCCTCGGGGCTGCGTTTTCCGACATTATACACCCTCGTGGCCGGACTTCCACGTTAACGTAGCCAACGGGTGACGGATTTCAACGGCCCCTGGTTCCTTGACGCACTTTGGAGGGCGGGCGTACAATATGATGCTAACCATAGGCAATACTATTCATAGGCAGCTTGGGCATGTGGGGTCTGAGTCATCTATGAAACACATTATCACGTCCTTGAAGGACCGGGTATGATGGGCAAAGACCTCAAGTCAGAGCTCCAGAATAGCGTAATCTGGATAGTGGGAGGAGAAAAATGAGTGTCATATTGAGGGGAGGGAATCCCTGGAATAGGCTGGTAGCCCTTTTGGCAATCGGGCTATTGGTCCTGGGAGGGTGCGCCCCGTATCGCGCCCCTGTGGCTCCCGCGCCGGGGCCGGCTGCACCTTCGCAGATGCAGCCTGCCGTGAGCGTCGTGTCGCCGGGCGAGGGGGCGAGCCTGCTGGCAGGAGACATCCCGGTTACCGTCCAGGTGAGCGACTTCACCGTGGTGGACAAGCAGGGGCTGGCAGCCGTGGCTGGAGAGGGGCATATTCACTACTTCCTGGACGTGAGTGCTCCAACCACGCCCGGTAAGCCGGCAGTCCCCGAAAGCGGCGAGTGGGCACATGTGGCGTCGACCAGCCATACGTTTGTCAACGTAGGCGAGGGCATGCATACCATCTCGGTGGAGCTGGTCAATAATGACCACACCCCGCTGACGCGACCCGTCGTAGCCACCGTGACCTTCACAGTGGCCGCCGAGGGTGGGACCCTTTATTAGCGTATATGCGGTGTAGAGGTCGGGATGAAGCATGTCCCCGGACTTCCGGGGGCATGCTTTTTGGCATGTTATGCCTGTAGACTTGCCATTTTCAGGGCTGGTCAGGGTGGTAGCGCGCCTGGGGGGATTCGAACCCCCGACCCTCAGTTCCGAAGACTGATGCTCTGGTCCGCTGAGCTACAGGCGCACATCCAATTGCCCCCACGCGATGGACATCAGAAAAGGCTTGGTGGGGACTTCTCGGGGCCATCCCGTCTGGCGGGACCACCGGCCCGAGCGGGGGGACCGGTCATTCGGATTCCGACATTGTTAGGGATTTAGAGCTTCGGGTTTGGGATTTATCGGTAGTTGGGGTGAGCGGAGGGATTTGAACCCTCGATCTCCAGGGCCACAACCTGGCGCCTTAAACCACTGGGCTACGCCCACCATACGACACCATCATATTCTAGCCTGTGCCCAAGACAGGGTCAAGGCGCATTGCCCGGTAGACCCTCCCCGCCGGGACCGGAGTCGCCGGCTGCGATGGTGTCACGATTGGAGAACCGCGGACGCCGCCTCTGCCCCTGTCTCACGTCTCCGTTTCCGTCTCGGGACCGCCCCTACTTGCCGACGCAGAACTGGCTGAAGATGGTGTCCAGCAGGTCTTCGCTGGCCGTCTCGCCGGTGATCTCCCCCAGGGCATTCAGGGCATCGGTAAGGTCCATGGTTATGAAGTCATCGGGCAAGCCGTCCTTCACGCCGGAGAGGGCGCGCCCCAGGCATTGTCGGGCTCGGGCCAGCGCCTGCTGGTGCCGGGGATTGCTGACCAGCAGCTCGTCAGAGGCGGACACTCGGCCTCCGAGCACATGGCTGACCATCGCCGACTCCAGCTCCGGGAGCCCCTGGCCCGTCAGCGCGGAAACGGTCAACTTTGGCCAGGCGGCGCCGTCCTTCGACAGGCCCTCCGAGACGGAGTCTTCGCTGCGCTGCGACAGAGTGGCCCCTAACTCGGCCCTGGCCGGCAGGTCGCACTTGTTGGCCGCGATGAGGCATTGCTTCCCTCGCACCATCTGCCAGATGTCCCGGTCCTCCGGCGTCAACGGCTGGCTGAGGTCGATAACCATGAGCACCAGGTCGGCCTGCTCCAGCGCCTGCCGGCTCCGTTCCGCGGCGACCGGCTGAAGGGGGTCGGCGGTTACGCCGATCCCGGCGGTATCTATGAGCACGAAGGGCACCCCCGACAGGTCGATGGCCTCTTCCAGAGTGTCCCGAGTAGTGCCCGGCAACGGGCTGACGATGGCCCGCTCCCGCTTCAAAAGGGCATTGAGCAGGTTTGACTTGCCGACGTTAGGGCGGCCTACCAGGGCCACCCTGACGCCCTGCCTGTAGATGATGCCCGCCCGGGCGCTATCGATAAGCCGGGCAACCTCTTCGTGCGCCGCCTCCAGAGACGGCAATATCTCCCTCTCCTCGACCTCATCGTCGGGGAAATCGATGCGGGCCGTCAGGTAGGCCAGGCAGTTGAGCAACGACTGGCGGAGCCCTTTGACCTGCCCGGAGAGCCTGCCCTGAAGGCCGTTCAGCGCCAAACGCCGGCTGGCGTCGGTCTTTGAGCGGATCATGTCAAGAACGGCCTCGGCCTGGGCCAGGTCAATTCGGCCGTGCAGGAAGGCCCGCAGGGTGAACTCCCCGGGGTGGGCCAGCCTGGCGCCCTCGCTGAGGACCAACTCCAGGATACGTTGCAACGGGAGCGGCCCGCCGTGGCAGTTTATCTCCACCACGTCCTCGCGGGTGTACGTGTGCGGCGTCGGCATCCATGTCGCCAGCACCTCGTCGACCGTCTCGCCATTCGCGGGGTCGACTATGTGGCCGTAGGCGAGCCGGCGGGGGACCAGCTTGCCGGTAAACAGCCGCCCCACAATGGGAAACGCCTCCGGCCCGCTGAGGCGGACAATGCCTATGCCTCCTTCGCCGATGGGCGTGGAGATGGCGGCGATCGTGTCGTCAATCACTTTTCTGCGCAACCCTGCCTGACGGGTGAGATATGCCAGACTATAGTCAAACAAATTTCTAAATTGTTCCAATAAACTACTTGACAAACAGATAAAGGTGCTATAATGGTATTGACAAAGTTAACCCGGTGTGCTACTGTGATTCGGCTTTACGCCAACTGATCCTGGGGACGCCCGATGCGACTGGGAAAGGGGCAGGATCCATGGTGAGCATGCGGCGAATTGTGAATCACGCTCCCCTTCTTGCATCTCCCCGCTTCGGCCCCATCAGTATAGGCAGTTACTGGACAGCAAGTCAAACCACTCCGAGCAAAATCAGAAAACCGAGGAAACCATGGCTTTAGATTCACTAAAGGGTCTCTTTCTGGGCAGACAGGACATAATCAACGTCGAACTCGGCGAGCCAAAGTTAGACAAGGCGCTGACGAAGAGATTCTCTGCTCGCAACCGAGGCAGCGTCAGACTGTCCCTCGGACGCTACTACACCAGACAGGAATGGGAGCAAAGAAGGGCGGAGTTGGTGGCGAAGCAGCTTCCATGAATTAGCTTAGGGTCGTCCTCAAATAAGGGGCACAAGAGTGCCCCTTATTGTTTCCGCCCATACTTCGGTTCGAGGGGGTATGTCAGCATGCCTGTCAGTCTAACGTTTGACAGCGATGAAGCTACATACTTGGACAAGATATCGAAGTTTTACGAGATAACAAAAGAGCTACTGATTTTTGGGGAGCAAATAGATCCAGAGAACAATACCCTCAGTCAGACGATAAACGAACTGAGAAACTGCCTCGACCACCTCATGCGGGTGGTGTCGTTCAAGTTCGGCAACCGTGAAATGGCCGAGGGCGCGAACTACGCAAGAACCAACCTTGACAAAGCTTACGGCCATGTTTATCGAGCAGCTTATGATACTCTGGACTGGGTCTCGCTAAACCTGAAAGACCGAATGATATCTGAGTTGAACGGCTTTACGATTGAGACGATACAGGCTGTAATACCAGAGTACTTCACAGACATAAAACCGAAGCTAGACCGAATACTCAATGAGGAAGTGACGAAGTTACGATCGGAAAAGGATATAGCCGCCTCCAGCGAAGATAACTTTATCAAATACGTCAAGGTTACCGCAGAACTGAAGCAATTGGTGCAGGCAGTCATAGACAAGAAACCCGCGCTGGTGGAGCATCGAACTCGACTCGGGCGATCGAATCGCAGGAAGTTGGTAGGGAGAATCCTCGAAAACATAGCCGTGGCGGCCGCCGCTGGCCTACTTGTGTGGGCCTTGACGCGTTGATGCCTTCACACTAGTGAAGTTGTGTAGTCTCACCAGAGTCGTAGTTAGTCCATTACTGGCGCCTCTCGCCAGCATTGCACAGGAGCAATCCGCGTCCCCTTAGATCACTCCCTGTCTTCTTAACTTCACCAGAACCTCATAAGAGTACCCCAACCGCCCGCAGTAGACCTCATCGTTGTGCTGGCCCAGTGTCGGCGCCGGTCGCTCCAGGCGCCACGGAGTCGCCGAAAGGCGGAACGGGGCGCCGGGAAAGGTCACCTTTCCGCCCCCGCCGAAGTCCTGCGAAACGAAGAACCCCCTCGACTGGAACTGCGGAAAGGCGAGCGCATCCTTCGGCGATAGCACCGGCGAGATGGGACAGCCCAGGGCCTGCCCTCTGGTGAAGATATCCTCCGTGGTGTGCTCCCGCATCCAGGCCTCTATCCTGGGCCGGATCTCGCCATAGTGCACCCCCCGGTAGCTCAGGTCCTCGTAATCCGGCGTGGCCCACTCCGGATTACCCATGAGCTCCGCGAACGCCTTCCACTGCCGGCCATCGGCGAAGATGGCAACTATGTGGCCGTCCTTGCACTCCATCAACCCTCCGGTCCCCGCGGGCTGGTCTACCCGGGTAGGCGTGACCCCCTCATTGGGGTGGCGGGCGGCCTGGGGACGGTTCATGCTGAGCAAAGCCTCCTGCTGTGAAACGTCGATGATCTGCCCGCGGCCGGTCATTCGCCGCCAGAACAACGCGGCCAGCGCGGCCACCGCGGCGCTTACCCCGCAGGCGCACTCGCCAGCAAAGCCGCCCATCCGGGTCGGCTCCCGTTTCAAGTCCGGTGAAGCTGGCGTTAGATAGCCCAGGCCGCTGCCGTGGTACGTATTGAGATAGTAAGCCTTGAAGTCCCGGTACGGGCCGGTCAGGCCGAAGGCGGTGATGCAGGTAATCACGAGGCGGGGGTTATTCCTCCGTATCGCGGCGTAGTCCAGCCCCGGGCCCACCCCCATGTGTCGGGATTCTGTCCTGTCCGAGATCAGCACATCGGCGGTGGACAGCAGCTCCGAGAAGACATCCCGGCCCTGCGGGCTTCCAATGTCCAGGGTCACGCCCAGTTTGTTGGTGTTCAGATAGAGGAAAGCCCGTCTGTCCCTGGCCACATCCCCCGAAGGCGGCTCAACTTTGATCACCTCTGCCCCCAGGTCAGCCATCAGTTTACCGCAGTACGGCCCGGCGACAAACCGGGCGATCTCAACAACCTTAACGTCAGCGAGGGCTTGGGATGTCATGCAGCGGCTCCGAGGGATAAAGGCGCCACGTCGCGCCCTACTTCTTGCGGCGGAGGACATATTCGGTGAGGTCGTGCAGGGAGCGGCCTGCGGCTGTAGTGGAAAACGGCTGGATGGCCTCCCGGGCCCGCGCATTGAGTCCGCAGGCAATGGAATAGCATTCGTCGATTACTTTGGAGTTGGCTACCATCTCCGTGACCTGCCTGACCCCGGCGTCGCCTTCCGCGCCGTCCAGGGCATTTCTGAGCTTCGTGTCCTGGGGATAGTGCTCCAGCAACAGGATCACCGGCAACGTCAGGGCGCCGTGAAGAAGGTCGGCGCCTACCGGCTTGCCCATTTCCGCCTCATGGCCAACAAAGTCCAGGATATCATCCACGATCTGGAAGGCCAGCCCGATGTTCCAACCGTAGTCCCGCATGGCCTTTACCGCGGACGGCGGCGCCTGGCTCAGTACAGCCCCCGATTCACTGGCCAGCCGGAAGAGGGAGGCAGTCTTGCTGCCGATCCATTCGAAATAGTGCTCTTTGCTCCGTTTGGACTCCGGCGGGGTAAACCCTTGCCGCAACTCGCCGCTGGATACGATCCTCAGGGTCTGGGCAAACAGACTGACGACATGGATGTTCCCGGTGCTGCACACCTTCTCCGCAGACCGGGCAAAAACGTAGTCGCCGAGCAGCACCGCGACGTTCTGGCCGTGCAAGAAGCTCACTGTGGGCTTGCCGCGTCTCAGTTCGGCCTTGTCGACGATGTCATCGTGTACGAGGGTAGCTATGTGGAACAGCTCCACCGAGGCAGCCATAGGGACGAGGCGCCGTGGATCGTACTCATAGAATTGGCCGGAGAGGAGAGTGACAGCGGGTCGCACCCGCTTGCCCGCCAGCTTCAGAGGGTATTCCAGCAAAGGAGGCATCTGCCTCAGGCTCTCCTCCGAAATGGCGTGCAGGCATTCCTCCACCCTCAGCAACTCCGCTTGAACCGGGGCGTAAATCGCCGATAGCTGTGGAGGCTCCACTGTTACGCCCTCCCCATCTTAGCAGTCTCAGCCTCCACCAACTCTTCCTCCAGCTTGGTGAACAGCGGCTTTGGTTTTGGCAACGGCTGCCCCGGAGAGGGTTTCTGCCACTGCCATCCCCCAGCCTCCACGGCGCCCTGGAACCCCAGATATTCGTGGAGCTTCTGGGAGCTGAAGGGCAGGAAAGGGTACAGGAGAGTCTTCAGACAGGAGATGGTTGAGATGGCGACATATAGAGACGTTCCGGCAGCCGCTTTGTCCTTGTTCTTCCACGGCGCGGTATCGTCCAGGTAGCGGTTAGCCTCCTGGGCCAGCGTCATCGCCGCCCTGATGGCTTCACGGAAACGGCAGGCCGCCAGGGACTGCTCCACGGCGTTGAACGCAGCCTCGGCTTTGGTCAGCAACGCCTGATCGGTCCCGTTCAGCGGTCCGGGATGCGGCACGGCGGCATCGAAGTTGCGCTGCACATAGGTCAGCACCCGGTGGGCCAGGTTCCCATAGGTGGCCACCAGCTCGTCATTGTTGCGGCGGAAGAACTCCTGCCACGAGAAATCGGCGTCCGACGTCTCGGGCATATTAGCGGATAGCAGGTAGCGCAAAGGGTCGGGATCGTAGCGCGCCAGGTAGTCGGGAAGCCACACCGCCCAGTTGCGGCTGGTAGAGAACTTCCCGCCCTGAAGGGTCAGGAACTCGTTGGCCGGGACATCGTAAGGCAAGCTGTGGCCCTCGTAGCCCATCAGCATGGCCGGCCAGATTATGGTGTTAAACGGGATGTTGTCCTTGCCGATGAAGTAATAGGCTTTGGCGTCGCCCTCCCAGAAAGGTCGCCACTTCTCGGGTTGCCCCCCCGCCCACTCGATGGAAGCTGAAAGATAGCCGATTACGGCCTCGAACCACACGTAAATGCGTTTCTTCTCGAAGCCCTCCACAGGCACGGGGATGCCCCACTCGATGTCCCTGGTTATGGCTCGGTCCTTCAGCCCCTCCTCCAGATAGCGCTGGGTGAAGTTGAGGACATTGGGCCGCCAGTGGGTCTGTTTCTTGACCCAGTCCAGCAACCGGGACTGGAAGGCGGTGAGCCGCAGGAAGTAATGCTCCGAGTCCGTCATCTCGGGGTGAGCGCCGCAGATGCGGCACTTGCTGTCCACCAGATCGACAGGGTTGAGGGGTTTGCCGCACCTGTCGCACTGGTCGCCGCGCGCCCCGGTGAAGCCGCAGAGCGGGCAATTGCCCTCCACGTACCGGTCGGGCAGGAAGCGGCGGCACTGCGGGCAGTAGGGCTGGGGAGTGGAGTCTTTGAATATGAACCCCTTCTTGAGAAGGGAAAGGAAGATGTCGTGGACGACTTTCCGGTGGTTCTCGGTCTCAGTGCTGGTGTAGAGGTCGAAGGAGATGCCCAGCTTCTGCCAGCACTCCATGAACTCCCGGTGCCAGAAGTTGGCCACATCCTGCGGAGTCTTGCCTTCCTGCTCCGCCCGGATGGTTATGGGTGTGCCGTGCATATCGCTGCCCGATACCATAAGGACCTCGTGGCCTTTGAGGCGGTGGTAACGGGCAAAAATATCCGGAGCCAAATAGGCCCCGGCGATGTGCCCCAGGTGAAGGGAGCCGTTGGCGTAGGGCCAGGCTACCCCGATGAGAATTCGCTCCGCCATGAACGTCCTTCTTTCCGAAGGTTCATTGTAACATAAAGCAGAGTTATTAGGCAAAGGTATCACGGCCCCCGTCAGGGTCTTTGCATTTTCGGACACGAGGGAAGCAAAGCGCGATCCTCTTGCAGCGCTGTCACTCAGAGAAGTCCGCCTAGGGCGGACGTCCGAAGAGTCTGGGGCGGGGTTCGACTCCTTCAGGCGCCCCTCAACCCTCCCGATGTATCGGGACTTCGCGGAGTTTACCCTGAGCAACGCCGAAAGGGGCTCAGCATGACAGATGGCGCCGCTATTTTCGTGTGATGCGTTTCATAATGCAAAGACCCTGCGGCCCCCGTAATCCGTGGACTGCAATCTAAAATGGTCGACTCCCGGGCGAGCGAGTTTCCTGGCGTTCCTTCTCGCCACTGGTCCGAGCTGGTATCGGACTCCGCAGTGTGAAGTGGAAGAGAGCCCGAGAGGGGGCAACAGCCTTACCCCTATCCCTTCCGGATACCGGAAGGGGCCAAAGCGACAGGTGAATCAACGGAGAGTTTCAGTATACGATTGGTCCTGATTCAGGCGGAGAAACGGAGACGCACACGGCTTGAAGCTGTTCCCGATGCGGTCATCTGGTCCGTTATTTTTCTCTATTCATGCTCCAGTCTCCTCGTCCTCCGCGCCTCCGCGTCTGTCTACACCATCTTGCCAGAGCGGGGGATTTGCTCCCTCTTTGCCGTCTCTTCGCTTCCCCGTTCGCTTAGGCTCAGAGCTTCAGCTCGCAATGGCAGATAGAACTCCATCCGCCCCGCCAGGCCATTTGGCCTAGGCGCGCATCTGTCTAAGGGGCTTTTGCCAGGAAATCGCGTACCGCTACGGATTGCCCGTGACTTGCAACGGGACTAAAGTAAAAGAAAAGACCTCCGCCGCTCTTGAAGGATGGGACGGAGGTCTCGGCGCGAAGAGGGGGCGCCTTTGGGGCCGAAGTGTCGGCCTCCCTTTGGCAAAGGGAGATTGAGAGAGATTTTGATGGCGGATTCAGGGGTCTTGGGATAGCACAATCAGCAAAAACCCGTAGGAAAAACCCGTAGGTCACACCGATATGTCGGGACGCCCTCGCCGCTAGCTGCCAAGTATGTGGGCGATTCTACGGGACTTTTTCAGGGAATCTACGGATATTAACAATTGTGGGCAACTCCGTGCAAGAGTAAGTTGGATAGGAAGACCCCTGCCGCCCTTGCAGGATGGCCGGGGGGTTCAACGCCCAGGGTAACAGGCAGCGCGCCGTTTGCTTCCTAACATCTGACGGACGGGCGGCCCCTGACAGCAGGGGGAGGTAGCGACTATGAGGATATGACATCAGACGGTTTGCGTTCCGAAAGGCAGATGCGGCCCAGGGGGTAGTCCCATCCGAATACGGCATACCCCGGGGACCCGGAACTCTGTACGGGAGACAGGCGACGCCGTGGTGCGGGCCACGATATATCGGGGCTTATACAATGGACCCGGCCGCCAGAAGAAAGAGGGTCAGATAACATGTCGAAAGCGATAGCCATATTTACTGTAGCGGTCATGCTGCTAACACTTATCCCGTTTTTCCCCGGGACTGCCAGCGCGGCCCCGGCGCTTCACCGGGTACCAGCGGCGGCGACGACTTCCCAGGTCGCGCTGCTTGACCCTGCCGCGGTGCGGGCGGCGGCCACCGCCGCCGGCCTGGTCAGCCTGGCCACTGTGGGGGTACCACAGGTCAACAATCTGGGCGATTTCCTCAATGCCGGCCCGGCAGCCAAGAGTATGGCAGTGGTACTGGGCAAGTCCCTATTCTGGGACCAGCAGGTGGGCAGCGACGGCCAGGCATGCGCCTCCTGCCATTTTGCCGCCGGCGCCGATAACCGGGCCAAGAACCAGTTGAACCCCGGATTCAGAGCCGTTACCTCGGACAACACCTTCGGCAACGCCGCTGTAGCCGGGACTGGCGGCTTTCCCCAGTTCAGACCCAACTACACATTAACCGCAAGTGACTTCGCCACCCATCAGGTCACGGAGGCCGACCTGGAGAACTTTAACCACCGGGTCATTGTGCGCAGTACCAATGACGTGGTCTCCTCCCAGGGGAACTTCAAGGCGAACTTCACAGGCAGCGTCGCCGGGCAGCTAAATGACAATGGCACCGCCGTCGCTGACAATGTCTTCAACGTCGGCGGAGTCAATGTCCGACGAGTTCCGCCGCGCAACACGCCAACCAACATCAACGCTGTGTTCAATGTCTCCAACTTCTGGGACGGCCGGGCGCACAACAAGTTCAACGGTATTAGCCCGATCGGCCCCCTGGACTCCACCGCCACCATCCTGGTCAATGTAAGCGGCACGCTGACGCCGACCGCCGTCAGCATCCCCAACTCCAGCCTGGCTTCCCAGGCAGTGGGACCGCCGCTGAGCACGGAAGAGATGACGTTCGCCGGCCGGACCTTCCCCGACGTGGGGAAGAAAATGCTGGCGGCGCGGCCGCTGGCCTTCCAGACGGTCCACCTGAACGACAGCGCTCTGGGTCCCTTCTCCAGGGCGGGCCAGGCTGCCCCGAACAACAAGGGATTGACCTTTGCCACCTATACCGAGCTGGTCCAGGCCGTTTTCCAGTCCAAATACTGGGACTCCACCAACGTCATAACCTTCCCGGGCGGTGTCAGGACAATCAATCCAGCGGGCACGCCCGGCGGGTATACCCAGGCGGAGGCCAACTTCAGCCTGTTCTTTGGCCTCGCCATCCAGGCATGGGAGTCCACGCTGGTGTCGGAAAAGACGCGTTTTGACCGGTTCATGGAAGGGGATAATGCAGCCCTTGACCAGGACGAGATGAGGGGGCTTCTCATCTTTATCAACGAGGGCACAGGCCCCCAGAAGCTAAATCCAATCTTCACTGGCTTAAGTCAGGGCGCCTGCACGGGATGCCACGGCGGCCCGCTATTCAGCGATGCCACCTTCCCCGGCGGGGCGGCCGTGGCGCCGATCGCCCTGGAAATAGCTCCGGTCATAATCGATGGTCTGCTCTCGGCCGCCGGCAACGAGAAAGTGCTGGTGGACGAGGGGTTCTACAACATCGGCGTCCGGCCCACCAGTGACGACCTGGGGCGGGGTGGCGTCGAGGCCGGCAAACCCCTTTCCTTCAGCCGCCAGGCGCTGGCTGGACTCCCCTTCGCTCCCGCGGTACCGTCGGGCGCGCCGGTAAACCCCAGGGCGGCGGTTGACGGGACCTTCAAGGTACCCAGCCTGCGCAACGTGGAGCTGACCGCTCCGTACTTCCATAATGGCGGTACGCGCACCCTCAGAGACGTGGTGGAGTTCTACCGCCGGCATGGCGACTTCAGCGATACCAATATCATCAACGTGGATGCTCCCCTGGCTGACGTCCTCATAAGGCCACCCGACTTCGCCGGGCGGGACCCGGATGTGGACCGTCTGGTGAGGTTCATGTTGACCCTGACCGATGAGCGGGTGCGCAACGAGATGGGCCCGTTCGACCACCCCCAGATCTCAGTGCCCAACGGCCATCCGGTCGATGGCGCCGGCGCTATCCAGTTCACAGTGGTGGATGGAGTGCAGCGGGCTAACGACACCCTGCTTGATGTCCCCGCGGTAGGCCGCGACGGCAGACAGGCTCAGGCGCTCACGCCGATGAGCGGCTTCCTGAACAATGGCGCCGTTCAGAGCATCAAGGTCCTGCTCAGTCCAGGATGGAACACCCTATCGACGCCCGTCAGGTTGCACAGCACCAGCGACACCCTGGGTGAGTTTACCACTCTCAATGGACTGAGTATCCAGGCAGCTTACTCGTGGAACGGGACCATTTTCCAGTTGCTGGACGCCACCTACGTTCTGAATCCCCTCGACGCCATCTATATACAGATGAACGCGGCGGCTTCCCCCCAGATCATTCCTTTCGAAGGCACGTCGGCGCCACCCAGTAAGGCGCTGACCGCCGGCTGGAACCTGATCGGGGCAGCCTTCCTGCAGACGGAGATGCCGGTCACGGACGCCCTCGTTTCCGCCTTCTTTGCCCCCAACACCGGCGTCAACCAGGCCGTTGCCAACCCGCTCTGGGGGTACAGTCAGGTGGTCAGCCCGACTACCAATATGTTCGACTGGACCTATATACGGGGTTCCGCGGTCATTCCCAACATGCAGGTGGGTGAAGGTTACTGGGTATACATGGTTAATGC
>JACQTY010000033.1 GCA_016210545.1 Chloroflexota bacterium
CTATCTCAAAATGCCGTAGGTCGGGTTTCCCAACCCGACTGCGCTGGCAGGTTAGGAAACCTGCCCTACAGGGGCAGATACCGGCCAGTGCTCTGCTCTAGCACGCGAGTGTAGCGCTGGCCTTTTTGAGATAATCTCTAAGTGACGGGCAAGCATGAAGGCTATCCGCGGCAATTCTGAGTTGATTGACAAAAACCGGCGTAGTAACCATAATAGTCATGGGTATGCCCCCCATAAAATCAACGGAGGTAAGGCATGGCTTCTTACCAAGGGGACAAGCAAGAGATCTTGACCCGGCTCCGCCGCATGGAGGGACAGCTAAGGGGTATCCAGCGCATGGTGGAGAACGATAAGTACTGCATCGATGTGCTTACGCAGATTTCCTCCATTATCGCCGCCGCCCAGCGGGTCGGGGCGATAGTTCTCAAGGACCACATCAATGGCTGTGTCCGCAAGGCCCTCACCGACGGCCAGAGCAGCGATGATGCCGTAAACGAGCTGGTCGAGGCCGTCAGCCACTTCACTCGCGCCTGACATGTCCAGAAGACTCGACGCGCTGCCGGCTACCCGCTGTGGGTGGATGGAGCTCCGCTGGGGGGAAAAGACCTACATCATGGGTATCCTCAACCTCACCCCCGACTCCTTCTCCGGCGACGGCCTGGCTGGTAGCGCAGAACAGGCCCTTGAACGGGCCAGAGCGCTGGCTGCCGAGGGGGTGGATATCATCGATATCGGCGCGGAGTCTACCCGCCCTGGCGCCACTCCCATTTCTGCTGGGGAGGAGCTGAACCGTGTCCTCCCCGTCCTCCAGAGGGTTGTCGCCGAAGTCATCGTCCCGGTGAGCATCGATACCTACAAGAGCGAGGTGGCGCGACAGGCGGTGGCGGCTGGCGCGGCCCTGATAAACGATGTCTGGGGTCTCAAGCACGACCCCTTGCTCGCAAACGTGGCGGCCGATGCCGGCGTGCCGCTGGTGCTCATGCACAACCAGGTGGGAAGCAGATACGGAGACCTGATGTCAGAGGTGAAGGCAAGCCTCCAGAGAAGCATCGACGCCGCTATGGACGCCGGCGTGCAGGGCGGCAACCTAATCATTGACCCGGGCATCGGCTTCGGGAAATGGGGCAGACAGAATCTGGAGGTGCTGCGCCGCCTCCACGAGCTTCGCCATCTGGGGAAGCCTATTCTTCTGGGCACGTCCCGGAAGCTCGTCAGCGGCCGCGGCATGAACTTGCCACCCGCCGACAGGCTCGAAGAAACGGCGGCCTCAGTTGCCCTCGGCATCGGCCTGGGGGCAGACATAGTCAGGGTACACGATGTGAGGTCTATGGCGAGGGTGGCCCGGATGAGCGATGCTATTGTCAGGGGGCGCCTATTCTCCCCGGTGACCGCTTATCTGGGCCTGGGTTCGAACCTGGGTGACAGGGATGCTAATATTTCCCGGGCGCTGGGCTTCCTTTCTCAGCGAGTCAAGGTGGAGCGCATGTCGTCTCTGTATGATACCGAGCCTGTCGGCTTTACTGACCAGCCCCGCTTTCTGAATGCCGTGTGTCAGGTCTCGACCGAGTTGTCGCCAACGGACCTGCTGGCCCTGGCCAAAGCCATAGAAGAGAGGCTGGGGCGGCAGCCATCTCCCCACCCAAATGCTCCGCGGCCGGCGGATGTTGATATACTGTTATATGGGGACAAGCCCTATAATATTCCTGGACTCATTATCCCCCACCCCCGGCTCGCCGAACGGGCTTTCGTCTTGATTCCTCTGGCCGAGATCGCCGGGGATGTGGTGGAGCCTGACACCGGACAGACCATATTCAGGCTGGCGGCTACGGTCGCCGGAAAAGAAGGGGTACGCCAATGGAAGTAAAGATTCAGGCCGCGGACAGGTCCGTGGAAATAGGTATCCGCCCCTTTACCATGGCAGACTACGAAGCGGTATGGCAACTCTGGGAGATATGTCATATTCATCCCGGGCCTCAGGACAGGCAGGAGGAGGTCAGGAAAAAGCTGCAACGTGACCCTGACCTGTTCCTTGTAGCCGAGGCCAATGATATCGTAATGGGCGCGGTGATGGGGGCCTGGGACGGACGCAACGGCTGGATATACAACCATGCCGTCGACCCCAGGAGCCGGAGGCTGCGGCTTGGAAGCAGGCTTCTGGAGGAGCTTGAGAAGCGTCTCAAGGCGAAAGGGGCTATCCGCATTCGCCTGCTGGTGGAACAGGGCAACTTTGATGGCCAGTCTTTCTATGAAATCAATGGCTACAAAGAGGTGGAAGAGATAGTTATGTCTAGGTGGCTGAATGCGGAGAAAGGGGAGAAGAAGGGTGTTTGAGGCATCAGTAGAAGCGGACTTCGATGCCGCCCACTGTCTCAGAGGCTACCAGGGCAAGTGCGAGCGGATCCACGGCCATCGGTTCAGGGTGGTGGCGACGGTGCAAGCCAGGGAACTGGACCGTCTGGGCATGTCCTATGATTTCACCGAGCTGAAGCGGCATCTTCGCGAGATAGCCGGCGGCTTCGACCATGTTTCCCTGAATGATCTACCGGCTTTCCAGGAGCGCAACCCGTCCTCGGAGAACATAGCCAGCACAATATTCCACGAGTTGCAGCCCCGTTTGGGTAAGGTGAAGCTGGCGTGGGTGGAGGTGTGGGAGTCGCCAGAGAGCCACGTGAGGTATATCCCTGAAAAAGAAGAGTAGGGGCACGTTCCATTCCCATACGATGAAAGGATTATTTCTTCCTCAGGTCCGGCGGCAGCAGGTTGGGGATGGTGTCCTCGATGGGGTAGCGTTCGTTGCAGCGGGAGCAATTGAGAGAGCCG
This sequence comes from Chloroflexota bacterium, assembly GCA_016210545.1. Taxonomy (GTDB): domain Bacteria; phylum Chloroflexota; class Dehalococcoidia; order JACVQG01; family JACVQG01; genus JACVQG01. Next base: position 2,821 of record JACQTY010000033.1, read on the forward strand.
GTCACCACCTCGTCGCCCTCTTCCTTTTCCACCTTCAGCTCCAGCGGCCCTTTGCACAAAGGGCAGGCCAATATGTCCATGAGGCTCTTCTTCATAGCAGCTATGGCCTACTCTTCAGTTTCTTTGTCTCCGCCAAGAAGGCTTATCGGAGGCACTTTGGTATCCCGTATCTGTTTCTCTATTTGGGTTGCCAGTTCAGGGTGGGCCTTAAGAAATTCCTTGGCGCTTTCCCGCCCCTGTCCCAGTCGGGTCTCGCCGAAGGAGTAGAAGGCGCCCGACTTCTTGACTATCCCCAGTTCCACACCCAGGTCAGTCAGGTCGCCCTCTTTGCTGATCCCCTGGCTGAACATTATGTCAAATTCGGCAGTGCGGAAGGGCGGCGCCACCTTGTTCTTGACTACCTTTGCCCTTACCCGGTTGCCTACGATCTCCGATCCCTGCTTGATAGACTCTATACGGCGCAGGTCGATCCTGACTGAGGAGTAGAACTTGAGCGCCCTGCCGCCGGGCGTTACCTCCGGGTTGCCGAAGACGATGCCGACCTTCTCGCGAAGCTGGTTGATGAATATAGCAGCCGTGCGAGACTTGCTGATTGCCGCAGTGAGCTTGCGCAGTGCTTGGGACATGAGACGGGCTTGCAGGCCCATGAAGGAGTCCCCCATGTCGCCCTCCAGCTCGGCGCGCGGGACGAGGGCGGCCACGCTGTCCACCACCACCACGTCGATGGCCCCGCTGCGCACCAGGGCCTCGGTGATCTCCAGCGCTTGTTCGCCGGTATCCGGCTGCGAGATAAGGAGTTCCTCGATCTTGACGCCGCAGTGGGCAGCGTACACAGGGTCGAGGGCGTGTTCAGCGTCGATGTAGCCGGCCATCCCTCCCTGGCGCTGGGCTTCGGCAATAACATGCTGGGCCAGGGTGGACTTACCCGAAGCCTCCGGTCCGAAGATCTCGGTCACCCGTCCCCGGGGGATGCCTCCGATGCCCAGGGCGAGGTCCAGGGATATGGAACCGGTGGAAATGGCCTCTACCTGCATGCGGGCCGAGGCTTCGCCCAGGCGCATGATGGAGCCGCGGCCGAACTGCTTTTCAATCTGGCTAAGGGCTAGTTCCAGGGCTTTATCTTTTTCTGTGGACATCGGGGTAATGATAACATAGGCCGATACCAGTGGCAAGAGCATTTTGCCACCGAGACAACGATTCGGCGTTGGCAGGTTTCATTGCCTTCTCAGTCTTTCGTGTCCCTGTTACTACTATGTTCTTGCTATGTCCACTACTCCACCTGGTGGGCGGACATAGCCACGGCCCGGATAAGAGACTGATTGCTGAGCCAACGCTAAGCTGCGGGCAATGGACAGGTAAGATAAGGGGTTGGCGGCACATACTATTTTCCCGGGAAGACCCTGGGGACCAGGCCCTTGCTCATCGCATAGGCTACTATTTGACTTCTGTTTCTCAGGTGAAGCTTTTCCATAATATTTCGCAGATGGTACTTCACAGTATTCTCAGATATGTTGAGAGTCGAAGCTATCGCCTTGTTAGAACTGCCGTCTGTTACGAGTTTGAGGACATCAAGCTCGCGAGCCGTGAGTTCATTCCTGGCCAGTCCAGGGTCAACCCTGGCTTGACGGGCAAACTCCTCAATTATCTTAGTAGCCAAGATTGGGGAGATAGCTGCTTCGCCCCGAGCCACCCCGTGTAAGAGGGCTAGGAACTCCTCTGCCTTCAAGTTCTTCAATAGATAACCGTTCGCTCCGCACTTTATTGCCTCGAAGAGGTCTTCATCATCATCAGACACAGTAAGCATGACAAGCTTTATCTCCGGCGTCTCAGCTTTTATGAGGCGAGTCGCCTCCAGGCCGTTGCACCCGGGCATTTTGATATCCATGAGGATAATGTCCGGCTTCAACTGCCGGGCCTTTTGCAAAGCCTCCAGGCCATCGCTGGCCTCCCCCACAACTTCAATGTTATTGGCTATCAACAAACTAGCGATACCATTCCGTACCAGAGCGTGATCGTCAACAAGCAGGACCCTCATGCTAGCACCTCAGCAGCCTGGGGGACCTTAAAGACTAATCTGGTCCCTCGCCCCGGGTTCGAAGCTATCTCAAGGGTTCCCCGGACACTCTCTGCCCTTTCTTTCATTGTTTGCAGTCCAAAATGTGGCCAGTCCCCTCGCTTGATACGCGTTGCATCAAAACCCTGTCCATCATCTTCAATACTAACTACAACTTGGTCTCCCTCGCTACCTATGCGGACCCAGGCGTGACTGGCTCTGGCGTGCTTCCTGACATTCGTCAATGCCTCCTGTATTATACGGATGACCTGCACCTCTGTGGC
>JACQTY010000034.1 GCA_016210545.1 Chloroflexota bacterium
CGGAAACAGTTTATGCTGCAAGTCAGTGAGACCATTTTATTTTGAGACGATTAGTAATAAGGAGGGCGAGGGGGGATTCTTACTTTGCATTAAACCCAGAAACCTATCACATGACATGTGGCGGTGGGTTATGCCCCCGCCTGACCGGGGCTGCACCCACCCTGCGTGTTCGTCAGTTCAAATCATGCCAGTCTTTCAGGACTGGTTTGTAACCCAGGTTGGCAATGGTTTGGCGAACCTCGTCTACCGGCCGTTTATCAGAGATTTCAAACTGTCCGATACTATCTTTAGCATTGGTATGTCCTCCGATCGCCGTGGAGGACCCGGCTGACATTTTGGTTACACCCAATTGAATCAAGTTATCCCGCAGTTCCGCTCTTTCCCGTGTGGAAATGGTGATGCCGGCTCTAGGCATGAACAGCCGCAACGCCAGTATGCTCTGGACCAAGTCCCGGTCTGAGACAGGAAATTCGGGCCGGTAGTCTCCAAATTGCGGCCTCATCCTGGGTAAGGAGATGCTGCTCTCGATTTCGGGAAACGTCTCCTGCAGATAGGCTAAATGCATTCCGGCCAGAAATATCTCACTCCGCCATTGGCCAAGACCTAGCAGCGCTCCGATGTTGATGGCCCGGATTCGGGCTTGACCGGCCCGCTCGGGAGCTTCCAGCCGGAACCGGTAATCCCGCTTCGGACCGCCGGGATGCAGACGGCTATAGGTCTTTTCATCATATACCTCCTGGTATATGGTCAAGCCGTCCACGCCCGCAGCAATTAGCTCCGCATATTCTTCGGTGGAAAGGGGATATATTTCAATAGAGATCGAGGAGAAGTACTTTCTTAAGACAGCTACACACTCCTTGATATAGGAAACCGGAGAGTGCTGCCTCGATTCACCGGTCAGAATCAAAACATGTTGCAGCCCGGTTTGCGAGATGGCCTTTGCCTCCAGTTCCACTTCCGGAAGAGTCAGCTTACGCCGGAGGATAGGATTGGCCGAGTTGAACCCGCAATAGACGCAGTGATTAATGCAGTAGTTCGAGAGATAAAGCGGGGTATATAGCACGATAGTGCGACCGAAGTGCTGGAGAGTTAGACGGTGCGCGGCCTGGGCCATCTCCTCAAGTAAAGACGAGGCTTTCGGGGATAGCAGCGCCAGGAAATCTTGCGGTTGCAGCTCTGTTTTTGCCAGTGCGCTGGAGACTTGCGAGGGCGTCACCCGTTCGAATTCAGCAGCATAGTCCGTGTTTCGCAGCCTCACAAGCTCATCGTAAAACGTCATGTGCTGGCGCTCTCTTCGTTCCTCAGGAATCCGGTCAGCGGCGAAGATGCCTGAGCAAAACGTTGAGTAGACCCCGGACCGGATAGAAATGCCTTACGCCCCGCTTCCACCGCCTGGGCGAAAGCTTCCGCCATTAGGACCGGATTGTCCGCCGTGGCAATAGCCGTATTGACCAGGACAGCCGCCGCGCCTAGTTCCATCGCTTCAGCGGCCTCCGAAGGGCGACCGATCCCGGCATCGACGATAATGGGTAGATCGATCTCGGAGATCAGGATTTGTACCAGCTCGCGGGTTTTGAGTCCCCGGTTGGTCCCGATGGGCGCGCCCAGCGGCATTATCGCCGCGGCGCCGGCCTCGGCCATTCGTTTGGCAGCCATTAAGTCCGGGCTCATGTAGGGTAGAACAACAAAGCCCTCTTTAACCAGGACTTCGATGGCTTTGATTGTTTCAAAGTTATCCGGCAACAAATACTTCTGATCGGAGACAACTTCTATTTTCACCCAGTTGCCGCAGCCCGCTTCGCGGGCGATTCGAGCGATGCGGATGGCTTCAGCAGCATTCCGTGCTCCCGATGTGTTGGGCATGAGAATAGTATCGGGGGGAAGGTAGCTCAGCATATTCTCTTCCGGGGCGCCGAAATCTACCCGCCGTAAAGCCACCGTCACCACCTGGGCCTTTGATGCCTTGATGACCTCAGACATCAGACGGTAGTCGGCAAACTTGCCCGTCCCCATAAATAGCCGGCTATCCACTTGTCTGCCGCCGATATTCAACTTGTCTTCCATCTTAGCCGCCACTCATTATGCGAATTATTTCCAGACTGTCGCCGGGACTTAGCCTGAGGCCTTCCCACTTTCCACGGTCAACAATTTCACCATTCAATTCGATGATCACGGTGTCCGGGGCCAGTCTTCTGGCCAGTAATAGGTCCTTGACAGTGGAATTATCCGGCAGCTCGGCCGCCTTACCATTGATTCTAACTTGCATCATCAACATCCAGAACAAGAGAGCTTACCTGTACCTGAGCTCTCCGTCTCACTTCGCTATTTTAAGAACGCCCAGACGAGTAGTTGGCAAAAAGAGGTTGATGGGCTGCTACGATAAGCACTCGGAATGCAGTTGGACATTCACACGCTTACCCCTTCGACCTCTCAGAGCCCACCTAAGTGAATTGTTACTCCACGGATTCTGATCCCAATCCTAAAAGTCTATTGACCAGGTTGGTAATATCTTGAGCATACACAAGTATATCTGCTCTCTCCAAACTTGACTCGTAGAAGTTACCATGTAAAAAGTTAGCCAGACTGAAAACGTGCCATACCTCCTGGTCCTCCATCTCTTTAGCCAACTTTGAAGCGTAATCCCATATATCCCTATGGCTTTTTAATACAATATCCTTGCGAGCAGCGACCGTCTTAATGGCCTCAGCCACAGATCCCCATAGGAATTCGCCAGCCTTTTCCGGCTCTCCCCTCTCGAGAAACAGAGCACTGTTATCAAGATATTGGCGGCTAAGCAGCCTGTATTTTTGCCAATCTGGAGGTCGTTGTTCCATATCACGCCTTTGAACTAGTTTCAGCAGGAATTGAAAAGTCTATGATTGAGGAGTCGAGGGCATTTACCCGTACCTTAGCTAGCTTGGTCTTGAATGCGCCCACGTCTACTTCCACTGTCCAGATGTCTTTTTCCCTTGTAGCTTTTAGCGGGAACAACCAGGCATAGTACTTCTTTAGAAAAGTCACCGCAACTTCCGTGGCCGTGTCAGCAGAATCAATTGTTTGTTGCATCTCTACCTCCTAACACTTCTCCGCCGTCACCCCCAGGTACTTCTCCATGAGGTCCATGGCGCAGAACTTGCCGCACATGCTGCATGCCTTGTTCTGGCAGCATGGCTGTGCTTACTGAGCCGGATGCCCGACGCGCCGCTCTGAAATAATCGGTGTTCCATTCATGGCACAAGGCTCAGGAGCTTACCAATGGTGGGCCTTACTTGCTCCAGGCATTCGAATACATATGGGACAGTCAGTTCGGGCTCGTAGAAATTGGAGTGCAGGGAATTGGCCAACTGGAAATGACTGGATATCGAGGTATCTTTGAGGTCTCTGGCAAGGGCCATGGCGAATTCCGTCAATTGATTGTGGCTTACTAACCTGATATCCCTGGCGGCTGCCGCTCCCTTGATTGCCTGTGCCATGCTGCCCCAGACAAACTCTCCGGCCTTTTCGGCCTCTCCTGCGTCCAGAGACCTAATGGCGTTATCGATGTAGCGTATTGCCTGTCTCCTATATTTGCCGGGGTCGCGCTTGAAACGTGGCATCATTTACGTCTTTACTGCGGGCAACTCTTCCGCTTTGGGTATGTAATATTCGATTATCGATGCGGAGTCCTGGTCCACGTGGACTTTGGCGATCTTTTCCAGAAAGTAGCCCACGTCTACCTCCACTACCCAAATGTGGTCACTCTTTGTAGCTCTGATTGGTCTGGTGTACGAATAATATCGCTTCAGGAAGTCAACTGCCACTTGAGTAGCTTTGTCGGCCGTGTTTACCCTCTTTTCGCTTTGCTTCATCGCTTGCCTCCCTAGCACCTATTCGCCGTTACGCCCAGGTACTTTTCCATGAGATCCATGGCGCAGAACTTGCCGCACATGCTGCACGCCCCGCTCTCGGTCTTGTGCTGCGAATGGGCCTCTCTGGAATGTTTCGGGTCCAGCGACAGCCGGGCCTGGGCCTCCCAGTCCAGCCGTTTGCGGGCCCGGGCCATTTGCAAGTCCTGTTCCGCCGCGCCTTTGACGCCCTTCACGATGTCGGCGGCGTGTCCGGCGAGCCGGGAGGCTATGACTCCGACCTTCACGTCCTCGGGGTCAGGCAGACCCAGGTGCTCCGAGGGCGTCACATAGCACAAGAAGTCGGCGCCGGCCGCCGCGGCCACCGTTCCGCCGATAGCGGCGGTTATGTGGTCGTATCCGGCCCCGATATCGGTGACCAGCGGGCCGAGGACATAGAAGGGCGCTCCGCGACACAGCTTCTTTTCCAGTTGTACGTTGGCGGCGATCTGATCCAGCGACATATGCCCCGGCCCCTCTACCATCACCTGCACCCCGGCTTCCCATGCCCTCTCGACCAGCTCTCCCAGCACAATAAGTTCTTCGATCTGGGCGCGGTCGGTGGCGTCGGCCAGGCTGCCCGGTCTCATGCCGTCGCCGAGGCTGAGGGTGACGTCGTATTGGCGGGCTATCTCCAGCAGACGGTCGTACTGCTCGTAGAGGGGGTTCTCTTTGCCGTTGTGCAGCATCCAGCCGATGAGGAAGCTGCCGCCGCGGGAGACAACGTCAGTGACGCGGCGCTGGCGCTTGAGGCGCTCCAGGGACGATAGCGTAATGCCGCAGTGTACGGTGATGAAGTCGACGCCGTCCTCGGCCTGCTCCCCGATGGCTGCAAACAGGTCATCGGCGGTCATGTCGACGATGGCGCCGCGGCTCTCCATCGCCTGGGCGGCGGCCTGATAGACAGGCACAGTGCCGATGGGAACAGGGCTGTTGGCCAAGATGGCCCGGCGGATGCCCGGAATGTCGGGGCCGGTGCTCAGGTCCATTACGGCGTCGGCGCCGTATTCGACGGCAACGCGGAGCTTCTCCAGTTCCGTGTCCATGCTGCCGAAGTCGGGCGAGGTGCCGATGTTGGCGTTGACCTTGGTGCGAAGGCCGCGCCCGATGGCGCGGGGAGGGGCTAGAAGTAAGAGGCGGGAGGCGAGACCCCGCCCTCCACTCACATGGTTGATGTTGGCGGGCAGGACGGTAGTGCCGTCGGCTAGCCCCTGGAGGATTAGCTCCGGGGCGATGTCCTCGGCTTGAGCCGCCTGTTGTATCTGTGGGCTTACCGTGCCCTCTTTGGCCAGTTCCCGTTGGGTCATTTGCCCCCCTTTGTCTCTCATCGAAGTCTCGCACGGATTGGAAACTTGTTTCACCGCAGAGTGCGCGAAGGCCGTTGACATTTCTCTATCATGGTTTCTCTGTGTTCTCTGCGTCCTCAGCGGTGATACGGTTCCGGCCTGTCCGGGTTAGGACAACAAAAAACCAGGAGCTGGAAACGGTACCAGTCCTGGTGTTGCCCGCTTCCCTACGCTCGCATTACCGAGTTCAGGTTCCTGGGGTTCCTCGACTAAGTCGAGATCTCAGCATGAGAGCACCCCCAGCGGAATCGCCTAGAATATAGCAGAACGCGGGGAGGAATGCAAGGAAATATAGCGTCCAAAATCCGCCACCTATTGAAGCTCGCGAAAGGGAAGATTATTTCACCTGGTTGGTGCAACATTCCGCCCCTGGCCCAGCTTTGGCCAAGCTTTGGAGCGAGGGTTTTTGATGGTGGATTAAGGGCGTGGCCGAACCAGCCCTGGGAAAGAATGCCTGCCGTTATAGCTTTGTGTTGCTGTACCAGGCGGGACGATGGCCAGAGGTTTTCCCGCCCTTGGGCAGGTAAGCAAACGAGATTCCCCAATTTGATTTCAGTTCCTTCACAACTGGACCAAGTTCTTGACCTCCCATGATCCAAAGCGCCCCGCCGATGGCTCGCTTATCCTTAAAGATAATCCCTTTCTGTTTCAGGTAGCCAACCAAGGTGAACGTGACATCCGTGGCAGCATCACGCTTATTAGAGTTAACCGAGTGGCCTACCCCAGGTGGAGGTTCTCTTGGCAGTTGTGGTTCGTGGGCAGACATTGGTGCCAGGGGAAGAGATGCCTGGCGAACAGGTTCTACTCCTCCGGTTGCCTCACCGTCAGTTTGTTTCGGTGGAATGTCCGGGGGAAGTGGGGTCGATTCAGTCGAGGATTCATTGGCGAGTTTCGTCTGAGACTCCGATACGGCTTTCTGTTGCTCTTGCAATGATTCATCAACACTCTTTGCAGTGCCATGCAGGGGTTCGATTCCCATGTCCCGCAACGTCTTCCATAGAGGCACCAACGAGCCGTCTGGGTCGCCATAGTATTCGTAACCAGGGATTCTCCAGAACCGCCAACCGCACCGTTCCAGTGTTCTCTGGCGAGCTAGGTCGCGTTCGAACGTCTCTATTCCGTGCACGTCGCCGTCGCACTCTATGGCAAGGCGGGTCTTGGTGCCTTCAACCACAAGGTCGATTCGATATTCGGCCACCGCGTACTGAGGAATAACCGTGAAACCGCGGTCTGCAACGCTAATGCAAACATCTACTTCGAACCAGCTGTCGAAAGGCCGCGGCTGAGTTCCCGGTCTCCTGTCGGCGGCTTTGGCTAGTTCGCGAAGCCTGCTTAGGTCGATGCCGTGCACTGAAGCTGGAGAGGTTGGCTTCTGACAATACTCGAGTAGCTTGTAGCGCATGCAATCGGGGTTGAGGTCGTTTAACGTGGCGGTGTGAAACAGGACTAGCTGGTCTCGGGACCTGCTCGCAGCGACGTTGAAGCGTCTCTTATCCGGTTCCCTGGTTAGTGCTCCAATTCTCATGTTGGGAGCAGCCACCATGCTGAGGAATACCACGTCCCGCTCGTCACCTTGGAACGCATAGGCATCGCCACATACGATTCTGCGGTCTTCTAATTCTGTTGGGCTCAAACGAGCAAGGAGCTTGGTTTCAATGTATTTGGCCTGGGCCTCTCCTTGAAGCGAGATCACGCCCATCGTTTTGCCGGCATATTCTTCTTGGGCGCACATCTTCACTATGGCCTCGACCAGTTCGTCGGCTTCTGGGCGGTTCTGTACGTTGGCGCCTGAGCCGTCGCGGAAACCGTTTTCCACATGCTGGACTATTATTGGCTCCAATCTGTTGGGCGGATACTGGCGTAGTGGCTTTAGAGGCGTTGAGGTGTAACAGAGCCGGTTTGAGAACTGAATTATCTCCGGCATACATCTGAAATGCTCGCGCAACACAATTTTGTTGCTGAAAAGGATCTCAGCGAAAGAGAACAAGCTCATTGCCGGGTGGTAAAAGTTCTTGAACGGTATTTGGTCCAAGTACCTTTCAACCAAAGAGGTAACGCTATCTTCCAGTAGCCCAACCGCATCCGGACTTATCTGCTCGGAATCCCCCACGACGATACACTGTTGAGCAAGGTAGTTGACCACCAAACCCTCGGGACCCGTTTGACTGGCTTCATCGATGATTATGACGTCAAAGCATTCAGGGTCAGGTGCAATAGTGTCGAACACCCTGTGGAGGGGCATGACCCACGCTGGGATAGCGCTCCTACAGTTGTCCATGCATTTTCGTGCTTCCTTCAACCATTTTGGGCGCGTCTTTGCAGAGAGTGTCCGCGGCACCCGCCTCATTGCTGTTGCCCAAGCAATGAGGTTGTTCCTTTGAAATGCCGTCAGTTTTCTCAGACAGTTGTCCCAGGCTTTGGCTGCGGCCAGATTGGAAATCGTCTCTTTCTCCTCCGTAGAGAGCCTTCCTAAGTCCGCTTCAAGTGCTTTCTCATCATGCTCTTGGCCAAAGCTCGTCAACCATTTGGCGGCCTGTTTCCAAGCCCAAGCCTCCGCGAAGACTGTTGCGCGTTCGTCCCACGCAGTCTCGGCAGAGGAATTCTGCAAGTCATGACATAATATTGGCGCAACCCCGTTCAGGCGCGCTTGCAGTTGGTCGCGCCGGAGCAGAGCCCTGCGGCCTTCTTCAATTTGGCTCAGCTTTTCCAGACAGGTTGCCCATGCCTTGGCATCACGATTCTGCAGGGCAACCAGCATCTCCTGGTAAAGGTCGTGGGGGTGGGGGCCTGACGCCACCGCGCGGACCTTCTGAATGGAGGTTTCAAACGCGTTCGTGGCTTTGGCGAACGCTTGCTCACGTTCCGCAGCTTGAATGTCGCTCGCCATCGCCTCAAGATCGTCCCTCTGATGCCATCGCGGTTCGGGTAACCCTTCTATGCATTTGACCCGACTCCCGGCGGCGCTGACGTATTCCTCCAGTCCGAGGATTTCTTCCAGCGTGGCAAGTCGCGTCTGCAAATACCCTAGCTGTAACAATAGGGAGCCTTCTTCCTTGGCATCTTTCGCTGCCAATCCTGTCCAAAGCAAGTCGATTTTATCAAGGACCTGCACGTAAGTTACAAGGAGCTTGAGCTGCTCCAAAGTTGCGCAAGGCTTGCCGCCGACATGCACTCGCTCCATTATGTATCGGGTGCTTCTTACCACTTGCGGGGCGAAGAACTTCCAACCCAGCTTGCCGCCCATTTGCAGGTGTTCCAAAAGCTGCTGGGCATCGGTCCGCAATCTTCCGCGGTCCATGTCGGGAAGTCGAACTTCAAGGGCCTGGATAGTGGCAACTTGGTCTGTGATCTCACCCAAGTGGCCTCGCATGAAGTCCCGTAAGTTCTTCCAGGGAGCGCTGTTGCCGCTCAAGACGTCTGACGTGGCTTCGCCGCTCCACCTGAACGTACGCTTTACGCTAGCTATCGCAGCAATGAGGGCCGACACGGCTTTGCGTAGGGCTTCAAGGTCATTCTCTGAGGCTCTCCCAAGCATGTCAAAGCGCAGCGAGTTCTGCTCGGATTCATGTCCTTCCAAATTATGCCTGGCGATTTTCTCATCGGCTATCATCCTGTCGAGGCGATGGACGTCGGGGACAGAGTCGCGGGCAACCAAGTGCTTACGCAACTCCCGGCAGTAGGCAGGGGACAAGCCTCTGCATAGCTGGAGCAATTCCGCGAATTCCGCGTTTGACAGCGGGCAAGGAGTGGCCTCCCTTATTTCCTCGTTCAACCACTGGAAACGGTTTTGTTCGGTTTTTACCCTCTGGGCAATCTGTTGAGCAGTCCCACTGTAAGAGGCTACTTCGTGTCGGTATGTGTGTATCTCTCGCTGCTCTCTCAGGAGCCGCCTTTTGTCCGCGATGCTCTTCTTGATTTCATAGAGATCCGTTTGGAGTGTTGCTATGGTATTCTGACTTCTTATAGGATTCCATTCGGAGTATCGGGTGTTAATGCCCCCAACGGATGCTTCCAACTCTTGCCTAGCAGCCTGGTCGTCCCCCAAGAGCGTAACGCATAGCGAGGCAATCTCAGAGGGTATCTTTTCCTTCAGTACTCTGAGAGCGCGTGGAGTCTGGCTTGTGACGAGCACTCTCTTGCCTTGGGCAAGCAGATGGCAGATCAGGTTGGCTATTGTGTGGCTCTTGCCAGTACCCGGGGGACCCTGCACTAGGATTCCCTGGTTGTCATTCATTTTACTGACAATTTGAAGTTGTTCCTCGTTTGTGGCAAGGGGAAGGTAAACATAAGTGTCTGCAGCCTGAATACTCTCGTCAGATTCTTTGTCCAGGTCGGCGTCCGGAGAATCGGCAGCTATTTCGCAGAGCAGTCGTACTCCCGAAGGTATAATACCACCGCTCGTGATCTGTTCGATAATGGTGCTCAAGCACTGGATTTGACTCCGCTGCGTCCTCTTTCGAAGTATTAAGGCTGGCGCAAAGGCAAGTAGCGGCGTTTTCCCGCACGCGTCCGGAGGAATCAAGGAATCGGAGTAAGTCCCGTCTGGACCCAATGACTGAATCCAACTTCGAAGGACTTTATCCAACTCGCCTTTTTCCCAAGGTGACTCTTCGACAGCGTTCAATAGGGCTTCTATGGTCTTTTGCTGGTCCAGCGGCGGAAGGTGACCAGGGTCAATCATCTCTGTTTCAAAATGAAGTTTGGTGCCTTCTGTTGCTCCCTGCAGTTCGAACTTGGCCCGATCAGGATCAAATGTCAGGTTGGCATTACCCGTAATAATGTGCCGTCTAACCATTTGCCTGTTAGGGGTCTCCCATGAAAGATGTCCCAGGCCCAGTACGAGTTCATACTGTTCGCCAAGCTTCTTCAATTGCTGGTGAATTGAGAAGAGATGGAAATACAGACTGTCAGCCGCTTTCCAGAGCCGATGGGTTTCAGCCCATTGTGACCAGTCTGCTTGGAGATACTGCCGCCACTCCTCAGATATTTCTGGGTGGTCAATTAGTAGTTCGGAGCGCCCAGAGGCGGGATCCACCATATTGTCTTTCAGGTGGACTTCATCTAAGGCGTCGTCGTCTTGTTCATTGCCAAGCCATCCGACACAGGAGCTCGGTATTGGAGGTCTCTCCGGCTCAGGGGTCTTCCTTACCTCGGCCCAGATACTATCTTGAGCCTTGTCAGCGTCAGAGGAATGCAATATGGAGTAGCAACCTTTGTATTGAGGAATGTCGTGAAACCACACAACTTCATCGTATTGGGCCAAATCCCTTACGACGGGAGTCTTCAGCTTGGCCAATTCTCTCAGGTATGTGAAGAGGCGAACGGCTCTGTCACGCGTTATGTTTTGCTTGTCGAGATCGGATGCGTCCATGCACGGCTCCCTGCACGCGATGCCCTGGGGTAAGCGTCGGTTTGCCCTATGTTACTACCGAAACATCTCCTTTTCAATAGCGACTGCCGTGTCAAAGTCCCTCTGGTGGCTCATTCGCTATGGGTCTTGTTGAATCAGTTGCCGGCATTCCAAATGCCGCGGGTGTCTTGGTCTCACAAGGTGGGGCAAGTCTTGCGAATGTGACTATCCCCAACTCGGCTGTCGCACATCCAGCCCCGACACCTTGCCGAAATCGCTGACGTTCTCCGTTAGCACGCAGTATCCGTAGGCTATGGCGGTGGCCGCGATCAGCAGGTCATGAGCGCCGATGGTCTGGCCCTTCGCCATGATCTGTGCCCATATCGGCGCGTGGATGCGAGCGACCCGGGTGTCGAAGGGAAGCACCGGCACCACCTCGAGGAGCGCCTCCACGAAGGCCTGCCGCCGCGTCCGGCGTCGTGGGTTGTTGGCCCGGTAAGCCCCGACGAGAAGCTCCGAGGCGGTAATTGCAGCCAGCGCCACAGGCTCGTCCCCGCCGGCGACTTTGGCCAAAGCGCCAACGGTCTGCATGCGGCGTTCCAGGGTGATCAAGACGCTGGAGTCGATCAGGAGGGCCATTCTGGCGGGACCTCCTTGGGTTGGCTGGACTGAATGGCTTCCAGGTCGTCGGCAAAGCCCTCGCCGGGCAGCGGCAGGTCTTTGAGGAGTTCCGCGGCTTCAGCCAGGGAAACCGTCCTCGGTGGCCCGGCCGGGGATAGAGTAGCCACAGCTTCCCCGTTGCGCTCGATGAGGAACCTCTCTCCTCTGTAGCGCACACGGCTCAGGATATCCGAAAGGGTTTTGGACAGTTCCGTTGCGGTGATGCGCGTCTCCATTTATACCTCCGCAGAAATCTCTGATAATATGATACTCGGATGTTCGGACAATTGCCAGCCTGTTGAGACCTTACCTGTGGGGCGCTTCAACAACGGCCCCTACGGTGGGCAGGCACGGGGGCCACCTGTTCCAACAAAATGTGGTTTGCATGCGGACTCAAGGGCAAATCAAGAGGAGAGTCCCACAATTTGTCTGGCGAAGGCCAGAATCCAGAGGAGTTTCGTGGGATCCCGATGGATCGGGACCTACGCTGGAATGACACGCGGCGAAAGGACTACTTGCTCCCCGAGTCTTAGATTCGTCCCTGCCTGTCTGGCCAAGAATATCTTGGAACAGGCAGGTTGGGAAACCTTCCCCTACAGCAGCTTCCCCTGCGCTATCGGCGCAAAGGTTCTTCTGTGGATGGGGCACGGCCCCAGACGGTCCAGGCATTCCAGGTGCTCCGGGGTGCCGTAGCCCTTGTGGTGGGCAAAGCCGTAGCCGGGATATTCCCTGTCCATCTCCACCATCAAACGGTCACGGGTCACCTTGGCTACAATGGAGGCACAAGCGATGGAGAGGCTGAGTTTGTCTCCATCGATGATGGCCTTCTGGGGCAGTCTTATCGAAGGCAGCTTTAAGGCATCTATTAGCAAGAAATAAGGCGATACATATAGCCGCTCTATTGCCTGGGCCATAGCCCGCCGGGTGGCCTCTACAATTCCCAGTTCATCCACTAGCTCCGACGACATCATGCCGACGCCAAAGGCCAGGGCGCACTCCTGAATCCGGGGGGCCAGGGACTCACGCTGGGCGGGAGTCAGTTCCTTGCTATCGCGGACGCCGTCGAGCAGGGACACGTCCAGGTCAAGGGGCAGGATGACGGCTCCCGCGGCCACAGGCCCGGCCAGCGCTCCCCTCCCCACCTCGTCGATCCCAGCGATGAAGCGGTAGCCCTGTCGCCACAGGTCCCGTTCTTCGGCTAGAGTGGGTGGCGGTTGCATAGGCTCCTGGAAGGCCTCCCTGTCATTCTGAGTCCCGACGGGTCGGGACGAAGAATCTCCGGTTGCTCGTACGAAGAGATTGCTTCGTCGCTTCGCTCCTCGCAATGACGAAGGACCGGCACTCGATTTTGCCAATGCCCATCTAAAGAGGGCGATGGGTTCTCCCCCGCTACAGAGCGGTTACCGGCACGTTGAAAGTCTTTTTCCTGACAGGTCTCTGGCCACCGAGTCAATAGTTGCTCCGCCCAGCACCCTCTCCCCATCATAGAAGACCACTGCCTGCCCGGGCGTGATGGCCCGTTGCGCGCGCTCGAAATCCACGGATACTGAGTCCCCTTCAATGTCGACGGTGGCCGGAGATTCCGGCGAGTGGTACCGTATCCTGGCCGTTAGCCGCGTGTCCGACGGGGGCGCTTCCCCGGATACCCAGGAGACCTCCGAAGCCCGCAAACCGCATGAATAAAGTTCTTCCTCCGGTCCGATTACCAGCAGGTTATTGGCGGCATCGATCTCCAGGACGTACATCGGCTCCCGGGAGCTGAGGCCAAGCCCGCGCCGCTGGCCCACGGTGTAGAGGGCAATCCCTTTGTGCTGGCCAAGCACCCGGCCATTGGAGTCCACGATGTCTCCCGGCGTGGATGCGGATGGAGCGACCAAAGGCCGGTAATCGCCGTGGAGCACAAAGCAGATCTCCTGGCTATCGGGTTTCTCCGATACGGGCAGCCCCAGTTCCGCGGCCAGTTGTCGCACGTCCGCCTTAGCATAATGGCCAATTGGCAACAGAAGATGGGAAAGCTCTTTCTGCCCCAGCGTGTACAGGACATAGGACTGGTCCTTGGCAGGGTCGATCCCCTTCAGCAGGCGGAACTCGCCTTCCGATGCCTCGACGCGGGCGTAATGTCCGGTAGCCAGATAGTCGGCGCCCAGGGCCGTCACCTTTTCGAGCAAAAAGCGGAATTTCATCTGGCGGTTGCAGGCCAGGCAGGGGTTCGGAGTGCGTCCCCGGGTGTACTCCCGGCAGAAGGGGTCTATGACGTGCTCTTTGAAGAGGGACTCAAAATTCATGACGTAATGAGGAATGCCCAGCCGGTAGCAGACCTGAGCGGCGTCGTTCACGTCTTCGGTGCGGCAGCACGGGTGCCGGGTCTTCTCTGTCCCTGCCTCTGTCTCAGGCGTGAGGCGCATGGTTATGCCGAAGACCTGGAATCCCTGGCGGTGCAGCAGGGCAGCAGCGACCGAGGAGTCGACGCCGCCGCTCATGGCTACCGCTACCCGTCCTTTGCATGGAGCGCGATTCATAGCAGAAAGAAGTGTAGCACGCAGGCAGCCGGGAAATCAATTTGCCGGCGGGCCGCTGACGCGTGGCCGACGCGAGAAGCCGAGACGTACTATAAAATGCGTAGAGCGTCCGTGATAAGTTGCACAATTCCTATTGGGCGGGATGGCTTGCCCGGGCACGGCAGATATGATTGTCTACACGGTAGCGCATTCGCGGGTATGGCAACGATTTTTTATTGACGCACCTTTCTAGCTATGCTATGATTCAAAAAAAGGTCGTTAGCTAGAATGTCTTTTGCTCAGGCTTCACCGCTGGCCGGCCTATCGCTGGCTGAAGTGGCCGCGCGTGTTCTCACCTGCACGGACTGTCCTCTGTCCCGCGGTCGAACCCACGCTGTACCTGGCGAAGGCGCTGAGAATGCCAGGGTCCTCTTCATTGGAGAAGGCCCCGGCTGGCACGAAGACCAGACCGGACGTCCCTTTGTCGGCCCGGCCGGCAAGTTTCTGGACGAGTTGATCGCTTCCGCGGGCCTCAAGAGGCCGGATGTGTTCATCACTAATGTGGTGAAGTGCCGCCCCCCGGGGAACCGCGACCCCCTGCCCGATGAGATAGATGCCTGCCGCAAGTACCTGGACAGGCAACTGGAAATCATGAAGCCCGATGTGGTGGTGACGCTGGGCCGTCATTCCATGGCCCGCTTCTTCCCCGGAGAGACCATCAGCAGGGTGCACGGCACCTGGCGGCGTCAAAACGGTCTCGTTTGCTTCGCGATGTATCATCCCGCTGCGGCCCTCCATCAGCAAAGCTTGAAGACGACCCTTCAAACCGATATTCTCAAGCTCCCCGGTTTGTTGCAGGAAGTGAATAGGCCGGCCCAGGCGGAGCAGCCAGCAAAGCAATTGAATTTATTCTAGGCGGCATGATGGACAAGAAGAAACTACGAATCATACCCCTGGGTGGTCTGGGGGAAATCGGCAAGAACATGATGGTGCTGGAATACGGCGACGATATGCTGGCCATCGATGTCGGGCTGATGTTTCCCCAGGAGGACATGCTGGGGGTAGATCTGGTTATCCCCGACGTCAGTTATCTCGTAGAGCACCGCAGTAAGCTGAGAGGCATAATCATAACTCACGGCCACGAGGACCATACGGGTGCTTTGCCCTATGTACTGCCCAGGTTGAATGTTCCCATCTACTCCGCCCCGCTCACCCAGGGCCTGATCTCCATCAAGCTGAAAGAGCATGGCCTGCTGGACACGTCCAAGCTGATTGCTGTACAGGCTGGCGAGAAGAGGAGTTTCGGGCAGTTCAAGGTAGAGTTTCTGCACATGTGCCACAGCATCCCTGACGCCCTGGGCCTTATCATCACAACGCCTGCGGGTATTGTGGTGCACAGCGGCGATTTCAAGCTGGACTACACCCCCGTGGATGCCAGGGCGACCGACTTCACCCGGTTGGCCCAGATGGGGGGGCAGGGTGTGCTGGCGCTCATGGCCGATTCAACCTACGCGGAGGTTGCCGGCTACACACCCTCGGAGCAGGTGGTGGGCGATGCCCTGCGGCACATAATGGCCGATGCCCCGGGGCGGGTGATCGTTACCACCTTTGCCTCATTGATCTCTCGTATCCAGCAGGTTATCGACGCGGCGGCCAAGTACGGGCGGAAGGTATTCGTCATCGGGCGGAGCATGAACGAGACTGTCCGCATAGCCCAGGAGTTGGGCTATCTGCAGTCGACGCAGGGCGTCCTGTCCCGTCTGGAGGAGCTGCAAAGACTGCCCCCCAACAGGATCGTGCTCCTGACTACGGGCAGCCAGGGTGAGCCTACCTCTGCCCTGGTGCGCATAGCCAACGGCGAACACAAGCAGGTGCGCATCCTTCCTGATGACACCGTCGTCCTTTCGGCCACACCCATTCCGGGAAACGAGACTCTTATCAATGGCACCATTGACAGCCTGTTCAAGCAGGGCGCCCAGGTCTTCTACGATAAGATTGCTCAGGTCCATGTGCACGGGCATGGCAGCCAGGAAGAGCTGAAACTCCTGATCAATCTGGTGCGTCCCAAGTTCCTGGTGCCCATCCACGGTGAATACCGTCACCTGTCCTTGCACGCGAAGCTGGCTGAGTCGCTGGGCATACCCCGGAAGAACAGTTTTGTCCTGGAGGACGGAGATATTCTCGAGCTGGGGCAGGACGGTGGTGAGGTGGTGGAGAAGCTGCCCGTAGGGAATGTGTACGTGGACGGCATTGGAGACATAGGGCACATGGTACTGCGCGACCGCCGGGCCCTGGCGCAGGACGGGGTCGTGGTTGTGATCGTGGCTATCGATAAGAGTTCCGGTCAGATTGTCGGGCGTCCCGAACTCATCTCGCGAGGCTTCGCTGATAAGGATGAGGAGGACGCCTTGATGGGAAAAGGCCGTGACCTGTTGGCCCGTGTCCTGGGCCGCGGAGACGGGCATTTGTCCGAGGCGAGCCATGTTCAGGGTAAGGTGAGGGAATCTCTCAGCAGACTCTTTTATGACGAGACCAAGCGCCGCCCGATGATTCTGCCTATGACAGTGATGGTGTGAGCTGTTTTGGGGACGAAATCCCCCGCCCCAATTTGCCCCGACCCGTTGAGGCAAGTTGGGGCCGCCCCCTTTACTTAAAGGGGGCCACGGTGATGCGCCGCCAGGCGGCCCAGGAGGCTGAGTTGACCTCTGACTCCGCGGGAATGGAAGGTGGCGTGACGACGCCAGGCCCCCAAAAGGCCTGCCAACCCCCCGTCTTGAGGCGTGATACAAGTGCCCAAAGGTAGAGGTGCAGCTCAGGCCACGGCCCGGGGAAACAAAGGTAATCCGTCACGGCTGGGCGGGAAGCCGCGGCTTATTATCCTCGTCATCACCCTTACTCTCCTGTTTTTGTACACAACGCGTGTCTTCGCATTCGCCGCCTCGCTGCAGGGCTTCTTCGGGGTCGGCGGCGCTGTTCTGATTATCGCCCTGGGGGTCCTCGCCTGGTTCCTCAGCAAAGAACCCGTACGCAGCGGACTGAAGCATTTCTTCGGTTACTTCCGCTGGTGGCGCTGGTATATGGGTGGCCTGGCGTTCCTGCTGGCAGCCTTCGGCATACTTGCTTTTTTCGATCTGGGTGGCAGGTTTGGGACTGGGGTGATCGGCGCCAGGAACGCGGTGGGAGGCTTGAAAGTGGCGGCGCTGCTCGTCATCGGCGGCCTCTTTGTCAGGACCAGCTTCACGTCCCGGTTAGTCAGGGCGCTTACGTGGGTATTCTTGAGAAGCCTGTGGCACTTCTCCAGGACGCTGGGAAGCGGTCTGTGGGAGGTTTTCAAACGGTTTGCTTTGCGCCGCCCGCCCCGGGCGCCCGTGACCCCGGCCGTCCAAACCCCGTTGCCCCAGAACCCCGTTTCCGTTCCCAGGCAGGCGCCGGCGGCGGCCCAGCCTACCGCAGAGACCTCCAATCGACCCGGGTGGCTGCCGCCCATCACACTGGGCAAGAGGCCCAGGGATCCCGCTGCCGACAAGCCGGCTGAGGCAAGCAAGCCCGCCGAAGAGAGCGGCCCGCCCATAATTACCTCGTCAGGCTGGCAACTGCCGCCCCTGAACATCCTGGAGCTTACCCCCGAGGTCGATGTCCGGCCGGTGGACAACGAACGCCGCGCCCGGCTGATCGAGGAGTCCCTGGCCAGCTACGGCGTCGAGGCCAAGGTAGTCCAGATAAACCCTGGGCCGACGGTAACCCAGTTCGGGCTGGAGCCGGGATGGGACCGCAAATACAAAGAGGTCAAGGTAAAGGATAAGAACGGGAATATCCAGACCCATCTGGAAGAGGTATCGCGCACCCGCGTCAAGGTGGACCGGATAAACAACCTGTCCAACGACCTCTCCCTGGCCCTGGCGGCCCATAGCATTCGCATCGAGGCGCCGGTGCCGGGAAAGCCGCTGGTGGGCATCGAGGTGCCCAATACGACGTGGGGAGTGGTGGCATTGCGGAGCGTGTTGGAGGGCGCCTCATATCAGAGGCTCAGGGCCAAGGCCAAGCTCGCTGTCGGGCTGGGCAAGGGAACGGGGGGCGAGGCAGTGGTGGCCGATCTGGCCAAGATGCCGCACCTCCTGGTGGCCGGGGCCACCGGCAGCGGCAAGACCGTCTTCCTGCATTCCATTATCTGCAGCCTTCTCATGTCGAATACCCCCGACGACATGCGCATCATTATGATAGACCCCAAACGGGTGGAAATGGTTGTCTATAACCCGCTGCCCCATCAGGCGACGCCGGTGGTGGTGGAGGCCGAAAAGGCGGTAGAGACGCTGCGCTGGCTGAACAAGGAGATGGACGAGCGTTATCGCCGCTTCGCCGCGGTAGGGGCCCGACACATCGAGGACTACAACAAGAGCCATCGTCCCAACTTTCCCTACCTGGTGCTGGTTATCGACGAGCTGGCCGACCTGATGATGACCGCCTTCGAGGAGGTGGAGCAGAGCCTGTGCCGTCTGGCCCAGCTCTCCCGGGCTACGGGAATCCATCTGGTGGTAGCCACGCAGCGGCCCTCGGTGGATGTGGTTACCGGGCTTATCAAGGCCAACTTTCCGACGCGCATCAGCTTCGCCGTTACCTCCCTGGTGGACTCCCGCACCATTCTGGATACGGTCGGGGCGGAAAAGCTGCTGGGCCGCGGCGATATGCTCTACCTGCCCACCGACGCCGCCAAACCCAAGCGGTTGCAGGGGTGCTTCGTTTCTGACCCGGAGATGGACCGGCTGGTAGCCTTCTGGGGGAAGCAGAAGCCAGCCAGGATGTCGTTTCTCACGGTGCCCGGAGCTTCTTCTGCCGCTGCCGCGTCCTCCGGGGCCACGCCGAGCATAACGTCGGCCCCGCCGCTGGAACCCGCCGATCCCTTGCTGGAGGCAGCCCGCCGGTTGATGCAGGAGCACAAGCAGGTATCGGCATCGTTCTTGCAGCGTCGCTTGCAGATTGGCTACAACCGGGCCGCCCAGTTGATGGACGCGCTGGAACGAGAGAAAGAGATAGAGACAGGGACGGAGAGAGCGGCGGGGGCGTGAAGAAAGGGCAAGATAGCTTGGATCTGGTGTTCACAACCCACGCCAGGGCCATGTTGCAGGAACGGCGGATTAGACTACAATGGGTAGAGATGACAATTCAGCAACCTTACCGCACTGAGACCAAAGAAGACGGGACTATTCATTACCTGAAGCCTGTTCCCGAGCATGGCGGACGCACACTGCGAGTTGTGGTGAACGCCCAGGGTGCGGTGGTCACCTTGTTTTTTGACAGGAGAGTAGGGAGACGCCAGTGAGAATTCGAGTGGATGAATCCAATGATGCCCTGTATTTCAGGCTCGATGAAAGCGCCATCGTGGAGTCTGAAGAGGTACAGCCTGGTATCGTGCTGGACTTTGACGAAAAAGGCCACGTGGTGGGCATGGAGGTATTGGGGATCAAAGGCCGCATTCCGGAAAAGGAGCTCAAGCGGCTGCAGTTTGAGACGGTGTAGCATTACCAAGAGGCAGGTCGCAAGAGACCAGCCTGGTGGCGGACCAGCTTTCAGCACGAAAAAGTATCCCAGATAGAGACAAGGCTGTGGCCACGGTAAACGTCAGCGAGATTATCAGTATAGCACCACAGCTTCTGAGCGTGCCCTTCAAGCGTATGTGGTCCACCTATGATCAGGAAGCCGACGTTCTGTATTTGAACTTCAAAAAGCCGAGCCATGCCGATGATAGTGAGCTTACTGATGATGATACCATTGTCAGGTACGAGAAGGGTGACGTAATAGGTATCACGGTACTTCATGCTAGCAAGAGGAAGGCGGCAAAGGTATCATGAAGTTTGAACGTATTACCATAGACCCCAATGTCTGCACGGGAAAACCCTGCATTCGCGGGCTCAGATTTCCCGTATCCCGCCTTCTTGGTCTCCTGGCATCCGGAGAGACCCAGGAATCCATCCTCAGGGCCTATCCCTATCTGGAATCCGAAGACATTATGGAAGCCCTGCGCTACGCCGCGTTCTTGGCCGAAGAGGAAACGGTGGAAGTCGGCAAATGAAGTTCCTGGTGGACATGCCGCTGTCCCCAAGGCTCTCACACTGGCTTGCGCAACAGGGACATGATGCTGTCCACGCCTCAGATGTGGGCATGGAACGAGCTTCCGACGCCCAATTGCTTCAGCGTGCTTTGTTGGAGCAGCGGACCGTCATTACCGCTGACTTGGACTATCCACGCCTTCTGGCGTCGACACAGGCCGAGGGTCCCGGCCTCATACTCTTTCGCGGCGGCAACTATGCTGAGGACGAAGTGGTGGAGCGTATGAAGGCAGCACTTAGGACCATCCCGCTGGATGAACTTGCCGAGTCCATAGTGGTAGTTGAGAAAAGTAGAATTCGACGGAGACGCCTGCCTATTTAATCTCGCAATCAATGACGCGGGTTATCGTGCATCGGAATACCGTCCCTACCCTGCGAAGATGGGTATGATGTCCTGCAATGCGGCGGGTAAGAGCGGGCTAATCTTAAGGAATGAAGATGCCTTTGAACACGGAACAAGAAAAAGGGAACATCGCCGAGCTGGTGCGAAACTATGAGCAGTTGGGGTACGAAGAACGGGCGCGCCTGAGCGAAGCTGACGTCCAGGCTAGCTTCATAGATAGGCTTTTCCACGCGCTGGGGTGGAACGTCTACAACGACCCGAACCAGGAGACTGCCTACCGACGGCAGGGCTACATACGAGGCGCGGGAATAGTGGATGTGGGTATGGAGATTGCTGGCAAACCGGCGCTTATGCAGGAGGCCAAGCGGTTCGGCATAATAGGGGAGTCCGCTAAGAGGACCAGCGACAGGACGCTGGAGGAAAAGCAGGTATTCCGCTATGCCCGTGGGCGGGGGATTCCCTACGCTATTCTAAGCAGCTTTGAACGCCTCCAAGTGTTCAACGCCGACCACGAGCGCCTGATACTCAGCTTCGATAGTCCGCGGGAGTACCTGGCCAGGCTGGATGACTTGCTTCTATTGTCGCCGGATAAAATCAAGGCTGGCAGCCTGCAATGGCTGGAGAGACAAACGGGAATTAAGGATGTTGACGAGGCATTCCTGGCCTCAATGAAGGAGTGGCGGCTGAGGCTGGCCAACGCCATCTACCGGCAAAATACCGCTAACTCAGAGCTACAGACCAATGAGAGTTTTGATTTCGGTAAGCTGATGATGGCCGTGCAGCGGATCCTGGACAGGTTAATGTTGATAAGATACGCCGATGATAAAGAGGTGCTGCTGGTCTTTGACATTCTGGACTCTATACTTGCTGATTATCGCAAGCGGGGTCCCTATGCCAAGCCGGACCACCTCATGCAGCAGTTTCTTGACTTTTCCCACATGATGGACCAACACCACAATACCAAGCTGTTCCAGGCAGGCCATATCTGCGAAAAGGTAGTCATCCCCAACGATGTATTGGCATCGGTCATGGAAGAGATGAATAGTATCTCCTTCCGGAAGTTTACATCCGACATATTGGGAGCTACCTACGAGAGCTACCTGGCCACCAAGCTCGTGCTCAGAAATGGAAAGATCCAGGCTGAGGAACAGAGGGACACCCGCAAGAAGGGTGGAATATACTACACGCCTCCCTGGGTGGTGCACTACATCGTGGACAACACGTTAGGCAAGCTGCTAGCTGAATTGGAAGCTCAGCACGGGGTCAAAGCCGTTGAGAAAGCGGCTGAGCTAAGGGTATTGGACCCGGCATGCGGCAGCGGGTCCTTTTTGATCTACGCCTATCGGATGCTAGCGGACTTTTACCGCCGGATGAACGAGGCCATTGAAGAGGAACGGGTCAAGCTGATCACTCCCGTTGCTGGCGTGGATATGTTTCAACGGCTGGAGATGCTGAAAGTCATACCTGAGCCGGTCATAGATTATCCCCAGCACATTCTGATGAACCAGCTTTACGGAGTGGAACTCGACCCGGAGGCGGCGGAGATAGCAGCCGTGAACCTTACCATGGCTGCTATTGCCGATAGCCGTCAGGCAAAGCTTCCGTTGATACTTGACGAGAATATAAAGGTGGGCAACTCCCTCGTGTCCGGTAGCGAGGATGAGCTAAGGGGTTACTTCGGGGAGAAGTGGGCAGAAGAAAAACCCTTCAATTGGCAGGAGCACTTTGGGGAGATAATGCGAAGGGGCGGTTTCGATGTCGGTTTCGATGTCATTGTAGGCAATCCGCCATATGGCTCCAAAAAAATGTTGACGGTCCAGGAAAGGGACTACGTGAGAGACCATATTAAGTGCAACGCCAGTAATGATATGGCGGAATTGTTTCTGAGTCGCGCCTCCACCTTGTCGCGGCATGACGGGTACCTTGGCTTTATCGTTCCAAAACCTCTCACATACATAACGTCATGGTGGCAGATCAGAGAATATCTCAAAGAGCGAGACATAGGAATCGTGGACGTCAGTAAGGCTTTTGAGGGCGTCTTGCTGGAGCAGGCAATACTGACTTTCCGGAACTCGGAGGCTAAGGAGTCCGCGGTGCGAGTTTCGGCCGCGGAAGAGAAACGGATACAGAGTGCTTGGTACGTGAAGCGCAGCTTTCTGGAGAAAAGGATATTTCCGCTCTACTTATCTGGCGAAGTAGAGCATCTGTTTGCAAGAGTGTGGGAGAAGTCGCACAAACTTTCGGAGGTCGCTAATATCTTTGCAGGAATCGGCGGTGTGACTTCTAATTTGGTGCGTTATGAATCGAAGGGGGCAATGCAATGTTTGCGTGGCAACAATGTTGACAGGTATGCTCTCTCCGGACGTTCTATCTTCTCGTTGCTCGCTGGCTGCTATAGTAAAGACGATTTAGACCAGCACTCGACACCGCGAATAGTATGCCAGGACATCGTGGCCCACATAGAAAACCCGATCCCGCATATAAGGATTGCAGCTACGCTTGAAACGACCGCAAGGTTAACGCACGAGACTGTGATAAACATTGCCTTGAAAGAGAAACCAGGGGATATCGGCTATTTGAGATGCCTATTGGGGTTGATAAATTCGAAGCTCGTCTCCTGGTATGCCTACAACTTTATATTCAATAGGGCCGTTAGAACGATGCACTTCAGGCCGGGTTATGCCGACTACATCCCCGTTAAGACTTTTGGGTTAAATGCCCTTCAGGATCAGATGCTACACGAATTGACTGGTCTGGTGGATGCCATGCTGAGTCTGAAGCAGCGCCAGTCGGCTTTGCCCAAAGGGGTGGGGGATTGGCAGCATATTCAGGACGAGTTAACGGCAACCGACGACCGCGTAGATAGGTTGGTATATGACTTGTATGCGTTCACGGAGGAAGAGCGGCACATAGTTGACGGCGCATCTTGGCCAATTGCCTCGTCAACATCTTCTGGTTAGAACACGACTGCTGTTCATCCCCCTCTTTCCTTTCGCCCTTTCTCTTGCTATGATACACGTGGAACGTATCCGGAGGCATTTCTTATGATAAGCACATACACTGCCAAATATACTAAAATCCCTTCTGGGTACATGGGCCAATTAGTGGAGTGGCCCGAGGTGGTCACAGAGGGCAGCACCCTGGAGGAGTGCCGCGAGATGCTTCAGGATGCAGTTCGCGAGATGGTTGCGGCTTACCGGCAGCAAAGCAAGGAAATCCCTTTGGGTAGGGCGCTTTTGGAGCAGATACTTGTAGAGGTGTAGATGTCGGCGAAGGAAGGACACACAATAATTTGCTTTGGACGGAAGCGTAGCAATACGTGAACCGTAAGCATCTGCTCAAACGCCTGACTGGCGGCGCGTTGCACAATGTGGCGTTTGGGGATATGATGAGTTGGCAAGAGGATTTGGATTCCGGTCGGTCAGGGTCTCTAGCAGCCATCACATCCTCGGCCACCCGACTGTACCGGAGCTTCTCAACCTACAATCTGATAACGGCCAGGCCAAGCCTTACCAAATACGTCAATTCTTGCGGCTCGTTGAGAAATATGACCTGAAGCTTGAGGGCGACGAGTGAGTGACTACCATATCAATATCTTTTACAGCGATGAGGACGGCGGGTATATTGCTGATATCCCCGATCTGGAGTATTGTTCTGCCTTCGGTGAGACCCCCGAAAAAGCTTTGGCGGAACTCAGGCTCGCTAAGGAAGCGTGGCTTGAGGCCGCTCGTCAAACCGGGAAACCGATACCTCCTCCCCGCTATCGGCCTCTGATCTACCAGACCACGCATTAACGTCTGGAGCGCCCCTCTTCCCTTCCGCCCCATCTCTTGCTATCATAGGCGTATACCCCTTCACGCTACCCAAAGGTCGATCTCCTTAACTCGCCTGCCATTGGATGTTAGCATGCCGTCAGACCCAAAGTACCGCATTGAACGAGACTCCATGGGAGAGATGGAGGTCCCCGCCGACGCCTACTACGGCGCATCCACGGCCCGCGCCGTGCGCAACTTCCCGGTCAGCGGCCTGCGCTGGCCGCGAGTCTTCCTCCACGCCGTCGGCCTGATCAAGCTGGCCGCCGCTCGCGTCAACACCGACCTGGGCCTCCTGAAGCCGGAGATAGGCAACGCCATCGGCTCCGCAGCCCGGGAGGTAGCCGATGGCAAGTTCGATGACCACTTTGTGGTTGACATCTTCCAGACCGGCTCTGGCACCTCCACCAATATGAACGCCAACGAGGTCATCGCCAACCGGGCCGGCGAGTTGCTGGGAGCGCCCCTCGGTTCCAAACGCGTCCACCCCAATGACCACGTTAACCTGGGCCAGTCCTCCAACGACGTTATTCCCACGGCTATTCACCTGTCGGCGGCCATATCCCTGAAGGAGAAGATGGTTCCGGCTATGCAGGAACTGGAGAAGGCGCTGCGGCAGAAGTCCGATGAGTTCTGGCCCGTCATTAAGACCGGCCGCACGCACCTTCAGGATGCCGTGCCCATACGGTTGGGGCAGGAGTTCCTGGGCTACGCCGGCCAGGTCGAGCGGTGCCTGCGTCGCCTGCGCCTCGCCCAGGACGAGCTGAGCGAGGTGGCCCTGGGGGGCACCGCCGTGGGCACGGGGTTCGGCGCCCACCCGCAGTTTGCCGGCCGGGTCTGCCAGCTTCTAACGGAGTTAACGGGCATAGCTGTCAGGGAGACGGACAACCACTTCCAGGCCCAGAGCACCGTGGATGGCGTGGTCGCTGTCAGCGGGGCGCTGCGGGGCGCCGCCATCAGTCTGATGAAGGTCGCCAACGACATCCGCTGGATGGGCTCCGGCCCGCGCACGGGCCTGGGGGAGCTTTCCATACCGGCGGTGCAGCCGGGTAGCTCCATCATGCCGGGGAAGGTCAACCCGGTTATCGCTGAGTCGCTCATTCAGGTGGGGGCGCAGGTTATCGGCAATGACGCCGCCATCGCCGTGGCGGGGCAGGGTGGCTACTTCGAGTTGAACCTCATGATGCCCGTGGCCGGCTACTACCTTCTCCTGTCCATGGACATCCTGGCCGCCGGCAGCCGGAACTTCATCGAACGATGCCTGAAGGACTTGAAGGCCGCCGACAAAGGCCCGGCCATGGTGGAGCAGGGGCTTATGCTGGCCACCGCTCTGGCGAAGGTTATCGGTTATGATGCCGCTGCCGAGATCGCCAAGGAGGCTGCACGCACTGGCGAGACCATCCGCCAGGTGGCCCGCCGCCGCACAAAGCTTACCGAGGAACAGTTGAAGGAGATACTGGACCCGGTCCGCATGACGGAGCCAACCGCAGAATCTCCGATTGGAGGTAGCCCGTGAGTAAGGAGCAAGGCTTCTTCCTGGCTGGCGAGTGGCGAACGTCCGATAGCAGGCTGGAGGTGCGCCATCCCTATGACGGCTCGCTGGTGGGTGCCACCTTCTGGGCCAGCGAGAAGGACCTGGAGGAGGCTACCCAGAAAGCAGTCAAGGCGTTCGAAGTTACGCGGAAGCTGACATCCCATCAACGGTTCCTGGCGCTGAGAAAGCTGCTGGGACTCCTGCAGCAACAGGAGGACAGGTTTACCCGGCTAATCGTACAGGAGGCAGGGAAGCCGTGGAAGCAGGCCAAGGCCGAGGTCAACCGCGCCTTCCTCACGATAGAGATCGCCGCCGAAGAGTCCAGGCGCATCGGCGGCGAGTTGCTGCCCATGGACGTGGCACCCAATAGCGCCGGGCTGACGGGCATCGTAGGCCGCTTTCCTATCGGGCCTATTGCCGGTATCTCCCCGTTCAACTTCCCTCTGAATTTGGCTTTACATAAGATATGCCCGGCCATTGCATCGGGCAATCCCATCCTGGTCAAGCCCTCGCCTCGGACGCCCCTCACCCTGCTGGCCCTGGCGGAATTGATAGCCCAATTGGACTTGCCTGCCGGGGCGGTCTCCATCATGCCCTTCTCCAACGAACTGGCGGCTAAAATGGTGGCGGACGACCGCTTCAAGATGCTGACGTTCACCGGCTCGGCGCCGGTGGGCTGGGACCTGAAGGCCAGGGCCGGCAAGAAACGGGTGCTTCTGGAGCTGGGAGGCAACGCGGCGGTCATCGTGGATAGGGATACTGACCTGGACGCGGCTATTCCGAGAATTGTTGTCGGCGGCTACGGCTTTGCCGGACAGAGCTGCATATCTGTGCAGCGGGTCTACGTTCACCAGGACATCTATGACGAGTTCAGCCACCGGCTGGTGCACGGCGTGCAGGCCCTGAAGGTCGGCGACCCCATGTCGGAGAACACCGACGTGGGGCCGGTGATCGACGAGGCTGCCGCCAAACGCACCGAGGCGTGGTGCCGGGAGGCAGTCTCGGAGGGGGCGCAGGTGCTAACCGGCGGGCGCATAATACGGGGCAACCTCTTTGAGCCTACGGTGCTGGACAAGGTCAGACCTACCAGCAAGGTGTGCAACGAGGAGGTTTTCGCTCCCGTGGTCGTGCTGGCGCCATTTACTGACTTCAGAAAGGCGGTGGCCGCCGTTAACGACTCCAGGTATGGCCTCCAGGCGGGCGTGTACACCAACAACCTGGAGCATGTCCTCTATGCCTTCCAGGAGCTTCAGGTGGGAGGCATCATGATCAACGAGATCCCCTCTTTCCGTATCGACCACATGCCCTATGGCGGGACAAAGGACTCCGGGCTGGGGCGGGAAGGTCTCCGATACGCCATCGAAGAGATGACGGAGCCGAGGCTGCTGGTGATAAGGAGACAGACGTAGCCGTCGAGTACATCTTGCCCGGGAGACTGGTCGTGCGATACTTCCTGGAGACAAAATGAATACCTACTGAAGAGTAGGGGCGAACTCGTGTGTTCGCCCGCTCGTTGGGACGACACCCCCTCGCCTTACGCGGCAATAGTGGACAGCATGCTACCCCATTACCCCCACAACCCATTGCCTAACCTACCTCCTTTTGCTATGATAATTCCGCGCCCCATTTCACGGTTCCTCCCGGTAAGAATGCTTAGAAAGGCTGTGTAATGTCCATCGAGGAAAAACTTCAGAAGCTCCAGCAGATGCGGGAACAGGCCCTTCAGGGCGGCGGTCCGCAGCGCGTCAAAGCCCAGCATGATCGGGGCAAGCTCTCGGCCCGGGAACGCATTGACCTGCTGATGGACAAGGGCACCTTCCAGGAGCTGGATGCTCTGGTGCTGCACCGCTCCACAGAGTTCGGCCTGGCCGACCAGAAGTTCCTCGGTGACGCCGTAGTCACGGGCTATGGCCAGGTGAACGGCCGGCTGGTATACGTCTTCTCCCAGGACTTCACCATCTTCGGCGGCTCGCTTTCCGAGGTAGTCGGCGAGAAGGTGTGCAAGGTCATGGACATGGCTATGAGGATGGGCGCTCCTCTGGTCGGACTAAACGACTCTGGCGGCGCCCGTATCCAGGAGGGTGTGGCCAGTCTGAGGGGGTATGGGGAGGTCTTCCTGCGCAACACCCTGGCCTCAGGTGTGATACCCCAGATATCCGTGGTCATGGGGCCGTGCGCCGGGGGAGCGGTGTATTCCCCTGGGATCACCGATTTCATCTACATGGTGCGGGGCACCGGCCAGATGTACATCACCGGGCCGGACGTCATCAAGGCGGTTACCGCGGAGGATGTGACTCACGAGCAACTGGGAGGGGCCATAGCCCATGCCTCCAAGAGCGGGGTGGCCCACTTCGTAGCCGATAGCGATGAGCAATGTTTGCAGGATGTGCGCCGCCTGTTGAGCTTCCTGCCGCAAAATAACCAGGAGGGGACGCCGCGGTTGGACACAGGCGATGACCCGGAACGCTTCTGCGATGAGCTGATAAAGATCGTGCCCGAGGACACTTCCAAGGCGTACGACATGAAGAAGGTCATCGCCGAGGTGGTGGATAGCCGCGACTTCCTGGAGGTACACAAGAGGTTTGCCCAGAACATGATCGTGGGGTTCGCCCGCTTTGCCGGGAAAGCGGTAGGCATAGTGGCCCAGCAGCCAGCCTACGCCGCCGGCGTCATCGACATAAACGCCTCGGTGAAGGCAGCCCGCTTCGTGCGCTTCTGCGACGCCTTCAATATCCCTCTGGTGACCTTCGCCGATGTGCCCGGCTTCATGCCCGGGACGGAGCAGGAGTTCGGGGGGATCATCCGACACGGGGCGAAGCTTATCTATGCCTACGCCGAGGCCACGGTGCCCAAGGTCAGCGTTATCACCCGCAAGGCGTATGGCGGGGCCTATGTGGTTATGAGCAGCAAGCACCTGCGGGGCGACGTGAACTACGCCTGGCCCACAGCCGAGATCGCCGTCATGGGGGCCGACGGGGCGGTGAACATCGTCTTCCGGGACGCCATATCGAAGGCCGCGGACAAAGAAGCGGCCCGCAAGCAGCTAGTCGCCGAGTACCAGGCGAAGTTCGCCAATCCCTACATAGCTGCCTCGCGTGGCTACCTGGACGAGGTCATAGACCCGCGAGAGACCCGGGCCAAGATCGTCAAGGCCCTGGCCATGCTGGAGACAAAACGGGATACCAACCCACCGAAGAAGCATGGAAATATCCCTCTCTAGGCCGACCCTTCCGAGACCGGAAGTCGTCGCCGCGATAACCGCGGCCGTCTCCGCCTACGTGGAGCAAGAAGGAAGCCATATGTCCCCGATGAAGCACGGCAGCGGGTGGAAACTTGCGGGCCTGAGGCAGGCCCTGCGCTCTGGGCCTGTGGCCTGGGGGCCGAAAGGACGGGGTTGGCAGCCATGCGCAACTCAGCAACCCAACAAGCCGGGGCCATTAAGCACCCGGTAAAGATAACCGACACCACGTTCCGCGACGCCCACCAGTCATCTTGCGCCACCCGCCTCCGGTTGGAGGACATGGAACCAATTGCAGCCGATATGGACAGGGCTGGCTTCTTCTCGGTGGAGATGTGGGGTGGGGCCACATTTGATGTAGCCACCCGGTTCCTGGAGGAAGACCCCTGGGAGCGGGTGCGACGTCTCAAGAAGCTGATGCCCAAGACCCCCTTCCAGATGTTGCTGCGCGGGCAGAACCTGGTCGGCTACCGCAACTACCCCGATGACGTGGTCCGGGCCTTTGTGGCCGAGGCGGCCGGCGTGGGCATCGACATCTTCCGGGTCTTCGACGCCGTGAACGACGAGCACAACGTGGAGACAGCCTTCCAGGTCATCAAAGACTGCGGCAAGCACGTCCAGGCCGCCATCTGCTACTCCACCACCGGAAGGCGGCTGGGCGGGCCCATCTTCAAGCTGGACTACTTCGTCAAAAAGGCGCTGAGCTTCCAGGGGATGGGGGCCGATAGCCTGTGCATCAAGGATATGGCCGGACTTATCGCTCCGTACGACGCGTACGAACTGGTCAAGGCGCTGAAGTCGGCGCTCAAGATACCCGTCCATCTGCACAGCCACTACACCAGCGGCATGGCCTCCATGTCCTATTTGCTCGCCATAGAGGCCGGGGTCGATGGTGTGGACACAACGCTGGCGCCGCTGGCCCTCCGCTCCTCGCAACCGGCCATAGAGCCGTTGCTGGTAGCCCTGGAGGGCACGGCTCGCTCGCCGGAGATCGACGTGGCGAAACTCATAAAGTTGGGCCAGCACCTGGAGAATGTTGTTCCCAAGTACTGCGATTTTATGGATACCACCCGCATGGCGGTGATCGATACCAACGTACTCGTTCACCAGGTCCCCGGAGGAATGCTCACCAATCTGGTGTCGCAGCTCAGAGAAGCAGACGCCCTCGACAAGCTGGAGGAGGTCTTTGCCGAGTTGCCGCGAACTCGAAAGGAGCTGGGCTATCCTCCGCTCGTTACGCCCACCAGCCAGATCGTGGGCAGCCAGGCAGTGAGCAACGTCCTATTTGGCCGGTACAAGATGATCTCCAAAGAGATAAAGGACTACGTTTTCGGGCTTTACGGCCATTCTCCCGCTCCCGTCGACCCCGAGGTGCAGAAGATAGTCCTCAAGGGGTATGAACGGGGTGAGACTCCCATGACCGGCCGGGCCGCCGACATGTTGGAGCCGGAACTGGGGAAGGCGAAAGAGTCAACCAAGGGCATAGCCAAGAACCTCCAGGACGTCTTGATATATGCTTTGTTCCCCACCACTGGCATGCAATTCCTGAAGCGGAAGTACGGCTTGTCGCCGCTTGCGGCTGAGGCGAAGCCCGTTGAGCCGGTCAAGAAAGAGGAAAAGCCCGCCGTGGTTGTGGCCAGGGCAGCCGAGGTCTCCCCGCCCCGCAAGCCCGGGGGTCGCGCCTTCCACGTCTATGTCGGCGACGAGTATTTCCGCGTCGAGGTGGCTGAAGACAGGGGAGCGGCCCCGGGGCGTCCGCTGCTGTCTCAGGTGGCGCCGACTCCATCAGTCCCGGCGCCGGCCCGGACAGAGGCCGCCGCTGCTCCGCCCGCACCCGCTGCGACTGCAAAGCTGGCCGAGGGCGAGGTCGCTATCGCGGCCCCCATGCCGGGCATCGTCATCCGGTACGAGGTCAAGGAGGGGGACAGGGTGACCGATGGGCAGCCGGTGGTCATCTTCGAGGCGATGAAGATGCAGAACACCCTCACTGCCCCCAAAGGCGGCGTATTGCGCAAGGTGAGCCTCAAGGCGGGGGACAAAGCGGCCAAGGGGGATGTGCTGGCGGTGATTGGGTAGGGCAGGGGGACTCTATGATAAAGACGCTAGAAATCAAGAACTTCAAGTCGATAAAGCACCTCAAGCTGGAGTGCAAACGCGTCAACGTGTTCATCGGCGAGCCGAACACGGGGAAGTCCAATATTCTGGAGAGCCTGGGTTTCTTATCTTTCGCGTACTATGCCAAGTATGGATACGGCCTAAAGAGCTTTGTGAGGCACGAAAGGGTTAGCAACCTTTTTTATGACGAAGAATTGGACCACATACTTGAAGTACAAGGTGGTGGGGTAGCCGCGAGCATTGCATTTAAGGATGGGGGCTTCGCCGGGTCAATCAACGACGCGGCGAAGAGCCACACCTTTGCACAGCTCGAAGGGGACATGGCAAACGTTAGAGTCAATCCGGCTCCTGCACAGTTATCTCCTTTCAAGTTTTACGGGTTTGCTGTGAAGGAAGTGTTTCCCAAGCAGGAATCGGGTTTTTTGCTACCCCCCTTTGGGGACAATCTGTGCTCATTGCTCCTGGCCCAGAAGGAAGTAAGGTCCATTGCCGGGAAGATTTTCTCTTCCACTGGATTCAAACTGGGCCTGAGGCCACAGGAGAACAGACTTGAGCTTCGCAAAGAAGTAGATGACGTAACGATATTCCATCCGTATTCCTTGACCTCTGAAACGCTGCAAAGGCTGGTGTTCTATATGGCAGCCATAATGTCCAACAAAGATTCTGTCCTTGTGTTCGAAGAGCCGGAGGCTCACGCCTTTCCCTATCATACCAAGTACCTGGCGGAGGTGATAGGCCTGGATGAGAGCAGGAACCAGTACTTCATCTCCACCCATAATCCCTACTTCCTCGAACCGGTCCTCGAGAAAACACCCAAGGACGAGATAGGAATATTCATAACGTATTTCAAGGACTACGAGACGAAGGTCAAGATGCTGACCCAAAAAGAGATGCAAAAGACGATGGACATGGACGTTTTCCTCAACCTTGACCGCTTTGTGAAAGCATGACAATCTACGTGGAGTGTAAGACCGATGCCACATTGGTCAATGCTCTCCTGGGTACCGCGAAGACCATTGCCCATGAAAAGGGAAAGCCTGGGGTTTGTAGGCGACTCCAGGGCGGAAAGAACAGCATGGCAATGGTGGATGAAGATCCCGGTGAAGCTCAGCCGACCTACATCGGGAAGCTTAGGGTGAAACGGAATCTCTCCGAGCACGGCCTGAAGTTGCTTCAAGATCGGTCGACGGGGAACCAGGTGGTTGTGTTGCGTCCCAAGTTGGAGGACTGGATATTGAGCGCGTGTTCGGAGTCTGGCTTGAAAGCGAGTAGCTACGGCTTACCCCAGGACCCTTCGAGATTGCACAGGGCCATAAACATATCTCAGAGCGACTTCAGAAGGCTGGTGCGCGATTTGAAGAAGAGGAAGTCGGAAAGGTTGAGCAGTCTTGGAACTCTGCTGAGAGGTCAGGGTTGACTCCCCCCGGGCCATCTGAGCGCTCTTCGAAGCGTTTGCATACCCGAACGTCCTCTTTCGGCTCGCCGGGCCGCATTGGTCATGACGCCAGCAAGTTCTACGGCAGCCGTTTGTACGACGGCAAGGCAATGGGCGGCCCGGACGAGTACGTTGAGAATCCGATAGAACCTGCATCTCTGGACCGCGTCTACTGCAAGAGCAGCGAGAACATGGATGAACTCCCGGACTACAGCGTGCATTTGATGGTCACCTCGCCGCCCTACAATGTGACCAAGGAGTATGACGAGGACCTGACCCTGGACGAGTACCGGGGCCTGCTGAAAAGGGTCTTTGGCGAAGTATACAGAAAGCTGGTAACTGGAGGCCGCGCCTGCGTAAATCTGGCTAACGTGGGCAGGAAACCGTACATAGCCCTTCATAGCTATGTAATCCAGGACATGCAGGAAATGGGCTACATGATGCGGGGTGAGATCATCTGGAACAAGGCTGCCGGCTCTGGACCGTCGACGGCGTGGGGATCGTGGCGATCGGCGGCCAATCCCACCCTGCGGGACGTCCATGAGTACATCCTGGTCTTTTCCAAGGAGTCCTTCAGCCGGTCGAAGACCCTCGGAACGGGGTCGAAGACCCTCGGAACGGGGTCGAAGACCCTCGGAACGGGGCAAAAACTACCCGGCAAGGAGAGCACCATCTCCAGGGACGAGTTTCTGGAGTTCACCAAGAGCGTGTGGACGTTCCCTGCCGAGTCGGCGCAAAGGGTGGGCCACCCCGCCCCCTTCCCCGTGGAGTTGCCGTACAGGCTTATCCAATTGTACACCTTCAAGGGTGATGTTGTGCTCGACCCCTTCTGCGGCAGCGGCAGCACGTGTGTCGCGGCGTTGAAGGCGGGACGCCATTACGTGGGTTACGATACCAAGGAAGACTACGTTCGTCTGGCGGAAGGACGCATAAGCGAGTACGGACAGCAGCTCTCGTTGATCGGGAAATCCCTGTCACCCTCTTCAATAGAGGGGGTTGAAAAGGTTTCGCCGTCCGGCGAACAGGGGGCTATACCCCTGAAGCTATCGTGTGATATTATTGAGTCTTGACAGGATTGGAAGAGGAATATGGGACAGACCTTAGCTGAGAAGATACTGAGCCAGAAGTCCGGCGTCACCGTGAGGGCTGGAGACATCGCCATCTCCGGGGTGGACCTGGCCTTTGTGCAGGATACCACCGGCCCCCTGACCGTCCGCCAGTTCTACGAGGGCGGCTTCGAGAAGCTGGCCAAACCCGACCGTACCATCCTCTTCTTGGACCACGCCGCCCCCAGCCCTTCGCGGGAGCTGTCCAACGACCACCGCACTTTGCGGGAGTTCGCCGCCAAATCGGGCGCCCGTTTGTCCGAGGTGGGGGACGGCATCTGCCACCAACTGGTGGCGGAGTCCTATGCCCGTCCCGGCGAGGTCATTGTGGGGTCTGATTCCCATACCGTCACTGCCGGGGCGCTGGCGGCCTTTGCTACGGGCATGGGGTCCACCGACGTTGCCGTAGCCATGGCCCTGGGCCAGACCTGGTTCCGGGTTCCCGAGACCTTCCGGATCGAGTGCACAGGCGCCTTCCAGACCGGCGTATCGGCCAAGGACCTCATCCTGCACCTTATCGGCAGCATCGGCGCCGATGGCGCCACCTATAAGGCCCTGGAGTTCGGCGGCGAGGCCGTGGACAGGATGCCTGTCGGCGA
This sequence comes from Chloroflexota bacterium, assembly GCA_016210545.1. Lineage (GTDB taxonomy): Bacteria > Chloroflexota > Dehalococcoidia > JACVQG01 > JACVQG01 > JACVQG01. The sequence goes on from JACQTY010000034.1 coordinate 34,025, forward strand.
GCGACTGGTCATTGCCAACATGGCCGTCGAGGCCGGGGCGAAGGCAGGGCTTTTCCCCTCGGACGCCGAGACACGGAAATACCTGCTGGCCCACAAGCGGGTGAACGATTACAAACCCATCCAGCCGGACCCGGGCGCCCGGTATGAGCGTGTCATTCCCATAGATGTGTCCAAACTTGAGCCGCTGGTGGCCCAGCCTCATACCGTGGACAACGTCGCCACCGCGGCGAAGCTGAAGGGAACTAAGGTGCAGGAGGTATTCCTGGGCACCTGCACCAACGGCCGTCTCGATGATCTTGCCATGGCGGCCAGGATACTCAAAGGAAAAAGGGCGCATCCCCAGACCCGGCTCCTGGTTGCCCCGGCGTCCCGCGGTGTGTTGCAGGCGGCTATCCGGGCCGGGTACATCCAGATCCTGCTCGATGCCGGCGCCGCTGTCTTGCCGCCTGGCTGCGCTGCCTGTTTGGGGTTGCACCAGGGCGTCCTGGGCGATACCGAGGCGTGCCTGTCGACGGCCAACCGCAATTTCAAGGGGCGGATGGGTAACCCGGAGGGGTTCATCTACTTGGCCAGCCCGGCTACGGCCGCGGCCACTGCTTTGATGGGGGAGATAACCGACCCCAGGGAGTTCCTGCGGGCGTAAGCCGGGTGAGGCTGCGAAGATACGTGTCATTCCGGCCCCCGAGCCGCCCCGATTCATCGGGGCCGCTTGCGCGGGAATGACAGGCTGGTGGGTCGGCCTCCATTTTTCGAAAGAGGGGTGAGGTCAAACAGTGCCCGGAAGAGCTTTCAAGTTCGGCGATAACATCTCTACTGACCATATAGTGCCCGGCCGGCTGGCGGGCCTGCGCAGCAACCTGCCGGAGCTGGCCAAGCATGTGCTGGAGGACGCCGACCCTACGTTCGCCTCGCGGGTCAAGCCCGGCGACTTCGTAGTGGGCGGCTCCAACTTCGGCCTGGGTTCCAGCCGGGAGCATGCCCCTATAGTCATCAAGCTGGCGGGTGTGAAGGCAGTGCTGGCTAAGTCGTTTGCCCGTATCTTCTTCCGCAACGCCATTAACGTTGGCCTGCCGGTCCTTGTTTGCGATACCGACAAGATAAATGATGCTGATTCGCTGGAGGTTGACCTGGCAAAAGGGACAATTGACGATCTCACCAACGGCCAACATCTGACCTTCGGCGCGATCCCGCCTGTCATGCTGAGGATACTGGACGAGGGCGGCCTGCTGCCGTACATCAAGAAGTACGGCGGTTTCGTGCTGCCGAAGTAGGGTGTGCTGTCATTCTGAACGGAGTGAAGAATCTGGGGAGGTGGGGCGAACACGTAGGCAGAGACCCCGCTACCACCCCAGACCCTGCGCCCCGATGAATCGGGACTCAGGGTGACAGGCTAACATAGTTGCTTGGTTGGCCTAGTTCTATCCCGGTGCCGAAGCGCAGTTCTGTCATTCTGAGTCCCGGCAAGCCGGGACGAAGAATCTGGGGAGGCAGTGTTTAACGGTGAAGCAGTATTACGTGTACATCATGGCCAGCTACCGGGGCACGCTGTACACTGGGGTGACGAATAACGTGCTGCGCCGCGTTTATGAGCACCGTCAAAAGGTGACGCCCGGATTCACGTCAAAGTACAATGTCTCCAAGCTGGTCTACTATGAGGAAACGGACGACATTCTGGCGGCCATAGCCCGGGAGAAACAGATCAAGGGGTGGCTACGGCGCAAGAAGGCCGCGCTCATCGAGTCCATGAATCCGTACTGGAAGGACCTGGCCGAAGGCTGGCTGGAGGGTTCGCCGCCACCCCAGACCCTTCGCCCCGATGAATCGGGACTCAGGGTGACAGGGGAAGCCGAGCAGCCCGTGCGTGCTGGCCCGGCGTCTCCAGGTAACTGACGTGTCTGCGGGAATCGGTTAGCCTGTCATTCTGAGCCGAAGCCCCGAGCATAGCGAAGGGGCAACGAAGAATCTGGGGAGGCTGGGTTTTGCCGCCACCCCAGACC
>JACQTY010000035.1 GCA_016210545.1 Chloroflexota bacterium
GACCTAGAATAATGTAATAAATAGTAATGCTTACGATTCGCATTAGTGTTAATGACTGGTAAACGAAGGTGCGGGGCAATTAAAGCTCAGGCCCGGCCTGAGATGGGTGCTAGCCCTTCTGCTGGTAGCTATGCTTGGTTTGCCTCCCCTGGCAGATGGCGCCGTGGCAAGCGCTCAGGCGGCGCTTTCGTTCACCGCCCTGGAGATCTTCGCCCGCCGACACGCGGATAGATAGCAGTCCTCAGAAAGGCGACCTGGTCAAAGTAGTGGCTAACCGCACCCTGGCGCCGGGACCGATCGTTGCGGAGCGCATTACGCGCAGGCAGCTCGGCCCTCTCCCCGTAGGGGGGGCCGATGTGGAGTTGGCATTCCTGTTCACCGGCCTGGCGACAGAAGCGGGCAACCGTCTGTGGATAGTCGGCGGCCATGGCTTCATCGTGGATGACCCTGAATTCCCCGCCGCCATAGATCCCGGGCTGGGAGGAGGCAGCACGGTCACGGTGGAATTCATCGCCCCGCAGGCTGCAGCCGCGCCTCCAGCGCCAGAGCCGCTTCCAGGTCCCGCTGCGGCTGGCACGTTCACCGCCCTGGAGATCTTTGCCGGGGAGCCGCTGGAGATACCTGCTCCACTGCATGCGAACCCGCAGACAAACAGCATAGCCGTCCCCGCTGGCCTGCCTGCCGGCTCGATTGCCCTGTTCGTCGTCATCGGGGTGGTAGACAGCGTCGATGCGGCCGGGCAGGAGTGGCGTATCGGCAATCCGCCGGTGTTCGTCTACACCAGCGCCGACACGCGGATAGATAACAGTCCTCAGAAAGGCGACCTGGTCAAAGTAGTGGCTAACCGCACCCTGGCGCCGGGCCCTGTTGTGGCCGAGCGCATCACGCGGCGACAACTGGGACCGCTCGCAGTCGGCGCCGCTGAGGTAGAACTCGCGTTCCTGTTCACGGGTCTGGCGGCAAATGTCGCCAACGACATGTGGGTGATCGGGGGACACAACTTCATAGTCAATGACCCCGCATTCCCCGCCGCCATAGATCCCGGGCTGGGAGCAGGCAGCACGGTTACCGTAGAGTTTATCACTGCGGCCCCGTGACTGAGTCGGCATGACGCATACGGCCCTCCCGCCTAGCGGGAGGGCCGTATGTTTGCTAGCAGCATTGTAGCACGCCATGACCCCAAGGATGGTTGCTGTAGTGCTGTAATATGAAGCGCCCCGATGCATTGGGGTCTCCAAAGGTGCGTGCTTGAAAAAGACTCTTGGCACGCAATCTCGCGATATGGTACACTAATGTCGGATTCAATGGTGCTGCACAACCTTAACACAATGCGCCCGGTCTCAGACCGGGTCGTTTGTTGATTGTAGGAGCAATATGTCACCTGCCGCACAGACATACCTCGGCATCCCCGGATACATTATCTTCTGGGTCCTTTTCGCTGTAGTCGTGGCGCTGTTTCTTCAACGGGCCTACAAGCTATGGCAATTCGTCCGCCTGGGGGGGCCTGACAGCCGCTCCGATCATCCGGGCCGTCGCCTGGCGACAATGATCAGCTATGTTTTCCTGCAGAAGTGCAGTCTGCGCCGGTTTAGCTGGAGGGACAGGGCGGGGTTGGGGCATTTCTTCATCTTCTGGGGCTTCATGTTCTTCATGTTTAGCTACCTGATCTATATCTTTGTTGGCGACGGCCTTGGCTTGGCAGAGGCGATCAGGGCAACCCGGTTCTCCACGTACTACTCGCTCGTACTGGATACGGCGGGACTTCTGGTGCTGACCGCTATTGTCTGGGCTGCCGTCCGCAGATACGTATTCAGGCCGAACCGTCTGGAGATCACCGCCGAGGCAGCGATCATCCTTTCGCTCATCACGGTGCTCATGCTTTCGCACCTGGCTATTGAGGGGTTCCTGGTGAACATGTCCGCGGGCCACGTGGTCTCCTGGACCCCCATAAGGCAGGCCTCGGCTGATCTGTTCGCTGGCGTCGACCTGGGTGTGCAGAAGGGCCTGTTCACGGGCGTTTGGTGGCTCCATTACGGCCTGGTCCTGGGATTCCTGGTGTTTATCCCCTACTCCAAGCACCTGCATATTATGTCCTCGCCTTTCAATGTGGCGTTCCGCAGCTTCAAGCCGCGCGGCGCTCTGGTCCCCATCGACCTTGAGAGATCCGAGACCTTCGGAGTGGACAAGTTCGAGAAGTTCACCTGGAAGCAGCTTCTCGATGGTCTGGCCTGCACCCATTGCGGCCGCTGCCAGGTCGCCTGCCCGGGGTGGAACAGCGGCAAGCCGTTGAACCCCAAGGAAGTCACGCTGGAGCTCAAGGACCACATGCTGGAGGTGGGCGATGCCGTCCTGGCCAGCAAGAAGGCGGCAGCGCCAGCCCCTCCCGAAGGGCCGGGGGCTGCCAGCGCCAAGCAGGAGCCTGCCGTCAAGGACATGGTGAGCGATGTCATTACGGAAGAGGTCATCTGGGAGTGCACGACCTGCCGTGCTTGCCAGGAGGAGTGCCCTGTTCTTATCGAGCACGTCCAGAAGTTCATCGACATGCGCCGCCACCTGGTGCTGGAAAGGGCGCAGGTACCCGAGACTGCTCTGAACGCGTTGAAAAGCATCGAGTCGCGCGGGCACCCCTGGCGGGGAACGACGCTCACCAGGACCGACTGGACCAAAGGGCTGGGCATAAAAGTAATGTCGGAAGATAGGAACATAGATATCCTTTACTGGGTGGGATGCACCGCCGCTCTGGAGGACAGGAATACCAGGGTGGCCATTGCTCTGGCCAGGGTCATGCAGCGCGCCGGAGTCAGCTTTGGCATCCTGGGTGGGGAGGAGACCTGTTGCGGCGAAACGGCGCGGCGGCTGGGCAACGAGTATGTTTTCCAGATGCTGGCGCAGAAGAACATAGAGCTACTGAAGGGCTACGGGGTGAAGAAGGTCGTCACCGCCTGCCCGCATTGCTTCAACACGTTAAAGAACGAGTACCCCCAGTTCGGCGGCGACTTTGAGGTGGTACATCATACCGAACTTCTCGCCCGGCTGCTTGCAGAGGGTAAGATCAGCCTGGGGCCTTCCGTGACGGGCAAGGCCGTCTACCACGATTCCTGCTACCTGGGGCGCTATAACGAGATCTACGAACAACCTCGCCAGCTTTTGAATGGCATGCCCGGCGTCGAGGTGGTGGAGATGGGACGCCGCCGGAACAGGGGCTTCTGTTGTGGGGGTGGGGGCGGGCGGATGTGGCTCGAAGAGACCATCGGCCAACGCATTAACCGTATGCGCACCCAGGAAGCCCTGGACACCGGAGCCAAGACTGTCGCCACGGCCTGTCCCTACTGCCTTCAGATGTTCGAAGAAGGGATAAGGGCCAAGGACATCGAGACCGTCAAAGCTCTTGACATCGCAGAGCTGATCGAAGCGGCAACGGCGAAGAGGTCATAGAATGACGGAGAACTCGAAACACCAGGGGGTCTCGGGAGGCTGGTTCTGGATCGGGCTTTCCGCAGTTGCGACGCTTCCCGGCGTGTATCTCAGGGTCTCGGGGGTGCATCTTACCCCGGGCTGGGAGTCGGTGGTCTTTGGCCTGGCGATCCTGGGCGGAGCTGCCCTTCTGGCCTGGGCCGCCGAGGCGGCCCAGAAGGAGATATCCCAGGCCCTGGCGCTGGCCTTCCTGGCCCTCATCGCCGTTCTCCCCGAGTACGCTGTCGACCTCTATTTCGCCACCGCTGCCGCCAGAGACCCACAGTATGCTCACTATGCGGTGGCAAACATGACGGGGGCCAATCGTCTGCTCATAGGCGTTGGCTGGGCGGCCATCGTGCTGCTTTTCTGGCTGCGCACCCGGCGTCGCACCGTTGAGCTTGAGCCAACCCAGACTACAGAGCTGTCCTACCTCATTGTCGCCGCCGCCTATGCCTTCTTCATACCGTTCAAAGGCTCTATTTCCCTGGTGGATACGGCTGTCCTGGTAACGCTGTTCGGGTTCTATTTGTGGAGTGGATACAAGGCAGGGGCGGAGGAATTCGAGCCGGAAGGTCCGGCGGCCACGATATGTTCTCTCCCCAAGGCCTGGCGGCGCGTTGTGACCATTATGCTCTTCCTGTTCCCGGCCGTAGTCATACTATCATCGGCGGAACGCTTCGCCGAAGGGTTGGTCCATAGCGGCAAGAATCTGGGAATAGACGAGTTTGTCCTGGTGCAGTGGGTGGCGCCTCTAGCCTCGGAGGCCCCCGAGATGATAGCTGTGGCCATATTTGCCCTGAAAGGTAACGGCGCGGCTGCCCTGGGCGCCCTCGTTTCCTCCAAGGTGAACCAGTGGACATTGCTGATCGGCACCTTGCCTATTGCCTACAGCATTGCTCTGGGCAGGATTGGCGCTTTGCCCCTGGATGGCCGGCAGATGGAAGAGGTGTTCCTTACGGCGGCCCAGACGGCCTTCGCTATCGCTTTGATATCACGGCTGAAGCTCACGGTGAGAGGCGCGGTGGCGTTATTTGTGTTATTTGCCAGCCAGTTGGTGTTCCCCATCACCTGGGTGCGATACGGCTTCGCCTTCTTCTACCTGGCAGCGACTCTTGCCATTTTTCTCAGTGATAGGCGCCGCCCCCGGGAGGTATGGGGCATGCTGCGGTGCACCGCCGCCGGGTTCCGACCCCGCCGATAACAAGGAGTAGGGGCGATTCATGAATCGCCCCACTTGACTTTGGCCTTTTACTAGACAGAATATGAGCCGAGAGCTTGAAACTCTCGGCTTTTTGCTGTAGAATAGTCTAGTTATATAACTAGATAGCAAAGGAGGTCCCCCGGCGTTTTCCGCTCCCAACTATGGGGCAAAGCCATGAGGCTGAATTTAAGCCACTTCGTCCCACGCACCCAACCTGTCACGAACACCGTTTTATTCCAAAATTCCCTGCCCTCAGCAGTGTGTTATGCTATCAAATAGCCAAACACGAGAGGGGCGATTCACGAATCGCCCCTACACATGCGCCGCCGTCGCAGCGTACAACGCGCCAGGCCGGCGTTGCTTGCCTTCGATTAGTGCCTCCCCTTAATCCGCCATCAAGATGCCCTTTGGCTCTGGACGAGGTGAGGGGAAAGAGGTTCAGGAAACTTCCTGACGGGGGTCTTCCCGACTTGTCGGGACAGATTCCAAAGTCCCCCATCATTGGGGGATTTAGGGGGTTGATGCGCGGCTTTTAGGTGCTCTTCGGGAGCGGAAGACGGTCGTA
>JACQTY010000038.1 GCA_016210545.1 Chloroflexota bacterium
CGGCGATATCCGGCAGCTCGGCTTCATGGTGGGGATTGAGCTGGTGCGCGACCCCGATACAAAAGAGGCATACCCCTACGAGGACAAGATAGGCATCAGGGTCATCCGCGAGGCCCGCAAGCGCGGCGTCATCATACGGCCGCTGGACAACGTGATTGTCCTCATGCCGCCGTTAAGCATAAGTATGGAGGAGTTGGGCCGCCTGCTGGACGTAACCTACGAGTCTATCCGCGTGGTCACGGAAGACAGCAAAGGATGAAAATAGCCAAAATCCACCGCCCGTTCAAGCTCACGAAACGGGAAGATTCTTCACCTACTTGGTGCAACAGCGGGCGCTTCAACGGACAGGTCCCGACAAGTCGGGATCCCACCGTTCGTATGGCCCCGACAAGTCGGGGTCATCTCTCTTTTTGATGGCGGATTAAGGATAGGGACTCGTGCTACGCAGGGCGCGGGAAGGGCCGCCGCCCTGTCGCAGCGAAGCGAATCCCGATGCATCGGGACGTGCCGGAGAGCCTGTCGAAAGGCGCGCGGCCTCCCATCGATGCTTCGATAGGCCCATGGCGCTTACCTTTGAGGACATAGATGGCGCTTCCTGGACTGCCCAAAGGCCTTTTCATTACCGGCACGGACACCGGCGTCGGCAAGACGCTGATAGCGGCCGGGCTGGCCCTCGCGCTCAAGCAGATGGGCGTCGACGTGGGGGTCATGAAGCCCGTGGAGACCGGCTGCGCCCGGCTCCGTTCCGATGTAGTATCCCGCGCGCCGGAGAGTCCCGTGTCGGGACGGGACGGCGCCCTCGCGCCCGATGACGCCCAGTTCCTCCGCGACATGGCTGGCGCCAACGACGACATGTCCCTCATTAACCCTTACGCCCTGACCGAACCCCTGGCGCCGGCGGTGGCAGCGCAAAGGGAGGGGGTAAACATCGACATCAATGTGATACGGCGCGCCTTCCAGTCCCTCTGCTCGCAACACCAAATCGTCATTGTGGAAGGGGCTGGGGGTCTTTTGGCGCCGCTGACACAGGGCTATTTCATGGCCGATATGGCGCAGTTATTTCAGTTGCCCCTGGTGCTGGTGACGCGGGCCTCCCTGGGCACGATCAACCACACACTTCTATCGCTGAGTTACGCCCGGCAACGCGGCCTTTCTGTGTCAGGAGTGCTGATGAACCACGCCACCAGAGAGCACGGGATCGCCGAGGAGACCAATGCCGAATTCATAAGGGGATTGGTGGACTGCCCATTCCTGGGGGTTGTGCCGTTTCTGCCGGTTATCAATAGAGGCACAATACGGGCAGCCTTCGCCGCCAATGTAGACGTGCGGCCCATGTTTTCGTAGGGGCACGGCGACGCCGTGCGTTCCAACATATTCCTAACTCGGACAAACCAGAATCGCCGATGCATCGGCCTGGCACATCTCCGCAAGCAAGCAGGGCGTGGACGACTGGCCAGCCAGGAAATTCGGTTCGGTGACCCGGCTGAGGACAAACCAAATACTGTAGGATGATGTCCAGTCAGGACACTAGCCCCCAACCCCTTCCCGATGCGGGAAGGGGAGCGTTTCTTCCCCCTCTCCGTGTCGGAGAGGGGGCCAGGGGGTGAGGTCTCTGAAAAGAGGTTACCTTGAACACCATCATTCATTTCGACTTAATGGCCCAAAAGGCCCTATCCGGCGAGTGTCTTTCCCGTGAGGACTGCCTCGCCGTCCTCGCCTGCCCGGACGACCAGGTTCTCGGCTTGCTCGCCGCGGCCTTCCGCGTTCGGCAGACCTATTTCGGCAAGAAGGTGAGCCTGCATCTTCTCATCAATGCCAAGAGCGGACTCTGCCCCGAGGACTGCTCCTATTGCTCCCAGTCCTCCGTCTCTACGGCAAGCATCCAGAAATACCCCTGGCTGGGAGAAGAGGACCTGCTCAACGGCGCCAGGGAAGCCATGCAAGCTAAGGCAGTGCGCTATTGCATAGTATCCAGCGGGCGTTCCCCCGGAGCGCAGGAACTACAACACCTGTGCAGGGTGGTCAGCCGGATAAAGGCCGAGGTCGGCATAAGCATCTGCGCCTCACTGGGCCTTCTCACGCCGGACGCGGCGCAGGCCCTAAAACGGGCGGGGGTAGACCGGTATAACCACAACCTGAACGCCAGCCAGCGCCTGTACGGCGAGATCTGCCACACCCACACCTACGAAGACCGGCTCCGGACCCTCCGCTACGCCCGGGAGTCCGGCCTGGAACTGTGCAGCGGGGCCATCTTCGGCATGGGAGAAAGCGAGGCCGATATCGTTGACCTCGGCCTTTCCCTGCGTCAACTTCACCCCGACTCCCTTCCCGTCAACTTTCTCCACCCCATCGAGGGCACGCCCCTTTGGGATATGGGAGGTGGGATGCAGGAGGTGAGACCCACCCTCCCACCTCTCACATCCCGCCTCACGCCGCACAAGTGCCTCAAGATTCTCTGCCTGTTGAGATTCCTCAACCCCACGCTCGAGCTCCGCATCGCCGGGGGGCGGGAATACCACCTCCGCTCCCTCCAGCCGCTGGCCCTCTACCCTGCCAACTCCATCTTCGTATCCGGGTACCTGACTACCCCCGGCCAGACGCCCCCGGAGGCGTGGAAGATGATCGAGGACATGGGCTTCGAGGTGGAGCAGACGCCGGTATCCGAGGTCCCAATATGATTCACCGCAGAGGCGCAGAGAGCGCAGAGGCGGAGATCTACTCCTCTCCCCCCATCGAGGGGGAGAGTTAGACAGAGGGGGCGTGAAACTCATTCACCGCAGAGAACGCTGAGAACGCAGAGACCCACAATAGGCTATTTGCACCGCGGAGGCCGCCGAGCGCGGTGGCTTTCGCCGGAATCCCCCCTTGCCCCATTTGCTAAACTGACCTTTACCCATATTCTGGGATGCTGGACGCAATAGGTTTCTTGACATGTGGGACATTTGTAGCTGTTACTGCTCAGAAAATAAACTCCATCGTCATTGCAAGGAGCGTAGCGACGAAGCAATCTCCGCTCCTTAATATATCGTCGCACCTGAAAGTCCTGAGATTGCTTCGCTTCGCTCGCAATGACCGGTCGGGGTAGGCCATCGTCATTGCAAGTCCTTCTAAAGGAAGGACGAGGC
>JACQTY010000039.1 GCA_016210545.1 Chloroflexota bacterium
CCCCAGAGCCCCGGCAGGTCAGCGTGTGCCTGAATCCGCCATCAAATCCCTCTCAATCTCCCCTTCGGAGATCCTTCGACAGGCTCAGGACTCGCTTCGCTCGGCTCATCCCGATTTATCGGGATTTTCCAAAGGGAGAGGTGGGTTGGCTGCCTATTTGCCGCAAGGTGCGCACGGACCAAGGTGCTGCACCAGCCGGGTGAAGAATCGTTCCGTTTCGTGAGATTGAACGGGCGGCGTATTTTGGTGTCGAAAGCTACTCGAAAGCGCGCATCTTTTCTTGACATTGCCACCCCGCCTTCCTAGAATAGGTATTGTAGCGAAAGGAGGAGCCACGGATGTTCTTCTTTGACCCACTGTATTTCCTGTTTGCGCTGCCGCCGCTGGCGCTGATGATATATGCTCAGATAAAGGTGCGTTCTACCTACACCAGATTCTCAAAGGTGCAGAACCTGCGGGGCGTCACCGGGATCCAGGTAGCGCGGACATTGCTTGCCGCCCAGGGACTTTCCCACGTGAGGATTGAGCAGTCCCAGGGCATGCTAACCGATCACTATGACCCGCGCGGCAAGGTGTTGCGCTTCTCCCCCGACGTTTACAACAGCGCCTCGGTGGCCGCTCTGGGTATAGTGGCCCACGAAATAGGCCATGCCCTGCAGGACGAGAAGAAGTATTTCCCGATGACGGTCCGCAGCACCCTGGTGCTGCCGGCCAACATCGGCACTTACGCGGGGTATGTCTTCTTCATCCTGGGCATGATCATATCCATACCGCAACTGGTCTGGGTGGGTGTGGCCCTGTTCAGCGCCGCGGTGCTTTTCTCGATGGTCACCCTGCCTGTGGAGCTGGACGCCAGCCACCGGGCGAGGAAGATGTTGCTCAGCCAGGGACTGGTGGCCCAGGCCGAATACAACGGCGCCAGCGCGGTCCTGACAGCGGCTGCCCTGACCTATGTCGCCTCGATGCTACAAGCCGTCGCCAACCTGCTGTACTACGTGTTCGCTGCCGTGGGTATGGGAAGGCGGGACTAGACCAATAATAGGCTGGAAAGGGCGGCAGAAAGAAAGGTCAACTCCTTCTCTGGCGAGCCCAGCCTCTTCCAGGACTAATGCGAGGGGACGCCGCTGAAGCGGTGTCCCCCTTTTCTTGTCTCACCCCCTGTTGGACCCGCGGCCGACTACTCCATCCTCCTCACCGCAGGCAGGCGGGCGAAGGTCGCTCCCGCCGACACGAGCCCGGCGATACCCATAGCCGCCAGCGCCAGCATGGCGTTCCAGGAGTCGGCGATGGCCCCACCCATCAGGTTGCCCAGGGGCTGGAAGCCCTGGTTGATCTCCCTCAGGCTCAACACCCGCCCGCGAACTGCATCAGGGACGTTCCCCTGCAGCAGAGCGGTTCTCAGCGCGGTGAACACGCTGGATCCGAGACCCAGAACGCCGACCAGGAACAGGGAAAGGGGCGCCCAGGGCAGCAGCGCCAGGGCTGTCAGCGCTATCCCTCCCACCCCGAAAGAGGCGAAGAAGAGCTTCCCCTTATGCTTGTAGTCGCCGAGCGATGCCAGGAAGAACAGCGCCACCAGGGACCCGGCGCCCGATGCGCCGTTCAGGTAGCCAAGCATCTCCGGGCCGCCCTTCAGGATGTCCTTGGTGAATACGGGCAGCATAGCCAGGTACGGCTGAATCAGCATCATCGGAACCAGAGACAGGATGGTGAGCTGGAAGATCGGCTTGCTCTCATAGGTGTAGCGGAAACCCTCCATCGTATTCCGCCAGAAGGACTCAGTGCGGGCCTTCCCGGGCGTAGCCGGGGCCACCAACTGCCACAGCCAGAACAGGGCTATCACGCAGCCCGCGCCCCTCAGTCCCAGCACCCAGGCCACACCGACGTGGGCGATAAGCCAGCCCGCCAGCGGCGCCGTGATAACCCGCACGCCGGCCACCGAGGCGCTGTCCAGCGAGATGGCGTTAAGGAGCTTTTCCTTGGGCACCAGGTTGGGCAGAAGCGTGTTGCGGGCAGGGTGGTTGAAGGACACGATGCTCCCCGCCAGGAACGAATAGACGATGATGTGCCAGGCCTCCAGGCGGCCGGTGCGCACCAGCATCACCAGCCACGTAGCGTTGGCTATGAAGGCGATAAAGGTGGCGGCGAGCAGCTTCTTCCGGTCGGCGCGGTCGGCGATGACCCCACCGACTACAGGAAGGATGAAGAAGGGTATGTATCTGACGAACTCGACGATCCCCACCATGACGGCTTTGCCGGTAAGCTCGTAGACGAGCCAGCCGATGCCGATGCGTTCCATCCATTCGCCGCCGTGCTCGGTGAGGGATCCCAGCCACAGGAGGCGGTAATTGCGAAGGCGGACCGAGTCGAAGGTGCGGGTGAGCCAGAAGAAAGGCCCGCCCCGATTAGAAGGCTGGTGCATGTGGGGCATTATAACCCAGGGGAGGGGCTTTGTGAAGGGGGGGTACGCGTACCGTTGCCGCCAGGGTATTTGCACTGTCATGCTGAAGCCGAAGCCCTGAGTCCCGGTGGATCGGGAAGAGGAGGCGAAGCATCCAGGGCGGTGGCTCACCCCTTTTCTATCTGCGGGAAATCCACGGATTACGGCCCCAGCCTGAATCCTGCATCAAAGTTCGACGCCAGGTCGAAGCAAGGTGGCGGGTCTTACCGCTTCTCCCCCTTTCGTAAACTGACCTTTACCCATATCCTGGGTTGCTGGACACAGGGGGATTTCGGGGTTGTGGGACATTGGTCGCGGTTACTGCTCTGAAAACAAACAACCCCCGTCATTGCGAGTGAAGCGAAGCAATCTCATGACTTTCAGGTGCGACAACGCA
>JACQTY010000050.1 GCA_016210545.1 Chloroflexota bacterium
AAACGGAGCAGTCAAGGTTCGACCTCACCCCCGGCCCCGGCCTTTGTCGTCCCGACATGTCGGGACTCTCCGATTCGGAGAGGGGGACAGGGGGAGAGGTTCAAACAATCCCAAAGTGAAGTCTGACAACTTTTCGAGATAGTTTATGAGTATCTCTAAGTCTCGGCAGTCTCGGCGTCCACCTTAGCGATGCGCCTCTTAACCGCGTAGTTAATGAGCTGGGCGCGGGCGGATAGCCCGAGCTTGATCATCAAATTCTTACAGTAAGTATCCACGGTACGGGGGCTGAGGCTCAGGCGGGCGGAAATATCGGCGCTGGTCATACCCTCTGCCAGCATACCGATGAGGTCTTCTTCCCGACCGTTAAGCCGCCGCCGCGGCTCCGCCCTGCCTGCAATGCCAACCAGGCGGCTGGCATCCTCGGCCTCCTCCAGGAGATGCCGGCTTACATAGCGGTGTCCCGAAAGGGTTTCCCGTATCGCCGTCTCCAGTTCGTCTGGGGATGCCCCTTTTATGACGTAGGCGTGCGCCCCGGCAGTGAACGCGCCCTCCACGTGGGCCTGGCTCCGGTGTATCGACAAAACAACCACCCGGGTGCTGGGCGAATCGTGGACGACACGACGCGTCACCTCCAGGCCGTCCATTCCGGGCATCGTGATATCCACAACTAATACGTCTGGTTTGAGGGACTCAACAACCTTAACCGCCTCGTGGCCATCGGCGGCTTCACCGACAACCTTGAAGCCGCCGACTTCTTCCAGTACCAGACGCAGGCCGGCACGGACAATATGATGATCGTCTGCGAGGACTATCGTTGTCATGCTCTTGAAGCTATTCCTGTCCGCGTTCGTGACCGGGGTAGCCCTGGCGTCCACCCGACGGTGAGCTCCGGGGTCGCTCTAGTCTTCGACGCATTAAAGTTTAGCCGCTTGCCGCGGCATTGCCAATCGCGTCATTACGGAGTTTTGACGCTAAAAGACCCGTAGTTCCAAAGTAGGGCATGTATCGCTCATGCCCTGTCCATTGCCAGGCGCCGTGTCGGTAAATTGCTCTGCCGGCGCGGCGTAGTAACGCTTCCCACTATACTTTGATGGTTGTGCGTATGTCAAAAGACTCTCAAGCTGTAGTTAGCAGCGTGACTACTAATTCGAACGGCAGATATAGAAATGTGCTGGCGCTAGTGTGTGGGCGGTATACGCAGTCAACATGAAGTAAAGGAACAGTAATGTATGAGATAAGTAATGGTAATTAACTCCGCCATGTACAGCGTCCGCGGCATCGTAAAGCGGTGTGAGAGGCTCGACGCCAGTGCGAGCCGAAGTCCTGTCGAAGACTGAGTCGAAAGCCCCCAACCCCCTTTGCGTAAAGGGGGCGTTGCCTCAAATGTCATTCTGAACGGAGTGAAGAATCTGGGGAGGGGCGGTACTCGTATCTCATTGCCTCTCCACCCCAGACCCTTCGCCCAGCTCAGGGTGACAGTGAAGGCACTTTTGATACAAATCCACTCTCTCCGGCGTGGGGGCGAGAGGGGGCGGTCCATGACCCCTACATGAACTCGTCCAGCAGGGGCTCTATCTGCCTCGGGTCCAGCGGCTGGCGCACCAGGGGCATCTTCTTGATAGCGGGCAGGCTGCTTTCGAAGGTGGGCTTGTCCTTCTTGTAGATCACGCCGATGGGCACCCGGTCGCCCCATTCCTGCGCTTTGACGAAAGCGGCGCTCCTATCCGTCGCGTCGTAGGCCTTGTCCTGGTCCAGCTTGTACACCCTCTCCCGGTACCACTTGTACGTGTTCCGGGGGTTGAACGACACGCAGGGCTGGAGCACGTCGATGAGGGCGAAGCCCTTGTGCTGGATGCCCGCGGCGATGAGTCCGGCCAGGTGATCGATGTCCCCGGCGAAGCCGCGGGCGACGAAGCTCGTATCGGTAGCGACGCCGAGCACCATGGGGTTCACCTGCGCCCACGCTCCCTCGAGGGTGGTCTTGGTGACAAAGCCGGGGTCGCTGGTGGGCGATGCCTGGCCCTTGGTCAGGCCGTAGACCTGGTTATCGTGGACGATGTAGGTCATGTCCATGTTGCGATACATAGCGTGGATGAAGTGGTTCCCGCCCTCGCCATAGCCATCGCCGTCGCCGCCGACGACGACAACGGTCAACTCGTGGTTGGCTATCTTGGCGCCGGTAGCCGCGGGCAGGGCGCGGCCGTGAAGCTCGTTGAGGGTATTGACCCTGGTATAGTGGGGCAGCTTGCCCGCCTGCCCGATGCCCGATACGAGCAGGACCTGGTGTGGGGCCAGGTTACAGGCGACGAGGGCCTTCCGCACCGCGGTCAATATGCCAAAGTTGCCGCAGCCGGGACACCAGGCTGTGGTAGTGGCAGGGTAGTCTTCCAACGTTACCATAAGTAAGATACCTCCTCTATTCCCATTCCCGCGCACGCGGGAATCCAGGAGTCCTTGCAACTGGATACCCACTTTTCGTAGATCCCGCAACGCGGGACGCGGGTATGGGGGAAAATGGACCTCATGCCTCTTTCTTCAGCTCCCTTACTATGTGGGCGGGCGAGAAGGGGCGGCCATCAAACTTGAGGATGCACTTATCGGCCTTGATCCCGGTCTCGGCCCGCATCAGGTGGGCCAGTTGGCCGGTGGCGTTGTTCTCGATGACCACGGTCTTCTTGCTGCCCTTGAGCGCGGCGGCGACGGCCTCGGCCGGGAAGGGCCATAGCTCGCTGAGGTGCAGGTGGCTGGCGGCGACGCCGTCCTTCTCCAGCAAGGCTACCGCCTCGTTGATGGCCCCGTAGGTGCTGCCCCAGCCGATGAGGGTCATCTCCGACTTCGGACTCCTGTGAAAGCGGGGCGCCCCAATCTCGGTCCTGAGGCCGTCCAACTTGCGGAGGCGTTTGAGCATCATCTTTGTCCTGGTCTCGGAGTCCTCGATGATGTGGCCCTCCTCGTTGTGCTCGTCGGAGTCGGCCACCACCACCGACTTGCCCAGGCCGGGCAGCGCCCGCGGCGATACGCCGGACTCGGTGTACGTGTACCTCTTGTAGTCGGGCTGTTTATTCGACTCCTCCTCGGAGAGGAGTAGCCCCCGGTCTATCTTGACTTTGCTCACGTCGAAGCGGGCAATAGTCTGATACGACGTGGCCAGGAGATGGTCGGTGATGATGATCACGGGAGTCTGATATTTCTCGGCCAGATTGAAGGCTTTGACCGTTACGTCGAAGGCGTCCTCAACGGTGGCCGGGGCCAGAATGGCCCGCGGGAACTCGCCGTGGCCGGCATGAAGGGCAAACTCCAGCTCGCCCTGCTCCGTCCGGGTGGGCAGCCCGATGGCCGGGCCGGGCCGCTGCCCCAGCACCACCACGATGGGCGTCTCCGTCATGCCCGCCAGGCTCAGGGCTTCCACCATCAGGCAGAAGCCGCCGCCGGATGTGGCGGTCATGGCCCGGACGCCAGCGTAGGCCGCCCCGATGACCATGTTGACCACCGATATCTCATCCTCCGGCTGCATGACCACGATGTTGAAGTCCCGGCCCTTATCGGCGACGTACTCCATGATGGAGGTGGCCGGCGTCATGGGGTAGGCGGCCATGAACTTGCAGCCTGCCGCCATCGCCGCCAGAGACATCGCCTCGTTGGCGCTGAGCAGCATCCTTTTCGCCGCGGGCCGTTGGGGCTTGATGTGGAAGCCGAAGCTGCGGCCTCGCTCCTGGCGGGCGTGGTCGAATCCGGCTCTGGCGGCCTTGACATTCTTTTCAACCACTTCCTCGCCGGACCTGGCGAACTGCTCCCGGAGGACCTTCTCCAGGATAGCGAAATCATAGTCGACGAGGCCGATGGCGGACCCTGTGGCAACCGAGTTGGTCATGAGCCTGCTCCCGGCTGTCTCCGTGGCAAGCTTTCCCATCGGGACATCGAATAGAGCCGCCGCTTCTGCCTTGTCCGGCTTCACCGCCTCGCCGTCGAAGACGATGCTGCCGCCACGCCGTACCTCTTCCCTGTGAAGGTCTATGCTCTCCTTGTTCAGGGCGATGAGGACATCTGCCGTTTCCGATAGGGCGCCCACTTCCTTGTCGCTGACCCTGACCCGGTAGAAGTTGTGGCCGCCGCGGATGCGGGACTCGTAGTCCTGGTCGGCGTAGACGTAAAGCCCGCCGCGGGACATGGCCTTGGCGAGGACATAGCCGACGGTCTGGACACCCTGGCCGGCCTCTCCACCAACCATAAAGTTGAAGTCCATGTGCTCCTCCTGTGTGATGGGTAGGTGAAGGGTAGGAATGAGGAGAGTCCCGACAAGCTCCGCCCTGAGCGGAGCGAAGGGTCGGAATAACGCGAGGAATGCGTTGTCAATATGATACTACGCGGTGGCGGCAGATTGCAATTGCGGAACGGTCGCTGGCTGGGACCTTTGCATTGTTGCAGAATGATACTGCAAATGTGAAAACGTAGGGTGGATAAATCGGGGCCGCACCCACCCTACAAAGCCGTGGGCTCGGGCTAAAATGCAAAGGCCCAGGTTTGCGGACGGACTTCAAATCCGCCCCTACGATTGCCGTCGCACATTGCGTTTCGTAGAGGCATGCCACGGCACATCACGGCGCGGCACGCCGCGCCCCTACGGAAGCAAGGGCGCTGCCTGTCAGCCGAGCAGGAAAACGATGGGGAAGTAGACCGCCATGCCCAATAGCGCCGCGGGGATACCCACCGTGGCCCACTCCCGCATCCCTATTTTCAGTTTGCCGGCGCAAATGATGTTGGGGATGTTCCCCGGTATGAGCGCCGCCCCTGCAATTAGAAGGGCCATCAGGGCGCTGACTATCTGCTGTTGGCTCAGGTTCGGGCCGATTTCCGCGGCGGTCAGAGTGGCATTGTCCAGCACTGCCGAAGCCGAGTTTGCCCAGTATAGGGCGGCCGCGGGTATCTGGCTGAAGTAGAGGTCGATGAGCGGCTTGAAACCGCCGCCCAGCAGGATCAGCGCCATGACGAACAGGTACACCTTACCGGCCCGCACGCCAACGTGCCTTAATCTCTCCGGCGCCTCCGGCGCCTCCAGGGCTGCCCGGGCATGTCGATGACGTCCGACCAGGAACACCGCCGCCGCGCCGACGGCCAGCACCCCGGGGATGATGAATTTTCCCAGCAACTGCAGCAAGTAGAAGAACCCGGCGTTGTAAGGCTCTCCCTTGAGTTTGGCGATGGCAATGGTGGACAGGGGCTCCCCCAGGGGCGTGAGCACGGCGCCCAGGCCTATGGCAAAGCAGCCCAGGACCACCAGCCGAAGCGCTGAACGGCGCTCCATGTCAGTTGCGCTTACCACCTCCACCAGTACAAGCGCCGCGATTATGGCGGAGATGACGCTGGACAGGAATCCGAGCACCACTACCACAAGAAAGACAAACGGTCTAAAGGCCATTCTGTGGATGATGCTGTTCACCCCCTGGCGTATCTGGTGACGGAAGTAATGGAAGAGCAAGCCAGCCAGCAGCACAGCCACGGTTATCTTGATGGGCTCCACCAGGGCCTCCTCGACAAGGTGAAGGCTCCACGAAGCCGAAACCGTGGCCGCACTGGCCCCCATTATGAAGAGGAAGACCTCCAGATTCGCCTCGACCCTCTTGATGAGGAATGGCGCCACCAGGACAATGACAAAGATCACACCCAGACCGATAGTCAGATTCAGTACGTTCAAGCCCAGCCTCCGAAGGGCATCAGCCGGCCGGAATCCGGCCCAGGCAGACGGACTGAGACGCCGGGCAGTTGGGCTTTACATTTCAAATGGACCGCCTTTCTATTGAACACCGAGGCTGAAATCAACCGACCACCGGGGCGTGGCCAATGTCATCGCCTGACCACAGCCTCACGGAAGATGCTCCACAATGGGCCGCGCCTTTCCTCCAGACTGAAACTATGATTGCTGAGGGTCCAAATGCCGACCAACCCCTGGACCATACCAAAGAACATGACCGCGGCGGAGTCCAGGTCGATGTCCTCTCTAATCTCTCCAGCTTTGACGCCCCCGGCGAGTACGTCCTTGATGCGAGACGTGTACCTGCTTATGGTGTCAGATATCTTCTTATTCAGTTTCTTATCACCCAGACTGATGATCTCGGCGATTACCTGAAACGACATCCCTTTGCGCTGGGCGATGGCCGACAAGTGACGGCTGAGGATGTTGTCCAGGACCTGCAAAGGGCTTCTTCCTGAAGCCGAGATGTTCCCCTCTTCGATATCACCCATGAGGTCGTCTTCTATGTGGTCAGCGAGGAAGCTCAGGATGTCTCTCTTGCTCTTGAAATGCCGGTAGATAGCCCCCTCGGTGAAGCCGACCTCTTTGGCGATCCTTTTGACGGTGACGTGCTCGCTCCCATACTTGATGATGAGCTTTCTGGCTGCGTCTACTATTTCTTTCTGCCGGACGAGCGTGGTCTCACGCTTCTGGACCATTAGTGGCATGTAAAGACTCCAAGGCGTCACTGTAACACCAATTCACTAACATGTTACTATCCTACCCCCAATTGTCAAGAGACGCATCCGTCCAAAATCCACCACCCATTGAATCCCAGGAAAGGTAAGGTTTGTTCACCTACCTGGTGCAACACTGGACGCTCTACGACAGGCCCCGACATGTCGGGGTCTACCGTTGGTATGGCAGGCATCCGTGCCTGCCAGATCTCTTCTTGATGGCGGATTGCCGGCGATCCGTTTGTCTTGCAACCGCCTTTCCGCTGTGATATTATTACCTTTAGCAACATGGCCCTTTAAGTCAGTCCAGAGAGGCTGGCAAGGTGATGAGACATGATACCCTCTGCAACTGCATGCCGTTGCCTTCTGCCGACCTCGGGCAGGAGGCTTTTTTATGCCTGACAAGATAATCCTCCAGGCCCAGGATGTCCGCCGCGCCCTCACCCGCATCGCCCATGAGATCGTGGAGGCCAACCGGGGCACGGAGGGCCTGCTCTTCGTGGGCGTCCACAGCCGGGGCGTGCCGCTGGCGCAACGACTGGCGGCCACCATCGGCGAATTCGAGGGCGTCAGCATCCCGGTGGGCGCTCTCGATATCTCCCTCTACCGGGACGACATCGCCAAAGGGGCCAAGCCCGTCGTACGGCGCACGGACATCCCTACCGACGTCACCGACAAAAAGGTGGTCCTGATAGATGATGTCCTCTATACCGGCCGCAGCATCCGGGCAGCCATGGACGCCCTGATGGACCTGGGCCGGCCCCAGTGCATCCAGCTTGCCGTGCTCATTGATCGGGGCCACCGGGAATTGCCCATCAGGCCCGATTTTGTCGGCCGGAACCTTCCCACCTCCAGTTCCGAGGAGATAGCTGTTCATTTGAAGGAGATAGACGGGCGGGATGAGGTGGCCATCGTCAGAAAAGAGCCCGCGGCGGAGGTGCGGCCATGAGCGTTACCGAGCAGGAAAGACGGGTTGTTGAGACCCCAATTGCACCCCCGGTGTGGCGGCATCGGCACATCCTCGACGTAGACGACTTCTCCCGCGAGGAGATCGGGCTCGTCTTCGTCACCGCAGACGCTATGAAGGACATCCTGGCCCGGGAAATAAAGAAGGTACCCACCCTGCGGGGCAAGAGTTTGGTCACCCTCTTCTACGAGCCCAGCACCCGCACCCGAGCGTCCTTTGAGCTGGCCGGCAAGTACTTGAGCGCCGATGTCGTCAATGTGAGCGCTTCCGGCAGCAGCGTCGAAAAGGGCGAGTCGCTGCTGGACACCATCCATACCCTGGAGGCGCTGGGCGCAGAGGTCATCATCATGCGCCACCCGCAATCGGGGGCGCCCTACCTGGCGGCGCGAAACTCCAAATGCAGCATTGTGAACGCCGGCGATGGCTGGCACGCCCACCCGACGCAATCGTTGCTGGACATGTACACCATCCGGGAGAAATTGGGAAAGCTAGAAGGGCTGCGGGTCGCCATAGTAGGGGATATCCTTCACAGCCGGGTGGCCCGCTCCAATATGTGGGGACTGGCCACAATGGGGGCGCAGGTAGTCGTGTGCGGCCCCCCTACGTTGCTTCCCGAGTCCTTCTCCAGGGCGTTTCCGGTGACGGTGGAGAGGAGCCTAGAGCGGGCCGTAGCCGGGGCGCACGTGGTCATGGCCCTGCGTTTGCAGAAGGAGCGACAGGAGAAGGGGCTGCTGCCCAGAATCCGGGAATATGTATCGCATTACCAGATCAACCGGGAGCGACTGGCCATGGCCGAGCCCGAGGCCCTGCTGATGCACCCCGGGCCGGTGAACGAGGGGGTTGAAGTCTCCTCCGAGCTCACTCGCGGCGTGCAATCGGTGATAGATACGCAGGTGACCAACGGCGTGGCGGTGCGCATGGCCTTGCTCTATTTGATTCTCGGAGGGCGCCGCCCTGTCGCGCGCAGCGAAGATTCCGCTCGTCCGCCCGGTCCCGACTCGTCGGGATTTCGGAGCGGAGAGCCAGCCGAAGGGGGACGCTCGCAGTGACACTTCGAGAAACGCACCCTTGTTGCGCTCATCTTCTGGCAGACAGAAGAGGCATGAAGAATCCTCTCTCACTGGAGAGGCTGATGGCCGCCATCCTGAGCCGTGTCGAAGGACGAGCGGCCCCGCCGTGGCGCTTCGATAGGCTCAGCGCGGCGCTACTTTCAGAGTAATGACGATACACCTTATTTTCTGGGGAAGTAATGCAGAACCGAGGGCAGAATGCGCGTATTCCCAAACAAACCAGAGAGATCCTTCGCTATCGCTCAGGATGACACTGAAAGAGAGCTTTTTCATTTCAGTTGCCATTCTATTGAAAAGTGTCGTGGAATCAGCCCTGGAGGGGAGAGAGCTAGAGTGGGGTACTAACCTGGTTGCACAGTGCTGTGGACCTCAATCCGTGTGACTAACCTGAAAGGTGATGGGTTGAATCTAAACCCTCGGGTCCAAATGCGGGACAAGGCCCTCTTGATCAGCGGCGGCAGGCTTATCGACCCCTCGCAGGGGCTGGACGGGGCGTTTGATGTCCTGGTGAAGGGCGGCAAGGTGTCCTGGGTAGGTGTGGGGAAGCCTCCGGTCGAAGACTCCGCTCGCGGGGAGACACCGGAAACGGTTTTCCCTGCCGGGGGAATGGTAGTCTGCCCCGGGTTCATAGACCTGCACTGCCACCTGCGCGAGCCCGGCTTCGAAGAAAAAGAGACCATTGCCACCGGCACGCGGGCCGCCGCCAGGGGCGGCTTCACCACCATCTGCTGCATGCCCAACACTCAGCCGGCGCTGGACAGCCGGGCAACAGTGGAGTTCGTGCTGCGCCGGGCCGCTGCAGAGGGCGCCGTGCGGGTACTGCCTATCGGCTGCATCACGCGGGGCAGACAGGGCCAAGAACTGGCCGAGATGGCGGAGCTGGCCGAGGCCGGGGTAGTCGGCTTCAGCGATGACGGGCGGCCCGTGGAGGACTCCCGATTGTTGCGCCATGCCCTGGAGTACAGCCTGTCGTTCGGTCTACCCATCATCGAGCACTGCGAAGACCTGGCCCTGTCCAAAGGTGGGGCCATGAACGAGGGCGTGATAGCCCTCCGCCTGGGCATACCCGCCATGCCGGCGGCTGCCGAAGACAACATAGTGGCGCGCGACATCGGTCTGGCCGAATTGACGGGGGCCAGACTCCACATTGCCCATGTGAGCACTCGGGGTGCGGTGGAATTGGTGAGACGGGCCAAGGAGAAGGGTCTGAAGGTGACAGCGGAGGTTACGCCTCACCATTTGAGCCTGACCGAGGAGCGGGTGCTGGGGAACGAGGGCGGGCCATCTATTCATGCCTACGATACCCTTGCTAAGGTCAACCCCCCTCTGCGCACCCGCCAGGACGTGGAGGCTCTGATAGAGGGACTGAAAGACGGCACAATAGACGCCGTCGCCACCGACCACGCCCCGCATACTCAGGCCGATAAGCAGGTGGAGTTCGAGTCGGCGGAGTTCGGCATCAGCGGGCTGGAGACAGCTTTGGGCAGCCTGATGACCCTGGTACACAGCGGACAGTTGGAGTTGGGGGAGCTTATCTCCAGGCTCACCACCGGCCCGGCCCGCATTATTGGGCGCGAGGGGCTGGGCAGTCTGAGGCCAGGTAACCCGGCTGACATCGTTATCTTCGACCCGGAGGCCGAGTGGGTGGTGGAACCTGAGAAATTCGCCTCGAAGGGCAAGAACACGCCGTTGGCCGGAGCGGTGCTGAAGGGCAAAGTGCTGGCTACGCTGGTGGGTGGGCAATTCGCGTATCGAGAGGGTTCAGGGAAACTTCCCTGACGGGGTATTAGGGGTGTCCCCTAAACCCCTTTTTCCTTCCCCCTCTCCGCGTACGGAGAGGGGGCCAGGGGGTGAGGTCGACATTGGATAAATCAATCCTGGTTCTGGAGGACGGCTCGGTGTGGGAAGGCCATAGCTTCGGAGCGAAGGCCACAGTCTACGGCGAGGTCGTCTTTAACACCAGCATGACCGGCTACCAGGAGATGCTCACCGACCCGTCATATTCGGGGCAGATAGTTGTCCCCACCTATCCCCTTATAGGCAACTACGGCATAAGTGCGGGCGACGTGGAGTCCCGCAAGATCCAGGTGAGAGGCTTCGTGGTGCGGGAAGCGTGTACCGAGCCGAGCCACCTGCAGAGCCAGAAGAGCCTGCACGACTACCTGTCCGAGAACGGCATCCCCGGCATATGGGGCATCGATACCCGGGCGCTCACCCGACGCCTGCGGGTGGCCGGTGTGATGATGGGCATCCTGACATCGGAGAAGAACCCGCAGGAGGCCCTGGAGTATCTGAGGGGCTTGCCCCGCTACGACCTGGTGGACTTCGTGCCCCAGGTAACCACGCCTAAGGTGTTCAAGTGGGAGCCGCCCTCCAAGGACAAGGCGGGCTTCAAGTACCATATCGTGGCCCTGGACTGCGGGCTGAAGTACAACATCGCCCGGCTGCTCACCCAGCGCGGCTGCCTGGTGACCATCGTCCCTTGCACCGCCTCGGCGCGGGACATCCTCAACCTGCGGCCCGACGGCATCGTGTTCTCGCCCGGCCCCGGCGACCCGGCCCTGCTGGGCTACATCACGGATACTGTGAAAGGGCTGCTGGACAAGAAGCCCATACTGGGCATCTGCCTGGGGCACCAGTTATTGGGAAAGGCCTTCGGGGCTACGACATTCAAGCTGAAGTTCGGCCACCGCGGGGCCAACCACCCGGTCAAGGACCTGGAGACAGGGCGGGTATACATCACCGCCCAGAACCACGGCTACGCTGTCGATGGCGGTGGCATGAAGGGCGGCATGGAGATCAGCCACGTCAACTTGAACGATGGCACAGTGGAGGGGTTGAAGCATCGCGGGCTGCCGGTATTCAGCATCCAGTACCACACCGAGGCGTCGCCGGGCCCGCTGGACAATACCTATGTCTTTGATAAGTTTTTGGAGATGGTGGCTAGTGAGCAGTGAGAGGCGAGAAGCGAGAGGTGGGAAGGAGCGGCCTCCTCTCCAACTCTCTCCCTCGCTCCGCGCTGCGCACTCTTCAAGCGGGGCGAGAGGGGTTCGGTTCAAGGACGCCGCCTGCGGCTTGTTTGATACGGGGAAGTCCAGAAGGGGCGCAGCCCTCTCTGGCGGGGTATTAGGGGTGTCCCCTAAACCCCTTAACTTCCCCCTCTCCGTGCACGGAGAGGGGGCCAAGCTCCGATGATGCTGCGCTCATCGGAGTCCGCACCCCGACAAGTCGGGGGCGGAGGGGAGATGTCACATGCAACCACTACCTTTGAATCTAGGCCAACTGGTGGCCGATGCCACCACCGATTTCCTGAAAGTCCACAAGTTCAAGGTGGAGGACAAGGCCCAGCGCGCCTTGCTGGAGATCGGCAAGAAGAAGGAACTGGAGATCCAGCAGCAGGTCGCCGATGGCAAAGTCAAGGCCGACGACATGAAGGCCGGGTTGATCAAGTTCCTGGAGTTCGCCATGGAGGTGGCGCAGAAGGCCAAGAGCCAGTCCGTCGGCGACGAAACGGTATACCGGGCGTTGCGGGACAACTGCCCGGTAGTGCCGTGGTGCTGAGACCGAAAAATGCTTGACGCAAGAGGAGGGATTTAATGGAAGCTATTGAAGCTGCTAGGCTAAGTAAAATAGCTAATATTGGTCGCCTCTATTATGTAGGCAAACTGATAGACCATGAAATAAAGACCTTCTCTTAGAAGAGTTTATTGCACGAAAATGCGTGAGGAAGCCCAGCGCTGATTGAGGCAGGCGGAGGTCATTCGTAACCGTAGTTGCCCAATTCATTGGGCAAGAGAACATTCGTAATCAGATGACACCAGGCCTGATAAATCAGGCAACTACAAGTGGGCGGGGAATCCCCCAACCCCCTTTACTAAAGGGGGCAAGGAGATTTGGTGAGGCGATGTATTAATGCGTAAAGAAGCCCAGCGCTGGTTAAGGCAGGCGGAGGCAGACCTGGCAGCGGCGAAGTCTAGCCTGGCGGCTGGCCATTACGAATGGGCCTGTTTTCAGGCCCAGCAAAGCGCCGAGAAGGACCTCAAGGCTTTCCTGTATGACCGGGGATACACGTCTATCCTGAGCCACTCCCTCAAGGAGTTGCTGAGGGATTGCCAGCGTTTGGAAAATGCTCTGTCAAGCCTGTCGGAGGAGGCGCGGTTCCTGGATATGTTCTATATTCCCACTCGTTACCCGAATGGTATGGGAGGCGACCTGGCCCCTGTGGAATTCTATGAACGGAGCGATGCCGAAAAATGCCTAAGCTCGTCCGAGTCGATCTTGAACAGCGTGAAGAGCTTTTTGAAAAGCTGAAAGCCTTCGCCGCGGAGCTTAAAGCCAGGCACGGCGCTCAGCAGGTAATCCTGTTCGGCTCATGGGCCAGGGGCGAGGTGCACGAGGGCAGTGATATGGATTTGGTCATAGTCGGTGAGTTCCGGGAGCGTTTCCCCTATCGCATCGGGCGCATTCTGGACCTGACGGACTTGCCCATTGAGCCTCTGGTGTATACGCCGGAGGAGTTCGAGGCGATGAAGCGGGATGGAAACCTGTTTATCCTTGAGGTCTTGCGGACGGGGAAGACGCTATGACAGGACCAGTCATTGCGAGCAAAGCGAAGCAATCCGCACCTGAAGGTTGCAAATGTTGTACGGATTGCTTCGGCCCCGATGCGTTGTGGGGCCTCGCAATGACAATATAAGGGGGCGGGGGATTCACCCTTGGGCCTCGTAGATTATCTTGCCGGTGCGCTTGATCTCGCCCAGGAAGGTTAGATGGCTGGCTTTGTTGTACTCATTAAGAGAATAGACCTGTGGCTCCAGAGAGGCATCGGACGCCATGTGGGCGTTTACGACACGCTTCAGCGCCCGGTTATAGCCGAGCCTCTTGAGGTCGTTCGAGATCACAGCAATGTCGATGTCGCTCCATTCGTTTGCCCTGCCGCGGGCATAGGAGCCGTAAAGTATTACTTTGTCCACCTTTATGTCGGCGCCAAGCGCCTGCACGAATTTTTCGACTATTTCTCGGATTTGAGTTTCTGTCTTAACCATGAAGGCACCTTTTCGGGCGACATTGGGCGCGGTTATGTAGTGACCTAACCCCAACCCCTTCCCGATGCGGGAATCCCGATACATCGGGACTTCCCACCTTGGGAAGGGACCGAGGGTTAGGTCGGTGCCCGTTCGCAGCTATGATACTTTGTGGGAATGTTAGAGTCAACAAAGGACTGTAATGCCAAAACCGTCTAAGGTCCTCATCATCGGCTCCGGGCCGATAATCATCGGCCAGGCGGCGGAGTTCGACTACGCCGGCACCCAGGCGTGCAAGGCCATGCGCGAGGAGGGCGTCACCTCCGTGCTGGTCAACTCCAACCCCGCCACCATCATGACCGATGCCGACATCGCCGACGTCGTCTATATCGAGCCTCTAACTGTCGAGGTCATCTCCCGCATCATAGAGCGGGAACGCCCCGATGGCCTGTTACCCACGCTCGGCGGACAGACCGGCCTCAACCTGGCGGTGGACCTGGCCAATGCGGGCGTGCTGGACAGGTTCGGCGTGCGGCTCCTGGGCACGCCCCTGGAGGCTATCCAGAAGGCCGAGGACCGGGCCAAGTTCCGCCAGATGCTTATCGACATCGGCGAGCCGGTGCCCCCCAGCGAGACCGTCACTGGCATGGACGAGGCTCGCCGGGTAGCCAGGGACATCGGCCTGCCCGTCATCATCCGCGCCGCCTTCACCCTGGGAGGAACGGGCAGCGGCTTCGCCAATACCTGGGAGGAGTTCGAGAAGGTGGCCTCGTACGGGTTGATGGTCAGCCCTATCCACCAGGTGCTGGTGGAGAAGAGCGTGGCCGGGTGGAAAGAGATCGAGTACGAGGTCATGCGGGACGCCGCCAATAACTGCATCACCGTGTGCAACATGGAGAACATCGACCCTATGGGCGTCCATACCGGAGACTCCATTGTGGTGGCGCCCAGCCAGACCCTCACCGACAAAGAGTACCAGATGCTGCGGTCGGCCAGCCTGAAGATCATCCGCGCCCTGGGCATCGAGGGGGGGTGCAACGTCCAGTTTGCCCTGACCCCTCACCCCATCGTGGCAGAGGCCTGGTGCAAAGGGACTGTGCCCGATATGTCCTACTTTGTCGTGGAAGTGAACCCCCGCGTCAGCCGCAGCTCGGCCCTGGCCAGCAAGGCTACCGGCTACCCCATTGCCCGCGTGGCGGCCAAGATCGCCGCTGGCAAGCGCCTGGACGAGATAGCCAACAAGGTGACGGGCAAGACCACTGCCGCCTTCGAGCCGGCACTGGACTACTGCGTGGTCAAGATACCC
>JACQTY010000002.1 GCA_016210545.1 Chloroflexota bacterium
CCACCCCAGGGCGGCCGCAAGCACCCCCACCAGGAGTTCATCCAGATCAATACGACCAACATCCTCTTCGTCTGCGGCGGCACCTTCGAGGGGCTGGAGGAGATCGTCCGGAAGCGGGCGTTCAAGGACCAGCAGGCCATCGGCTTCCAGGCGGGGGCTGCGGGCCGCGAGGCTCCGAACCGCAAGCGCGTCATGGCCCACCTGGGTCCCGACGACCTCCTGGCCTACGGCATGATCCCGGAGTTCGTGGGGCGCATGCCCATGATCGTGGCCCTGGATCCCCTGGAGAAGGCCGACCTGCTGCGCATCCTGACGGAGCCCAAGAACGCCTTGGTGCGCCAGTACCAGAGCCTCCTGGCTCTGGACGGTGTAGAGTTGGAGTTCACCTCGGATGCGCTGGAGGCGGCGGCCGACCAGGCGCTCAAGCAGAAGACGGGCGCCCGGGGCCTCCGGGCCACCGTCGAGGAGACCCTCCTGGACGTCATGTATGAGATCCCCAGCCTCCTGGGCGTGGCCCGGTGCCTGATCACAGGCGACGTCATCCGCAAGACCTCGCCCCCGCTCCTCTTCAACGCTGCCGGGGCCTCCGTCCACCTCCCGCCCCAGGAGCAGAGCGCCTAAGGGGGGCGCGGCGGGTGACCACGGAGGGGCCCTGGCGAGTCACCCTCCGACGCGCTCGGGCGAGCGGACCTCTCTGCTCATGGCGACCCGGTAGGACCTCAAGGCGTCCAATACTTGCATTACTTTTGGGCGCGGTAACAGGTATTGGACGGCTTGAGGTACTTTGAGGCGGGCGATCCCTGTGGGCAGGCTCAAAAGCATTTTGTTTTGGAGTCCCGATCTCTCTTGGTGCATCTATCTCACCAGCCTCGGATTCAGCATCTTCCTTGCTAGGACGCATCAAAGAATTCGCTCAGCTAAAGCTGTTCGCCTAGGGTGACGTTGACATCATGGCTGGCTGCCTTAGCGTTATTCGGAGTAGGGAGGCTGGATGAGCCTTTGGGCGGGTAATAGATCTGGGTAGTGCCACCAGGATCCCCAAGAGGCCCTAGCAAGTTCTCAACAACGGCCTTTGCATTTGCATATACATCGTCGTAGGTCATGATCTTGAGCTTGTGGCTATTGCTTTCAATAGTCTGCAATTTCCTTCGATTTTCGCTGGAAAGTTCGGCGGATCGCCCTATAACAACGAGACTTTTCGGGGAAGCTGAAATTCCGCTCAAACCGAGCTCCCGCTGAACCGTTGGAAGGTTATCTTCAATGTATCGCTTCCAGTCGATAATCTGACTTAGAGCGTGGTCGAGTTCGCGAGAAGGGTCGCCATTCTTTACGAACAGCCTATGGGTGGACCGCTCAAGTTCCACCAGCAAGTAATCTCCTGGCGCCTCTCGAAACACAAAGTCCGTTACATGATTTCCTAGTTCAAGCTTAGGCCATACTCTTATCTCTGCAGGGCAAAGTAAATTCGGACGTTTGCCCAAAAAGCTCTGCAAAATCTCTTCCTTCGGGTTTGTGTCGAGCAATTCTTGGTAGCTCTTTAGTAGTGATGCGAATAGTCGTCTCGCTGCGGCGTTGGGGTCAAGTTGCTGAAAATAACTTTCTCTGAACTGCGAAGCAACTGCAGAGGCAAACAAATTGTTTTCTGCCCAAAGTGGTGCATATTCTGGTCTCCAATGTTGAACATCAACGAATGGATAGATTTCTATGCATTCCCATCCAAAGGGAAAACGGAACTTAGTCCGGGTAATGAATTCTTGACCTTGCTCGAAAGACTTTGCCTCAGCGTTCACCATCACGCCGACCAAGCCAAGTTCAAGCGAATTATGGACTGATACGAGACAGAACGGTTTGTGGGGGGGTGCAGGTAGTAGCGGTGGTTTTTCGATAACTGCATCGATTCCTGCCCTGATGGAGAGAATGTCGTGTTGAACTTTTGTGGCAGCGTCCACCGCGAACAATTTTAGCTCTGCGCCAGTGGTCGGAATCGTGGAAGTGTAGTTGCGATCTGTGTAGCAATGGATGAGGTTTTGTGACAACAATGGAGCTAATTTCAAGAGTGAGTCGTTAGTCCAGCCCGCGAATGTGCGCCTCTTGTCCTCCGTTTTGCGATCGAATCGGATCGCTACCCCGTCGGGGCAAGCTACAACGAAGAGGTTTCCTGGATTTGACAGATGAATTGGAGCGAGGTCTCTGATGTCGGCCAGCTTGCCTTGGAGAAGTTGCTCCGCAGAATCTAGATAAGCTTTCATGGTGCGACCGATTTGTCGAACAATCGCGCGTTGTTCCTCAGTAATCTCGGGTATCTCGTGTTCGGTATCCTCAGACAATTCCAATGGACGGTCGCCTGCGATTGTGATCCACCCTTTTTTCATCTGTTCCATGTATACTCTCTAAGTCTCCATAAGGCGAAACGAAATCCCGGTCCCTGCATCCAGCCCAGATCTTCCCGCTATGGAAAGAAGTCCTCTTGGTCATGCCCTGTGTAGCACTTTTGTGGCTTGAGGGCAAGCGTCTCCCCTTTTGGAGCAGCAAGTCTGCCTGGCATGCCTCACTTACCCAACCTTGAGCGGGAGAGGTGCGGAACACTCTCTAGGAGGCCAGCTCTCCCAGGCGGCGGGCGATCTCCACGGTGGCCTCGATGCCCAGGGCGATGTCTTCGACGGCCAGGCGCTCGTTGCGGCCATGGGCCAGGCGCGACACCTCCTGCGCGGGGGTGCGGCGCATGGGCGTGAAGCCGTAGGCCACCGCCTCCAACTCCCGCAGGTCCGTCGAGGCGGGCATCGGGGCGGGGAGGATCTCGACGCCGGGGTCCAGGCGCCCCATGACCTCGCGGATGGCCGTGGCCAGGGGCGAGTCCGGGGGCGAGGAGCGGGGCGCTACCTCCCCCTCGATGGAGAGCTCTGGCTGGGCTGCCAGCCCGGCCAGGCCCCGGCGGAGATGGGCCAGGATCTCCTCGCGCGTGGCGCCGGCCAGGTAGCGCACGTGGAAAAGGGCCTCGGCCTGGCCGGGCGGGGCCCCCGAGGCCTCCCCCGCTCGGAGAGCCGCGACGACGGCCGTGTTGTGGAAGAGGGCATGGAGGG
>JACQTY010000041.1 GCA_016210545.1 Chloroflexota bacterium
CGGCACATCCTCCGGCAGGCCGTAGTCAGCGGCCAGGTTGGAGAAGGCTATCTCTCCCCGCTTGGCTCCATTCTCTCGTGGTAGGCCTGAAAAGAGGACTTGTACTCTATGGCCTTGGTCTCACAGTATTTTACGCACTGCGGGTCGCCCTTGCACAGGTCGCACTTTGACCACCTTGTCGGGCAGGGTGATTACGGCCCCGAATGGACAGGCGGCGGCGCTTGACAGGCCCGCAATCTGCGGGCATACTCAGTGGTGATGAGTCTACCTCCGTTTCCAATGCGTAGCCTGCTCTTCGTGCCTGGGAACCAGCCCTCGAAGCTGGAGAAGGCGAAGGGCCTGTCCCCCGATGTGCTGGTGCTGGACCTGGAGGACTCTGTGCCCCCGGCGGAGAAGGAGAAGGGGCGCGCCGTCGTCCAGGAGTGGCTGCCGGCGATGGTCGCACCGCCTCGACGGCTCTTCGTGCGGGTGAACCCTCTGTCCAGCGGCCTGACGGAGGCCGATATCGCGGCCATCGTCGGACCGGGGCTGGATGGCATCAGTCTACCCAAGGTGAACTCCCCCGCTGACATTGCTAAAGCTGATGGCCTCATTGCGTCGGCGGAAAGGGCGCGGGGGCTGGCGCCGGGGGGCGTGAAGCTCATCCCCTGGATAGAGACCGCCCGCAGCATCCTCCACGCCGAAGAGATAGCCCGCGCCTCGGCCCGGGTCATCGGCATGGCCTTCGGCGCCGACGACTTTGCCCTGGACATGGGTATCGTGCGCTCGGAGGATGGCCGGGAGTTGCTCCTGCCCAGGGGCCTGCTGGCCATCGCTGCCAGAGCGGCCGGAGTAGCCGCGCTGGACGGTGTCTACGCCAATTTCAAGCATGAGGACGGACTTCTCGGCGAGGCGCGCATTGCCCGGCAGCGAGGGTTTGCGGGGAAGTTCCTCATCCATCCGGCGCAGGTGAAACCGGCCAACCGCATCTTCGCTCCCTCGGCCCAGGAGGTCGAGCGCGCCGGGAAGATTGTCGCTGCCTTCGATGAGGCCGTAGCCAAAGGCGTTGCGGTGGCCGTCGTCGATGGCGAGATGGTGGACACGCCGGTGGCGGAGCAGGCCAGGAAGCTGCTGGAGTTGGCGGAGTCGCTGGAGTAGACGAGTTCGCTGAGTCCGTAGAGTTCTTTGAGTCTATTGGGTTCGTTGGGCTAATAGGAACGCTCCCTCTCCGATGCATCGGAGCCGCCACCCTTACGCAAAGGGGACATGAAAACCACAGCGATTCCAGAATCGCCCCTACGGGCGTTGGGCGACCGTCCTTCGACGGGCTCAGGATGGCGCGAATCGCCCCCTACAGATTGGGAGACCAGGAGGTGAAGTCCTATTTATTCTATTGAGAAGCGTATCCGGCGGCACTTGAGGGGGCTGGAGCCTTATGTGCCCATTGTCCCCGTCGAGGTGCTGGCCGCGTCCGCGGGGGTTCCGCCGGAGAGGGTGATCAAGCTGGACGGCAACGAGAACCCCTACGGCTGCTCGCCGCGCGTCCAGCGCGCCCTGGCTGGCTACCCCTATTTCCACGTCTACCCCGACCCCGACCAGCGGGAGCTGCGGAAGGCCATCGCTGGCTATGTCAATGTGGCCCCTGAGTGCATTACGCCCGGCGCCGGCAGCGACGAGATTATCGACCTCATCCTGCGACTCTTCCTGGATACCGGCGACAAGGTTATCAACTGCGTCCCCACCTTCGGCATGTACAACTTCAACACTGGAGTTTGTGGCGGAAAGGTGGTCGTCGTCCCCCGGAACGAGGACTATGAGGTGGATGTGCCAGCGGTGAAAGCGGCCATAGACCGGCGCACCAAGGTGCTGTTCGTGGCCTCGCCGAACAACCCGTCGGGCAACATCACACGGCCGGACGACCTGAGGGAGCTGGTGGAAACGGGCATCCTGGTTGTGGTGGATGAGGCCTATGCCGAGTTCAGCGGGGTCTCGGTAGTTCCGTGGGTGGCCCGGTACGAGAACGTGATCGTGCTCAGGACTTTCAGCAAGTGGGCGGGGCTGGCCGGGCTGCGCGTGGGCTATGGGGTGCTTCCCGCTGGCATAGCCGCCCATATAATGAAGATCAAACCGCCCTACAATGTGAACACCGCTGCCCAGATAGCCGCCCTCGAATCCCTGGCCGACATCGAGTACCTCCGGGGCAGAGTCCAGGCCATCGTGGATGAGAGGCCCAGGCTGTACCGGCTGTTGCGGAGCATCGCTTTTCTGGAGCCGCTCCCCTCCGACGCCAACTTCATCCTGTGCCGGGTCCTGGGTGGCCGGGCGAAGCAGGTCTGCGACGCCCTGGCAAAACAGGGCATCTTCATCCGCTACTTCGATACGCCTCTTCTCAGGGACTTCATCCGCATCAGCGTCGGGAAGCCGGAGCACACGGACGCGCTGACAGAGGCGTTGAAGAAGCTGGGCTGAGCGGACCACCCCCCGGCCCCTTCCCTACGAGGGAAGGGGGTTTCGCCGTGCAGCGTTGCCTGACCATTGCGCTTTCTTGAGCGGACTCCAACCGTCGTTGCAAGGAGTCCCGACCTTTCGGGACTACGAAGCAATCCGCAGTTCCCCGGCTGAAGAAGGTACGGATTGCTTCCCCTTCGTCCCGATCCATCGGGACTCAGGGCTTCGGCTCGCAACGACAGAGAGACTAGTACCTACTTGTTTAGTTTGGCGTAACGTTGCCATCCCTTCTCCCTCGAAGGGAGAAGGCGAGGATGATCCCGATGAATCGGGACTCACCTTAATCCTCTCCCTCGGAGGGGAGAGGAGAGGAGATTGGCGTTACGCGCAATACTTCAACTAATACAAACGCATTAATATTTGTGCTATGGCGCACAGGCCCCGACAAGTCGGGGCGCCGCCGTGAGAATGTATCATTATTTAACTCGTTCGTATTAGGTACTAGAGAAGCACCATGGAAGAGATGTCGCAAGCTAGTATCCTGGAAAGCCTGAAGACCTCCTTCATCGGCCGGAACGTCCTCTATTTCGAGACGGTCTCCTCCACCATGAACGCGGCGCGCCGGGCCGCGCGCGATGGAGCGCCCGAGGGCACACTGGTGATCGCCGAGGAGCAGACGGCGGGCCGAGGGCGGCGGGGACGGGACTGGCTATCAGTCAGCGGCAACCTGATGTTCTCGGTGGTGCTCAGGCCGTCCATAGAGCGGCTTCCCTCCCTCATCATGGTAGCCTCGCTGGCTGTGACTCGGGCCATTGAAACAACCACTCGACTCCGTCCTCGTATCAAATGGCCCAACGACGTGCTCATCGGAGGGAAGAAGGTCTGCGGCGTCCTTATCGAGAGCGACATCAAAGGGGGTGCGGTGGACTTTGCCATCGTCGGCATCGGGCTGAATGTCAACGAAGAGCCAGGGCCGACAGGTCGGCTGGCGATCCCACCCACCAGCCTGGCCAGCGAGACAGGAAGGAGGTTTTCCCGTCTGGAGGTGCTTTCTCAGGTCATGCTGGAGATGGAACGGCTCTACACCGCGGTCAAAGACGGCGGGAGCGTGTTCGAGGCGTGGCGGCGCAGTCTGGAGACGCTGGGACGGCAGGTACAGGTCAAGATGGACAGCGCCGAGATAGTCGGGCTGGCGGAGAATGTCAAGCCGGACGGCAGTCTGCTGTTGAGGCTTGCGGATGGCAGCTTGCAGCAGATTGTAGCCGGTGACGTCAGCCTGAGAGAAACGTAGGGGGTCCCGATGCATCGGGACCCCCTACGTGAGTTATGCCTTTGGCGCTGGAGGCGGCGCCGGGGTTGTCCCCTGGAGCTTCGCCGTCAGGGCAGTCAGAATATCTATCGGTAGGGGGAAGATAACCGTATTGGTCTTGTCGGTGGAGATGGTGGTCAGGGTCTGCAGGTAGCGCAACTGGAGGGCCCCGGGCTGGGAGGAAATGATGGCTGCAGCATCAGCCAGCCTCTGTGACGCCTGGAACTCGCCGTCGGCATGGATGACCTTGCCTCGCCGTTCCCGTTCGGCTTCAGCCTGAGCGGCCATGGCCCGCTGCATGGTCTGGGGTAGCTCCACGTCCTTGATCTCCACCATGCTCACCTTGATGCCCCAGGGCTCGGTGCCGGCATCGATGATCTCCCTCAGCCGGGTGTTCAGCTTCTCGCGCTGGGCGAGGAGCTCGTCCAGGTCGGACTGTCCCAGGACGTTCCTCAGCGTGGTCTGGGCAAACTGGAAGGTGGCCACCCGAAAATCGAAGACCTCTACCACCGCGGTCTCCGGGTGCAGTACACGGAAGTACACCACCGCATTCACCTTGAGGGTTACATTGTCCCTGGTGATCACCTCCTGGGCGGGGACGTCGAGAGTAACCACGCGGGTATCTATCTTGCGCATGCGGTCGACGAACGGGATGATGAGGCGCAAGCCCGGTTTCTTGGTGGCGGCCAGTCTGCCTAGCCTAAAAATCACCCCCGCCTCGTACTGGAATACTATCTTGACGGTAGCGGGGATGATGATGAGCAACACGATTATGATGCCTATGATCAACAGAATCGTTGACAAGAATCATCTCCTTTCACATTTGGGGCCGATCCGAACCGGGGCATATCGCCCGATCCTTTTTGGCCGCGCATGAATGGGCGCTCTTCTAGCCCTTCTTCTTTCTCACCCGGAGTCTCAAGCCTTCAATATCGGTTACGATCACCTCCTCTCCCGGTTCCGCTGTTCCCTCATCCAGGACCGCCGCCCACAGCTCGCCGTGGGTGAAGACCGTGCCTGAGGGCGCCAACGGGGTCTTGACGAGAGCTGAGATGCCTACCATTGCGTCGCGGCCTGTTATTTGAGGTTTCCGCTGTGTCCGCACGATCGCCGTGACCACGAAGACGAAAAAGGCAGTTATTGTCCCCGCAACCCCGGCAACAAGCCAGAGATTTATCTGAAACGCCCCCGGGGTCGGGAATAGCAGCAATGACCCCAGAACGAGGGAGGCGACGCCCCCGGCGGTAAGCACCCCGTGGCTGGAGGCGAAGACATCTGCTATGAACAACCCGAAGGCCAAGAGTATCAGCGCTATGCCGGTCCAGTTGGCCTGCAGGGTCCCCAGGGCATATAGGCCGGCAAGCAGGCCTATCCCGCCGACAACGCCGGGCAGGATCATGCCCGGGTTAGACAACTCCACGAAGATGGCAATAGCCGCCAAGCTGAGTAGAAGATAGGCGATGTTGGGGTCGCTGATGGTCTGGAGCAATCGCTCGGCTACGCTCATTTTCAGGGGCACCAGTGCAGCGCCTTTGGTCTTGAGCGTAGCCTCCAGGCCGCCGAACAGGCTGATCTTTCTTCCGTCGACCTTTTCCATCAAGTCCTGCAAGCTCTCAGCGCGGTACTCAATTATGTTCAAGTCCAAAGCCTCGGAGTCCGTCTTGGCTATGCTCTTGCGCACCATGTCTTCAGCCACGTCCACATTGCGGTGGCGCTGCTCAGCAACGCTGCGGATGGATGAGGCGAGGGCGTTCACCATCTTCTCTTCCACGGCGGAGGGAGCGGACGGCTGAGGCGAAGGCGGCCCTCCGGGAGCGCCTCCCAGGGTGACGGGATGGGCGGCGCCGATGAAGGTGCCTGGGGCCATGGCCGCTACATGGGAAGCCATGGTAATGAAAGCGCCAGCCGAGCCAGCCCAGCCGCCGGCGGGCGATACATAGACTATGACGGGTATCCTGGAGGCCAGGAAATCCTCTATTATGTCCTGGGCGGAGGTGACCAGGCCGCCGGGGGTATTGATCTCCACGACGACAGCCTGGGCCTTGTTGGCCACCGCCTCGGCCAGACCCCGATGCAGATAGTCGGCCACTGCCGGTACAATGGCCCCTTCGACGCGCAGGACGTAAACGGCATTTTCATTCTTGGCGGCTACGGGGGACAGAGAAATGACAAGGGCCCAGGCCAGCAGGACCGACATCAACAATAATCGGAAGCCTTTAACCATTGCGGCTCTCCTGTCAGGCCATTATAGAACAAGGATAGTACATATACAATGGGCAATCGGAGACAGAGACGGAGATAGAGACAGAGGGGACGACTTGTGGTGACGACCCTAACGTCGTTGCGAGGAACGAAGCAATCCGTGCTTGTAGTTGCTGGCTGGCGTAGGGAGGCAAGAGGCCGGACTGTGCTATAATGCACGCAAAATCGCTGGAGGGGAATAGACGCGAACGATGTGCTGACGTGCGAACCTATTCTCATTCCCATCTCGACCTACGCGAGGAACGTCCTCGCCCAGGGCCGCCCCTACGGGTCGCGGTGCCGCTGGGTGCATCAGGCAAACAATGGAAACAAGCCGGGACTTCATCGTCTTTGCGAGCCACAGCGAAGCCCCGATGCATCGGGGCCACGGTACTCCGTGCCTCGCAAAGACGTGTGGGGCCGATCCGTAAATGGTGAGGTGTCATTATGCCCATCTACTCTCATTCCCAGCTAAGCACCTATGAGCAATGCCCGCTGAGGTACAGGCTCTCCTACCGCGACCGGATCAAGCGGGACACCGAGGGCATCGAGGCGTTCCTCGGATCGAGGGTCCATGAGACCCTGAAGAAGGCTTACGACGACGCCCGGCTCACCAAGGTGAATGCCCTGCCGGAGTTGCTCTCCTACTACGAGACTGTGTGGGAGCAAAACTGGCGCGACGGTGTCGTCGTCACCAGGAAGGACGTGACACTCCAACATTACAAGGCCCTGGGCAAGAAGATGATCGAGACCTACCATGCCAGGTATGCGCCGTTTAGCTCGGATACCACCATAGACACGGAGATGAGGGTCGTCTTCTCCCTGGACGGCGAGGGCAAGTACCAGCTCCAGGGCTTCATTGACCGGCTTTCCCGTACCGGGGACGGCGTCTACCACATCCATGACTACAAGACCTCGGCCCACCTGCCGGGGCAGAGCGACGCCGATAGCGACCGCCAATTGGCCCTGTACCACATCGGCGTCAAGAAAAGGTGGCCGGATGTCCAGCAGGTCAGGCTGGTATGGCACTACCTGGCCTTCGACCGGGAGCTGGTCTCGGTCCGTTCCGATGACGCACTGGACGAACTGGCAACCGGCGCCAGAAAACTCATCGATGACATCGAGGCCGCCGCCGACTTCCCTCCCCGGGAGTCGAGCCTCTGCCAGTGGTGCGAGTACCCGGACCTGTGCCCGAATAGGAAGCACCTGTACATGGTGGAGTCCCTGCCCGTCAACCAGTACCTTAAGGAGCCCGGCGTTCTCCTTGTGAACAGGTACGCCGAGCTGAAGGACAAGGCAAAAGATATAGAGACAGAGACAGATCTGGTCAGAGAGGCTATCGTAGACTACGCCAAAAGGGAGTACGTAACGGCGATCAGAGGCAGCGGCCGTCAGGTCAGAATCAAGTTCGACAAGAAGCTCAAGTTTCCGGGCAAGAATGAGGAGGGGCGCGAGCATCTGGTCAACACAGTTATCGGGGCGGGCAAGTGGATGGACGTATCCCAGCTCGATACCACCGCCCTCGCCCACGCCGTCGAGGATGGCCTGTGGGACAAGAAGCTTATAGCTGAGGTGATGAAGCACGGCAGGACCGAGGAGAGCAGCACCGTCTGGTTGTCGAGGCCAAAAGGCGAGGAGTAGGGGATGCTCCTCTCGCCCCTCGCGGGCTGATCACACGACAGTTTTTCGCCATTGGGTAAGACAGGCGGAAGTTTGAGACCAGTGTTTGTCTGTCACCCTGAACGGAGCGAAGGGTCTGGGGGTGCGGGGGTTGCCCGCCCCACCCTTCCCGACTTGTTCCCGACTGGTCGGGACTTCGCTCCTCCGAGTAAAACATCGGAGTCCGATGCGTCGGACAGAATGACAGGTGCGCGCAACCTCTTTGAAAAAAGTGTCGTGCACTGAGCCCTTGAGGGGAGAGATGAGTTACGGCGCATTTTCCAGGGAATCCACAGACTACGCCCACCGGCGCGGTCGCCCATTGACATCTGCTGGCGGTTGGTCTATATAGTTGGTACTTTCCGTGATGAGGAGGCGTTATGACGGATCGGCAGAAACCTGAGGTCACCCCTGAAATGGTCGCAAAGCTGGCCGTGGTGGCCGGGCTGGACATACCGGCAGCCCGGCTGGGCGGCCTGACAACCAGATACGCTGGCTTTGTCGAAGAGATGGAGAAGCTCAGAGAGGTGGACGTGGCCGCCGAAGAGCCGGCCGTCACCTTTTCAGCA
>JACQTY010000003.1 GCA_016210545.1 Chloroflexota bacterium
GCTCAGGGCAGGCTCTTTTCCAAAGGGAGAGGTGGGTTGGCCGCCTA
Source organism: Chloroflexota bacterium (assembly GCA_016210545.1). Lineage (GTDB taxonomy): Bacteria > Chloroflexota > Dehalococcoidia > JACVQG01 > JACVQG01 > JACVQG01. The sequence goes on from JACQTY010000003.1 coordinate 48, forward strand.
TTTGCCGCAAGGTGCGCGCGGACCAAGGTGCTGCACCAGCCAGGTGAAGAATCGTTCCGTTTCGTGAGATCGAATGGGCGGCGGATTTTGGCCCTCCTCAGTAATTGCATGGCTGACTCCCATGCTCACCACATTATACAACGCGTCCATCACCATGATAACAGGTAGGCTCAGAGCCGGGTTTGAACCCGCATAAGGGCAGACACCCTTCGCTTCCCCTTCGCTCCCCTCAAGGGCTTCGGCTCAGGACATGCCTAGCTCTCCCCGCGCTCCGCGCGGCGGAGTCTTCGAACGGGGACAAAGTATCTGGGGGACAGACAAACGGGTCTGCCCCTACGTTGTCCCATTCCCGTGTCGGGAAGGGGCGAGGTTAGGTAAGGCAATTCGTGAATCGCCCTTACGGGAGAGCGGGTTTTGAACCTGCTCTTACAGGTACCCCCTGTGCCACTTCCGCCTTGACGCAACAAGAACAGATGTTCTATTATTGGGCCATGTCAAGACGGAAACGTACTACAGCCAAGAAGGTCGCGACGCCTCCTCGGGTCGCTGACAAGGCGCCCGCCGATGCCCAGGGTTTCTACTCGGACTCCCTTTCGGACGCCGAGAGGGAGCGTCTGGCCGAGGCCCGGCGTCTGGAGGGTTTGACCGAGGAGATCGCTCTGCTCCGGGTGAAGCTGTCCGGGCTTATGGCCGAGCACCCCGACGACATGGACGGGCTTATCAAGGCGGTGCGCCTGCTGGTGCAGGCTGTGGCTACCAAGTACCGTCTATCCCCCGAGGCCAAGGACGACCTCTTGAAGAGTGTGGCCGACGTTGTCAACGGCGTCGGGCGCGAGATGTTGCCTGACGCCTTCCGGACAGCGGCGGAGGAGTGACGATGAATGCAGTCGCCCGAGGAGGTGACGACACGGTTCTTTCGAGGGCGCGCCCATCAAGCCCAAAGGCCAGCGGAAGGGAGAAACTAGCCGCTGCCCTGCACCGCCTTATTTCGGCCAGGGGCACGCCCACGGCTCGGATCGACCTGGCGCCTGGTTGCGCCTTCGGGGTGGCAGTGGACGAGAGGCTGAAGGAGGTGGAGCGCCAGATCGGCGAGGTCAAGGAGAGACTGAACGGCCTCATCTATTTGGTCATCGGGGCGGTGGTGGTGGAGGTGGTGTTGAGGCTGATGAAGTGAAGTCGAGAATTCCCCAACCCCCTCTAATAAAGGGGATGCTCTGATTCACCCGCAGGGAGGGTGAATCAGGGCGGGAGATTTGGAGAAGGGTTAACCAATGCCCATAACCAACAAACTCCGTTCCTACCAGACGGCCATCGGCGCCGCCATCCTGGACAGCATCCTCCACCGGAAGGGCCTCACCTTCTCCGTGGAGATAGCCCGGCAGGGTGGCAAGAACGAGCTATCGGCCCAGATCGAGGTATTGCTCCTCACCCTGTTCGCCGCCCGCGGCGGCAACGGCGTGAAGGGCGCGCCCACTTTCAAGCCCCAGACCATTATCAGTATGCAGCGCCTCAGAGAGCGGCTCAACGACGCCGGCTTCTCTGACTTCTGGGTCTCGGAGCATGGCTATATCATCCGTCTCGGCCGGGCCAGGCAGCTTTTCCTCAGCGCCGACCGCTCCAGCCACGTCGTCGGGGCCACCGCCCACATCCTTCTCGAGATCGACGAGGCGCAGGACGTGGCCAAAGACAAGTTCGCCAAGGAGTTCAAGCCGATGGGGGCGGCGACCAACGTGACCACCGTGCTCTATGGCACCCCCTGGGATGACTCCACGTTGCTGGAAGAGACGAAGCAGGTCAACCTGGAGTTGGAGAGGAAGGATGGCATCCGCCGCCACTTCTCTTACGACTGGCAGGAGGTCGCCAAACACAACCCGGACTATCTGGCGTACGTGGAGGGGGAAAGGCAGCGCCTGGGCGAGAGCCACCCCCTGTTCCTGACGCAATACTGCCTGAGGCCGCTGGCCGGGGGCGGAGGGTTTCTAAGCGGAAGCCAGCGGGCGCAACTTCAGGGTTCCCACGCCAGGCGGCGTCGTCCCTCCGGCGGGAAACAAGCCTTCGTTGCCGGCATCGACATCGCCGGACAGGCCGAGGAGGGGGAGGACGCGGCTTTGCGGGCGCTAAAGCCCCGTCAGGACTCCACGGTGGTCACTATCGGCGGGCTGGACTACTCCGTCTGCGACGCCGTGGTCCGCCAGCCGCGCCTGCTCATAGTGGAGCACCGCTGGTGGACGGGCAAGCCGCACGCCAGCCTCTACCCCCAACTGCTGGACGTCCTCAAGAACGTGTGGGGATGCTCCCGGGTGGTGGTGGACAGCACCGGAGTGGGGCAGGGCGTAGCCAGCTTCCTGGAGAGCTCCCTGGGCAAGAGCGCGGTTGTCCCCTTCCAGTTCACCCAGTCCAGCAAGTCGAAGCTGGGCTTCGGGCTGCTGGCGGCCGTCAACGCCGGCCGGGTCAAGATGTACTCCGCCGACGGCTCGCCGGAATACCAGCAGTTCTGGTGGGAGATGGAGCACGCCCGGAGCGCCTACCGTCCCAATCAGACCGTGAACTTCTTCGTCGACCCCGCAGAAGGGCACGACGATTTCCTGATGAGCCTGGCGCTGGCCGTCGAGGCCGCGCAGGGATACGAGCCACGGCGGGCCAAAGGACATGTGAGGGAAGCTGACATGTGAACTAAATCCCAAGCGCCAAGCATCAAATCCCAAACATTTGGAGCCTGGAACTTGGGATTTAGGATTTTCGTATTGTGGGGGATTGATATGGATAAGGTTAGAGAGAATGATTTGCCCCCTGAGTTCTGCCAGTACCGGGATGAGGGTTGCGAGGTGGAGCCTTCCTGTTTGATCTGCTCCCTGCCCCAGTGCGTTTACGATACCCCGCACAGGCTGCGCCGGCTGAAGCACCGCCGGCGGGACGAGGCGGTGCGGCGGGCCTCCAGGTCAGGCGTGCCGGTGGCCTCTCTGGTGCTGCGTTTTCGCATCAGCCGCCGGACGGTGTACCGCATCATCAGCGATGACCCGGCCCAAGTGAGAAACCGGAAGTGAGAGACTGGAGGTGGGTCTCGCGTCTCGCATCCCGTATCTCGAGTTACAGCTCCCCAAGTGAGAGGCGGCAAGTGGGTCTCACGGCTCGCATCCCGCATCTCGCGTCCCACCTCCCAACGGGGTGAGGTTCGTCACCCAGGGACCATATTGGGGGATTCAGGAGGTTGACCTGGATTTTCAAAAGGAGGGATATGATCCAGCTAACTTTGCCCCAGCAGCTTGTCCGAATGGACCTGTCCCGGCAACGCTTCTATCAGGAAAACCTGGACTTCTACAACGGCCTCCAGTGGCCGGGGAATGCCCGGAGGCGGGAGCGCCGCCTCACTTTCAACTATGCCAGGACCTTCATCGATAAGGTAACGTCGTACCTGATGAGCGGAAATACATTCTCGGTGGAACCCGCCGAACACTCGCTCGAAGCCGAAGAAAGGGCGCGCCAGGCGGAGGAAGCCCTGAGGTCGGTCTACGAGGCCAACAATCTGGAGGAACTGGACTACGATACCGAGATCGATACGGCGGTCATGGGTGACGGCTGCTTCAAGGTGACATGGGATTCGGCAAAGGCGCAGGTGCGGGTGTCCGCCCCCGACGTAAAGGGCCTCTACGCCTGGTGGCAGGGCGACGACGTTACCCAGGTGCGGAAGGTGGCCAGCCGGTACGCCCTCTCCGCGGAAGAGGCCAGCCAGATCTACGGCGTCAGGCCCGGCCCGGGCAGCAGGTCGAAGACCCTTCCAGCGGCGCTCCCCGGACCGAGCGGTATGGAGCGTCCGGTCATGGTGACCGAGGTCTGGACCAGCGCCGAGATGGAGATATGGCTCGACGACACCCGGTGGCGCAAGCAGGCCAACCCCTACGGGACTATTCCCTATCTGGTCTTTCCCAATCTCAGGGAGCCGAAACAGTTCTGGGGCAACAGCGACATCCCCGCTATCCGAGAGCCGGCCCGGGAGCTGAACCGGGCGCTGTCCCAGCTTTCCATGATCCTGGAGCTTTCCGGCAACCCTATCGCTGTGCTGGAGAACGTGGAGGATGCCCAGGACATCGCCGTACAGCCGGGAGCGGTGTGGGAGATCCCGGAAAGGGCCAGGGCCTACCTGCTGGACCTTCTCCAGGGCGGGGGCGTCAAGCTCCACACCGACTACATAGACGTGCTCTACCGCGCCCTGCACGACCTGGCCGAGGCGCCGCGCACTGCCTTCGGCGATAACCGGCAAGCGTTATCCGGCGTCGCCCTGGAGATGGAGCTCCATCCCTTGCTCCAGAAGATCAGACGCAAACGGCTTATCCGCTCGGGCGTCTACCGGCGTCGGGCCGAGATGATATTGAGGCTGCTGGAGCGATACACGGGGCAGAGATACCTGCCGTGCTACATAAAGACAGTCTGGGGACCGGTGCTGCCGCAGGACCGCAGCCGTCTGGTGCAGGACGAGAAGACATTGGTGGAGGCCGGCATCCACAGCCGGCAGCGGGCCATGGCCGATCTGGGGGTGGAGGACGGGGAGGGCGAGTTCAAGCGGTGGCTGGAGGAGGAAAGTAAAATGAAGGGCGGTCAGTGAAGCGGGCGGCTTCGCACGCGCCCGGGCGATATTACTGTGATTCGTCCTCGTAGCTCGTTGACATCTGTTTGGAGGAGAAGCCGCTCAACCAGATGAGTAAGGCTTGAGGAAGTAAAAGAATCCGGTGCTCAGATAAGCACGATGCCCAAGGGTGTCGGGCTTATGGTGGGCAAACTGGAGCCCAAGTCCCTGGTGACCAGGTCACGGCCTTCAGGGCGCTCAGGTCTGTAGCGCAAGCGCCTCTTGCGTCTTGTGTCTTACGACTTGCCTCTGACGCAAGGGCACGGCGTGCCGTGCCCCTACTTCTCGTACTCTATCAGCGTCCCCCGGTTGAACCCGGCCTCCGACAGGAATCGCTGAAGGCGCTCATCGGCCTCCCGCACCATGATGTGGGTCTTCATCTTCCTCTCCCGACACTCGTCCGCGAAGGCCTTCAACAGCTTCTTGCCGATGCCGCTGCCCTGGAAGTCCGGCGCCACCCCCATGATATCGATCCAGCCGCTGGGGGCCAGGGCATACTCCCAGCCCCGGATATCGCCCAGGATGAAGCCCACTATTCGGCCATTGGTCTCGGCCACGTGACACAGGGGTGGATAGTACATCTCCAGGTAGCGGGTGACCCGTTGCGGCCAGCTAGGAGAGCGCTCCTTGCCCACCAGCCTTAGGTCGATCTCCAGGATGCGGCTCACGTCCTCGGGGAGCATCTTGCGTATCCTTACTTCTGCCATGTAACAGTCTCCTCCAACTGTCGTTGTGCTACGGGAGAGGGCGTCCGTACCGCTAAGTATACCAGAAGCCCGTGGGCGCTAACAGTACCCGCGGCGCGTGTGTTGAGTCTGGGGAGTCTGTTGGTGGTCCCCCCTTTTTCCGCGCGCCGCGTGGTGCTATACTCAGGCCGCGCCGATGCAACAACCGGAACACCAACGCATCCCACGAAAAGGTCTATAAAATGAACAACTTCAACGAAAAGGTCAATTTCATCTGGCAGGTGGCCAATTTGCTCCGCGGCCCCTACCGGCCAAACCAGTATAAGGATGTCATGCTGCCCATGACCGTCCTCCGCCGCCTCGATTGTGTTTTGGAGCCTTCCAAAGACGCCGTCCTTGCCAGGCTAAGAGGCCTGGAGGGCAGCAAGATTCAAAACTTGGAACCTATTCTCAATAAGGTTGCTGGCCAGTCCTTCCACAACACCAGCAATTTCACCTTTGAGAAACTTAAGGGCGACCCTAATAATATCGCCGCCAATTTGACTCAGTACATCAAGGGCTTCTCCAGCCGGGCCCGAGAGATAATCGAGCACTTCGGCTTTGAAGAGCATATCGCCAAGCTGGATAGGGCCGGCCGTTTATACCACGTGGTCAAGAAGTTTGCCGACATAGACCTCCACCCGGATAAGGTGCCCAACATCGAGATGGGCTACATCTTCGAGGAGTTGATCCGCCGCTTCAATGAAGCCAGCAATGAGGAGGCCGGGGACCATTTCACCCCGCGTGAGGTTATCCGGCTGATGGTGAACCTTATCTTCAATCCCGATAATGACACGTTGACCAGGCCGGGCATTGTCAGGACGCTCTATGATCCGGCATGCGGCACCGGTGGCATGTTGTCTGTATCCGAGGAGTACCTCCGCGAGCTAAACCGCGATGCCCAGTTGGAGGTCTTTGGCCAGGACTATAACCCCCAGGCATATGCCATATGCGGTTCCGATATGATGCTAAAGGGCCAGAGCCTGGACAACATCCGCTTTGGCAACAGCTTCACTGAAGACCACATGCCTGATAAGAAATTCGATTATATGCTGGCCAATCCCCCCTTCGGCGTGGAGTGGAAACCCGAGGAGACGGCCATCAGGAAAGAATACGACGAGCAGGGCTTCGGCGGCCGCTTCGGGGCTGGCCTGCCCCGCATCAACGATGGCTCGTTCCTGTTTCTACAGCACATGCTCAGCAAGAGAAAAGACCCGAAGGAAGGGGGCACGCGCCTGGCCATCGTCTTCAACGGCTCGCCCCTGTTTACCGGGTCAGCCGGCTCCAGCGAGAGCAACATACGGCAGTGGATTATTGAGAACGACTGGTTAGAGGCCATCATGGCCCTGCCCGACCAGCTTTTTTACAACACCGGAATCAGCACCTACCTGTGGATTGTCACCAACCGCAAGGAAGAACAGCGCCGCGGTAAGATTCAACTTATAGACGCTACCGGCTATTTTGTAAAGATGCGCAAGAGCCTGGGCAACAAGCGCAACGAGATCGGCGGCGGCAAAGAGGGAAAACCGGACCAGATAGGTGATATTACGCGCCTCTACGGGGAGTTCAAAGAGGGCGAACATGTCAGGATATTTGATAACGCCGACTTCGGCTGCCGGCGTATCACTGTGGAGCGTCCCTTGAAGCTCAATTTTGCGGTTACCGTGGAGCGCCTTGCCCGGGTCCGGGAAACAACCCAGTTCATCAACCTGGCCAGTAGCAAGAAACGCAAGGACGCCGCAACCGCCGAAGCTGAGGTAGCCGCAGGCAAACATCAACAGGAAGCTATCCTTCAGGCTTTACAGGGATTGGCGCCCCAGGGCGTAGTCAAGGACCGTACCGGGTTTAGCGCGCTGATGAAACAGGCATTCAAGCAGTCCAGGCTGGTAGTCCCGGCGCCTCTCTTCGATGCCCTTTTGATGGCGCTGTCGGAACGGGACGAGACGGCAGATGTGTGCCAGGATAGCAAGGGCCAGCCTGAGCTGGACCCGGAGGTACGGGACTACGAGAACGTGCCGCTGAAAGAGAATGTGCCGGACTACATGGCCCGCGAGGTGCTGCCCCATGTGCCCGATGCCCGGGTGGATGACAGCAAGACCAAAATCGGCTACGAGATCAACTTCAACCGCTACTTCTACAAGTACACCCCACCCCGCCCCCTGCACGAGATTGAAGCCGACCTGCGGCAGATTGAGAGCGAGATTGCCCGTATGCTGTCGGAGATGGCGAAATGAAGTGGAAACCCTATCTGGCATATAAGGCTTCTGGCGTCGAATGGCTGGGCACAGTTCCAGAGAAGTGGGATGTTCGTCGCCTAAAAAGCATAACTCGTTTTGCCTACGGCGACTCGTTGGCTTCGGAGGACCGGGTACAAGGGCAGTTCGAAGTATTAGGTAGCAATGGTATTGTGGGAAGTCACGAGAAATGCAATACCATCGGGCCTTGCCTGATTATAGGACGGAAGGGGTCTTTTGGAAAGGTTACTTACTCGGAACGTCCATGCTTTGCCATTGATACCACATACTTCATAGATGAGACTCAAACGAAGAGCAACCTTAGGTGGCTATATTATTGTCTGCTGTGGCTGAGACTTGACGCTTTCTCAAAGGACTCGGCTGTGCCTGGCTTGGCTCGTGACGATGCGTATGAAAATCCCGTACCATTCTGCCAAGAAGACGAACAGCGCGCCATCGCCGCCTTCCTGGACCGCGAGACAGAGCGCATAGATAATCTGATTGCCAAAAAACAGCGACAGATTGAACTGTTACAGGAGAAACGCGCCGCCCTCATCAGCCACGTGGTCACCAAGGGGTTAGACCCCAATGCCAGGATGAAGGATTCCGGCGTGGAATGGCTAGGCGAGATACCAGAGCACTGGGAAATCAACAGGGCTAAAGCAGTCTTCAAACAAATCGACGAGCGTTCCTCGGCAGGTGAGGAAGAACTACTTACCGTATCACATATTACCGGCGTTACCCCTAGGTCAGAAAAGACCGTCAACATGTTTATGGCCGAGTCCCTCGAGGGATATAAGAAGTGCCAACCAGGTGACCTCGTAGTCAACACCATGTGGGCATGGATGGGTGCAATGGGTATTACCTTAAGAGCTGGAATCGTCAGTCCGTCGTATAACGTTTATCGTTTCCGTACCTGTAACTGCGAGCCGCCGTTCTACGATCATCTGGTTCGCACTGGCAAGTTCATTTCGGAGGTTACCAGGCACTCCCAGGGCGTTTGGACATCGAGACTGCGGCTTTATCCCGAAGAGTTCTTTGAGGTTAGAATTCCATGCCCACCGTTGCCTGAGCAACGGGAGATAGTCAATTTCATTCAGAGAGAAACTGGCAACTACAATCTCCTCAAAAACAAGATTGAACGGTCAGTTGAAACGCTCCGCGAATACCGCACCGCCCTCATCTCCGCCGCCGTCACCGGCAAAATAGATGTCCGGGAGGGGGTGTCCACATGAATGACACCCGTACGGGCGAATCTTGTATTCGCCCCGGATCTCGTATTCGCCCCGTGCCCCAGCCCCAGGGCGATCACGAGGATCGCCCCTACGATGGATGGAAATCCATCCACAAATGTACGGGCGAATCTCATATTCGCCCAAAACCCGCCAGGAGATCATCTGAATGAACGCCGGCCGCCAATCCATACGTCTCAAGGAATTCGATTATTCCACAGATGGGGCCTATTTTGTCACCATTTGCGTTCGGGATAGAGC